>PEYM01000143.1 GCA_002774365.1 Candidatus Saganbacteria bacterium CG08_land_8_20_14_0_20_45_16 | reverse complement strand
AACCTTTCCTCTTGTAGTGGAGCTACCCCGAGTCTGCGAGGGGTAGCGAGTTATCTTGAAGAAAACGGGGAACAAGCGGCTTTCATTTTGATGGAGATGTTATGTATACAAGGGATTTTTTGTTTTATTTTAATAAAACCACTGCGGACTGGCAAGACTTCCCCCCACGTGAAGAACTGCGGGCATATATAACATTAAAGCCAGAACAAATAGACGGGTACTTTAGGATTTTTGTCGACTTATGCGATTATTTATATGCTGCTGGCGTTGATTTTACTGCGAAAGCAGCTAGTCGGCTTGGGTTTTTGGAGCGGGTAGATAATATGGTCTTTTATATTGCTGGCTATAACCAGTTAATGGCCGAAGCAGCAATTAAACAGTTTTTGCGTGTGAAAAATATTGGTGTTGGGCATGTGCCTCTTGCCAGGCCTAGCGATCAAGAAGGTTTATCTTGGGCAAATGAACCAGACGATCGTCAAGTCAAAATCTGGCAAGAAATATCAGGATCAAGCAAGCAAGTTAGCTATATGATGTTTGAAGCTATTCAGGTTGTGCCTCATCTTCTTGCTCGAATTAGCAATGCTCATGCCTTAACCGGCAATATCCAACAAAAAAGAGTGTTTTCAGAAGAAGCTGATCGAACGAAAAGTGTATTGACTAAGATTTCTCGCCCAACTGATACCTGGTAAACCGTCTGATTACGATATTTTCGCCTATCTTAGCGACTAATCCGGCCAACAGGTCGCGAATCTTGACCTTGGGGTCACGAATAAAAGGCTGTTCCAGCAAACAAATCTCTTCGTAAAACTTACTAATGCGGCCTTCGACAATTTTGGCAATAGCCTGGGCAGGTTTTCCGGATTCTTTAGCCTGGGCCTCTAAAACCTCTTTTTCTTTATCCAAGGCTTCCTGTGGGACTTCTTCTTTTGTTATATATAGTGGGGCAGAGGCTGCGATCTGCATGGCAATATCTTTGACAAACTTGTGAAAGTCGTCGTTGCGGGCCACAAAATCAGACTCACTGTTAACTTCTACCAAAACCCCGATTTTATTGCCGTTATGAATATATGATTCGACAACACCTTGGCAAGCAACCCGATCAGACCGCTTGGCTGCCGCAGCTAGCCCTTTTTTCCTTAAAAATTCAATGGCTTTTTCAAAGTCGCCGTTGTTTTCGTTAAGGGCTTTTTTGCAGTCCATCATGCCGCACCCAGTCTTTTCCCTTAGGTCCTTGATCATTTCCGTGGTGACCATGGCTATTTTTCTTCCTTCTCTGTCTCTTCTTTGAGCTTGATATTGGCAATGGCCTCGAGCCGTTTTTCTTCTGAGAGGACCCTGGCTTCTTCTGGAATTTCTTCGCCTTCAGCTGGCACAGCGATCTCTTCGCCGTTTTCATCAAGGCGTTTAACACTTTCCCTGCCAGCCAGAATAGCTTCAGCCACAATACCGGTCAAGAGTTTGATTGCCCTGATTGCGTCATCATTGCCAGGGATAGGATAATCAACCTCATCAGGATCAGCATTAGTGTCAACAACCGCAATAATGGGAATGCCCAGTTTTTTGGCTTCATTGACCGCGGTTTGCTCTTTTTTGGTGTCAACAATAAAGACTGCACCAGGCAAAGCTGTCATTTGCCTGATCCCGCCTAGTCCCCTAACCAGCTTGCGATGTTCGCGTTCAATAAGAATAACCTCTTTTTTCGGCAGGAGGTCAAAAGTCCCATCTTCTTTCATCTTTTCGATCTCGTTCAAACGGGTGATGTTTTTCTTTAAGGTCTTAAAGTTGGTTAGCGTACCGCCCATCCAGCGCTGGTTGACAAAGAACATGCCACAGCGCTTGGCTTCTTCTTCAATGGCTTCTTGGGCTTGCTTTTTAGTGCCGACAAAGAGCACGGTCTGGTTTTCCTTGACCAATTTTTTGAGGAATTCATAGGCCTCCTCGATCAAGGGAATGCTTTGGTTAAGGTCAATCACATGGATATCATTGCGGGCCGCGTAAATATAGCGTTTCATTTTGGGGTTCCAGCGCTTGCTTTGATGGCCAAAGTGAACCCCAGCTTCGAGCAGTTCTTTCATTGTTACAACCGACATGTTCCCCTCCTTAAATTTGACTGTTTTTAGACAAAAATTCAAAAACTTATTTTATCATAAACCGCGAACATTGGCAAGGGGCGGGGAAAACTCCTCGCTTGGCCAACCGCGTTCGTCAAAAGAAAGAGAGAAAAACTGGGTGGCATTGGCCGCCAGATCACTATATGCATGATAAGCATAATGGAAACCGATACCAGCGACGTGTAAACTCAGGCCGTAGGTTAGATTGTTGTCGATCCCCTCGGGTTTATTAGCTTGGTCCAGCCCGGTGCGCAGGGTTAAATATTGATTGGGTGAGAATTCTACACCCCAATTTGTGGCTTGGGCCTGTTGTTCATTCAAAGGGAGAATCGCATCTGCTTGAAGGCTTAATTGAGCAGGAAAGACAAAGGCTGATTGATATTTCTCTCCCAGCAGGAAGACCTTGGTCCCAAGGGTTAAGGTCATGGGCAGGCTATCAGGAGCGCCGCTGGCATAGGTGAATTTTTCCCCGCCTAAAAGATTATGTCCAACTACGCCCAAAGACAGCCAGTCTAGTCCGCGCTGCAAGATACCCACGTCAAGGTTAAGGCAATTGCTGTTCCCAGTGTTATTTTCTGAGCCGTTCTGCGAAAAATATTTTAGACTGAAGCCTAGGGAGAGTTTTTCGGTCAATTTTTTGCCGTAAGAAGCAAAGAGAACATTGCTGGAAAAATTTGACCGGCCAAGCAAGGTGCCAGCTAGATTACGCAGCTCAATTCCAGAAACAATGGTGGTAATGTAACCTAGACCAACCGCGCTTTTTTCTCCCATAGGATAGATAGCACCTAAAAGGGTATAATTTACATCTTCGAGCAAACGGCTGGACATACTGGTGAACTTAAAACTGTCTGTTTCGCCCAGGCCAGCCGGGTTGGTGAAGAGTGCGTCGCCACCCTCGGCTACAGCCACATAAGCCTTGCCCATGCCTAAGGCACGGGCGCCGACCCCGATAGTCATGGGATCAAAGGCAGTGTGGGCGAGGGCTGGGTTTAAGAATAAGGTCAAATTAAAAATTATCACCCAGAGGTTGGTCCACCTTTGGTAGAGACCTTTACCATTTGTCATTGATTAATGACCCAAATTTTTCCTCGGCCAAGTCTTTGCCCGCCAGGGCTGATAATCTGATAAAGATAAAGGCCGTTGCTGACAAGTTGGTTGTAATCGCTATAGCCGTTCCAGCTAGTGTGACTAGTCGTTCCCCCGGCTAAGGCAACGGATTTTTTTAAGAACAGCTTAGCTGACATATCATATATGTAGAGAAAAGCTTCACGGGTTGTGTCAGCCGTGTACTCAAAAGTAACAACTTGACCGGTTGAGGGGCTAACTGGGTTGGGATAATTGATTACAGACACAGCAAGAAAAATAGTTAGCAGCCAAGAGATTTTTCTCATGGCTCTATTGTACAGAATTTGGCCTAAGAAGCGCAAGAGTGTGCTAAAATTATTAAATGGTAGAAACTGGCCTGCGCTTACAAAAATACTTGGCTGACTGTGGTGTGGCCTCACGCCGCGCTTCTGAAACACTTATTACTGCTGGCAAAGTTAAAGTTAATGGCCAAGTAGTGACGAAATTAGGGACAAAAATCAACCCTGGAAGCGATCGGGTTGAGGTGCAGGGTAAAAGGGTGAGGTATGAGGGGAAGAAGATCTATCTTAAATTGAATAAACCTCGAGGGGTTGTTTCTGCTTGCTCTGATCCAAAGGAGAGAACTGTGATTGATCTTATCAAAGATGTGTCTGAGCGGCTTTATCCAATTGGCCGGCTTGACAAAGATTCCGAAGGATTGATTTTGTTAACCAATGATGGTGAGTTAGCTAATCGCTTGATGCATCCTCGCTATGAGCATGAAAAAGAGTATGTGGTAACCGTGCAATTTCCGATTTTTTATCGGCAGCTAGAAAGACTGGAAGCTGGGGTGATTATTGACGAGAAACAAACCCTGCCGGCCAAGGTTAACCAAGTTGGCAGTCGCCGGTTTCACCTCATTCTCAAAGAAGGCAGAAACCGGCAGGTCCGTAAAATGGTGGAAGCTGTGGGCAATAAAGTTGTCAGGTTAAAGAGGATTAGGATAGGGAGTATTGGGCTTGGTGATTTGCGGCCAGGTGAATATGATTGTCTGACGAGGAGTGAAATAGAGAGGAATAGCCGATAGCTGAAAAGCAGAAAAGCTGATATCTTTTTTTCATGATATAATATTTCCAATGAGCATTGTTGTCCACAAATATGGCGGGACCTCGGTGGGGACGCCAGAAAAAATCAAAAATGTTGCGGCCAGAATAAAAAAAGTCCGTGACCTAGGTAATCAGGTCGTGGTCATTGTTTCTGCCATGGGCCACACGACTGACGAATTGATAGCCCTGATGCAAAAAATTACTCCAGAGCCTGACCCGCGCGAATACGATATGCTAATTTCCACTGGTGAGCAGGTTTCAGCCTCTCTTTTAGCCATGGCGCTTCAATCAATCAACTGCCCGGCTATTTCGCTAACCGGAGGACAGGCTGGGGTCCAGACAGAAGACATCTACCGGAAGGCACGTATTACCCATGTTCATCTTGAGCGCTTGCAAAAAGAGCTTAAAACAGGGAAAGTTGTAGTTATTACTGGTTTTCAGGGTATTGATAGTAAAGGGGATATCATTACTATTGGCCGCGGCGGCTCTGATACCTCAGCTGTGGCAATTGCCGCGGCGCTCAAGGCTGATGTTTGCGAGATTTACACCGATGTTGATGGTGTTTATACCACTGATCCTAGGATTGTCAAAGAGGCTAGAAAGCTCTCTTTTATAACTTATGAGGAGATGCTGGAGCTAGCCAGTCTCGGGGCGCAAGTCCTGCATCTGCGTGCGGTTGAGTGCGCTAGTATTTATGGCATTACTATTCATCTGCGTTCTTCAGAGAAAGAAGACCAAGGCACTTTTATTGAGGAGGCAAAAAAAATGGAGAAAAAAGAAGCGGTTAGGGGGATTGCCCTTGATGAGAATATCGCCAAAATTGGGGTGCTCAAGGTGCCTGATAAGCCAGGAATTGCGGCCAAGATCTTTACTGCACTGGCCAATGAAAAGATTAATGTTGATATGATTGTCCAAAGCATCCACTCGTCTGGGTCTTTGGCTGATATGGCTTTTTCTGTTGAGCGGCCAGACTTAAAGCAGGCGGTTGAAGTAGCAAAGAAAGTTGCTAAAGAGCTCAAGGCTGAAAATGTTGTGGCTGATGATGACGTGGCCAAGGTGTCCTTGGTTGGGATCGGTATGGTTAGCCAGCCTGGGACTGCGGCCAAGATGTTTGAGACACTGTCAAATGAAAAGATCAATATCCAGATGATTGCGACTTCTGAGATTAAGATCTCTTGTGTTGTTAAACGTGAAGCAGGCAAGAAGGCAGTGCAAATCTTACATAAGGCTTTTGGCCTGGACAAAGTTTCCTAAAATATGCAAAACCTTGGCTTTATTCTTCTGGCCTATCTTGTTGGTTCTATCCCTTTTAGCCACATTTTCCCTAAATTAAAGGGTAAGGATGTTTCTCAGGCGGGAAGCAAGAATATCGGTGCGACCAATGCTTTAGTTGTTGCCGGGCCGATCATGGGAGCCTTGGCTTTACTCGGTGACATTCTCAAGGGATACCTGCCGGTCTTTTTGGTTTTGCGTTACAATCCTTTTCCCTGGGTCGTTATTTTTGTTGCGTTAGCAACTATTGTTGGTCATGATTTTTCGGTTTTCCTTAAGTTTAAAGGGGGAAAAGGTGTGGCCACAACTGGTGGTTGTTTATTGGCTTTTGATCCTGTTTTTGCCATCCTGGTCTTATTGATCTGGATCCTGACAATTGTCGTGTCCCGCTACTTTATCCTTTCTACCATTCTAGTGTTAGCAGGTTTGCCCTGGGTGATGCTTATTTTGGGGCTAAGGGGGGCGATTGTTTGGTTTGCTCTTGGGGCTTGCTTACTCTCTTTTTATACTCATCGCGATGATCTAAAACGTTTGTTGGCTGGCCAGGAAATTAGGGCGGATGAGGCGGTCGGCAAATTTTTAAGTAAATAAATCGGGGCGTAGCTTAGCTTGGTAGAGCGCTGCGTTCGGGACGCAGAGGCCGCTGGTTCAAATCCAGTCGCCCCGATTTCTGCCAAACTTACCTTGAAATTATTATATTATGTATTCGGAGGAGTATTTTCCAATCCAGAAATGAGGCTGAACTCAGGCTTGTTCAATGATTCTGTCAAAGAGAAGGGACCGAGCCTTCACCATCCTTTCTGCGGCCTGATTATCACTAATTTTGGTCTGTCGCGCAGCGACTCATTCATTGGACATTGGGCATTGGAAATTGATGACCTTTTCCAGCGAAAGTCTGATATTTTCCGGAGAAAGATGGCTGTTTTCGAATCCTTCTCTCCCCGCCAATTGGGAAATGTCTTTGTTGGCTCGCCCTTTGCGAGGGCTCGCCAGCCGATTTTAAGCGCAAATTGGAATTTTTTATCTTTCAAAATGAAGTTCGAGCCGATATTTTTTAGGAATGC
>PEYM01000146.1 GCA_002774365.1 Candidatus Saganbacteria bacterium CG08_land_8_20_14_0_20_45_16 | reverse complement strand
TTGCCAAAATATGCCGATAGATATGTGGGAGTTCTGAAGGGCGGCAGAAACGGTTAGTTTTTCGGAGCTCTCTATAGAAAGGGCCTAGGTTAGTTTGTTAGTTCGAGCTAGACCGAGGCCCGGGTGAGAATTAAAATTAATGGAGGATGAAATCGATGATACCTGCTAAGCTAAAGCTACCGACCGCGTATGTTGATCTAGACATGATGATTTTTGGTTTGGGTAGAAAAACTGTTTTTAAGAAATGCTATGGTATTAACCCAAAGTTAGTTCCTGAGCTGGCCAGGTTTTACAAAGAAGGCATTAGATTTACCCATGACTATTTGTTGCGCTTGGCCAAAGAACCAGGAGCAGTTTGGGCGCAAACCTTGCTGAAATTAGAAGAGCAATTTGTTAAGCCCTCAGAAACATCAGGCAGCTTTATTGTTTCAATGTATCCACTTGGCAAAGGCCGGCATGTTCTGGATGCGTTTGACAAAGAACGGGAACAAAAGCCCTGTTTGCCCGTAGTTCCTCCGCCACCGATGGCAGAAATTCTTGTTGGACGCTATTTTTCTCATTATTTTGAAGGAACCTCACTTTCTACTGAGAAAATTGAGCAATTAGAGCTAGTTGCTAGGGGTGATAGGGATTTGCCGATGGAATTTGTCGGCTTAAGAGAAGAAGCAATTGAGCGTTTTCAAGGGCTTTCGCCATTACCACAGATGCTTATTAAAGCAATTAAATTGTATGAGATATTAATTGAAGATGAGCGCGATGTTCAGTCTTTGAACTCTGCCGAAAACGTTAGAAGGTTAGCGAAAAAAAGATCAAGCGCCATTTTTAGCTTAATTAATAAGCCTGAATATTTGGCAGAGCCAGAAACAGGGGAATTTCTGATCCAACTAATAAAAGATGAGGTTGATTCAGTTTACATCATAACGTTAGCTGTTTTTGGGCTTAGAAAGATATTTGACCTTGGGACCGAGCATCCTTTGTGGTTGACCCTAAAAGAGGAATTTTTGCAAATGGCAGTACGTCTTGAAAGCTCCGAGACAGAGCGGTATGGAGCAGTTGCGGCACTAGAGTCTCTGTCAGAAAAGTCGGATAGGGAAATTGCTGTGTTTATTAGCGCGACTGAGGATGTATATTTGGTAAGAGAAAAAGCAGTTTTGGCCTTAACCTCATTGCCCGAGAGCCAGAAAAGTGGGCCTGTCTTTGCTGCATTGATCAAATTGGCTGGCTGTGAACAAAGGACTAGAATATATGACATGATGCAACGACAATTTGTAGAGTGGTTGAAGGCAGGACGAGAAAGGCAAGTTGTACTATTCGCTTTGTTTAGAATGCTTGAAATTGGTCTGAAAGGTGACCTCGCGTACCAAACTTATTATATGGCAATAGATTCAGTATTTAATCTCTTAGCTGATTGGTCAGATCAGGAAAAAGAAATCTTTTTGTCTAATTTTCTTCATGTTATAGAGAGCAGAAGGTCAACTGATCATACCACAGAAATAATTAAATCATTATCAAACGAGTTATTAGAAAAGTTTGCTGGTGAGATTAGACCTGTTTTGCAGAGATATTTAGAGCATGAGGATTCACTGGCAGCAGAAACGCAGGTGAATATTGTATTGATTTTAAAACGGCTCGGAAGTGAGTGATCTTAAACAAGGAGGTGTCTCAATAGAAAAAATAATAGCCTCGAGTAGAAGGCAGGAGTTTCTGAGACGCAGTAGAAAAAAATAAGGAGGAAAATAAAATGGAAATATCTAGGGTTTTGTCAGTTAAGATAGCACGGATTGTTGCCCAAGAGGTCGAAAAAATAGTTGGTAAGAAAACTGGTAGAATGATAGCGATCGCGGCGCAACGGGCAAAAACAGAAACAGAACCAGAACCAACAGCAAGACCAAATTTGAGGTGGCGCCAGCCCAAAGATATATTTGCAGCTATTTGCCATGATCAAGTAAATAGTGCCGTAGAAAGACGGTTTGGCCCAGGGTTTACTATTGAACTAAAAACATGGGCCCTTCATTATCCGGAGAAAGGAAAAGGTTCTTTCGGAATATTTATTGACCATCTTGATAGTGCTAAGAAAACCCAAATGACTGCTTCTTTCTGTGAAAATGGTCAAGTTTATTTGCATGATTCGGTGGTCGCTTCCTCCCCAAAACAATTACCAGCTTCTGTGTTATTGGTTGTTCGAGGAGAAGATGGAATTGAAACCTATTTCTACAAAATGGAGGGTGGATGAGGCCAAATGCCGACTTTTGTAGATCGGACATTTGATAATTATCTAGAAGATTAGAGGAGTTACTAAGACAAATCAAAGAACAACACACGATAGTCTTTGTTGTTGAATCAGGAGCCCTTTTATAGGGCTCCTTGTTTTAAAGCAAGTCCCTTACAGCTTGCGTGTTCACAATATCCTTTTTCTCCAGCCACCCACGGCGGGCTACCATCACCCCGTATTTCATCAGCTCAAGCTGGTCAGTTGAGTGGGCGTCGGTTGAAATGACCATTTTGACGCCAAGTTCTTTGGCCCTTTGGCAATAAACATCAGTTAAATCAAGCCTTTGCGGATGGGCGTTAATCTCAATGGCAACGTTGTATTTTTGGGCTGCTGGCAGAACTTTTTCCAGATCAACCTCGTAGCCCTCGCGCTGGCCGATCAATCGACCGGTCGGGTGGCAGAAAATTTTGACCAGCGGATTGCTTAGGGCAGTGACAATCCTTTGAGTCATCTTCTCTTTGGGCATTTTAAAGTTTGAGTGAATAGAAACAATAACGATATCAAGCTGGTTTAAGATTTTGTTAGGGTAGTCAAGCGAGCCGTCTGGCAGGATATCGACTTCAGCCCCAGCTAAAATTTCCAGCCCCTTGATTTTTTTGTTAGCAGCCTTGATTTTCTTTAAGTGGGCTAACATTTCACTTTCACTCAAACCACCCGCCACTCTGGTTGATTGCGTGTGATCAGAGATCAAAATATATTCATAACCTAATTTTTTTGCAGCCTCAGCCATTTCTTCGATGCTATTAAGGCCATCTGTTGCCTTGGTGTGCAGATGCAAGTCACCCTTAATATCGGACAACTCAACGAGTTTTGGCAGCTGGCCTTTTGCCGCAGCCTCAAACTCACCCCGCATCTCGCGCAGCTCTGGCGGAATATAGTCCAGGCGGAACTTGGCAAACATGTCAGCTTCTGTTTGCCCACCGATCTGTTGGCCTTTTTGGTTGAAAATCCCGTATTCCGAAACTTTCCAACCGGCTTGATGGGCCAGCTGGCGGATATGGATGTTGTGGGCTTTGGAGCCAGTAAAATAATGGCTAGCCGCGCCAAAAGATTTTTCGTTAACAACCCTTAAGTCTGCTGGCAGCCCATTTTTCAAGATGACCGATGATTTTGTTTCACCTTTGGCCAAGATATCCTTGACCATAGCGAGTTTAACAAACTTATCCATGATAATGTTGGGCTTGTCTGAAACTACTAGAATATCAAGGTCGCCCACGGTTTCTTGGCCGCGGCGCAGGCTACCACAGGGGAGGATTTTTTTTGCTTCTGGTAATTTTTCCAGCTCCTCAACAAGCAATTCAGCGTGCGCGCTGGCTTCATCAAGCAGGAATCGGCCGTGACTTGCTTTTTTAAGGTTTAAGCCGCGCAAAATATTTTTTTCTTTCTTTGCCCCAAAACCAGGGAGGTCTCGCAGCTGGCCAGATTTAGCCGCTTTCTCAAGTTTAGCTAGGGAATCGATCTTAAGTTTTTTAAGCAGCAAGGCGGTTTTGGGTCCCAGGCCTGGAATACTGGCCAGCTCTAGAAAACCTTGGGGAAATTCTTTTCTAAGCTGGGTCAGGACGGAAACTTTGCCTGTTTTAATTTGTTCTTCAATCTTTTGGCCAATATGAGTGCCAATTCCTGGAATTTCTTCAATGGCTTTAAGCCCGCCTTGAGCATAAATTTCTTCTAAGCTTTTGGAGAGTGATTCAATATTTTGCGCAGCGGCGCGGTAAGCTCGGATTTTAAAGGGGTTGTCTGCTTTTAGCTCTAAAAATTCAGCTATTTGCCAGAAGATTTTCGCAAATTCAAGGTTGTTCATTTGTGGGTATTATATAACTAAAAAAACAGCTTGACAAATTTAAGTGCTGGAGTAGGATAATGGCAGGTGGAGGGATAGTCTATGCGGCTTCGTTCCACACAATTATTTTGGCTCCTGCTGGTTATGGTGGTGAGCCTTTTTTTGTTTTTAGCTGCCCCGGTTTTAGCGGTTAATTCTATATCAAACATTCATTTTTCTCCGGTTACTGGCAACTCTTATCATGTTGGTACAGGAGTTATTCTATTGGTTATGTTTGATCTTAATTGTGATTCCCCTGGAGTACTTCAGGTTTTACCGACTTCTGGTTCAGGTATTGATTTAACGCCAAAATGGGAATATATTGCCTCAGCTGGTACCCATAGTAAGTATCAAAGATTTGATATAAGCATACCTGCTGTGCCAGGCAGATATGATTACGATTTTTATATTCAGTTTCGCCCAGGTGTGGTAGCTGGGCCGTTAATATCTAGTAACGCAGGCGACACTGTATTATCCACTAGATGGTATTGTTATATTGCTTCTCCATCTACGACTACAAGTACTACCCGAACAACAACTACGACTGCAACAACTACCACCTTAGCCCTGCCAGACTTATATGTTCAAAATATCAATGTTCCAGACAATCCACGAGTTGGTGATGAGGTTGAGATTGAATTCCGGGTGAGAAATGTTGGTGGGTCTCCGTGTGGGATTTTTACGGCCCAGGGTCGGATCAATGGAGATATGTTATACCAAGAAGATTTTGCTTCCCTTAATGCTGGCTCAGCGCGGTACAATACCAGAACTTGGTCCTATCATATTCCTGGGGTTGGCTCGTACACTGTTAGGGTTGAAGCAGATGTCAACGGAGTTGTTCATGAGAGCAATGAGGGGAACAACACTTTAAGTACTAGTTTTACGGTTACTTCCACAACTAGCACTACTACGAGGACAACTACGACGACAACCGCCACAACCAGAACGACTACTACTGTAACCTCAACCTCAACCACGACTACGACTACGACTACGACTACGACCACTAGAATTACAACAACCAGTACTACGACACT
Organism: Candidatus Saganbacteria bacterium CG08_land_8_20_14_0_20_45_16; assembly: GCA_002774365.1. Lineage (GTDB taxonomy): Bacteria > Margulisbacteria > WOR-1 > O2-12-FULL-45-9 > O2-12-FULL-45-9. Next base: position 1,464 of record PEYM01000146.1, on the reverse strand, counting down.
GCCATCTCCTAGCACTACTAGCACCACTGCCGGTTCTACGACACTGCCTTCCCCCGACACTACGACTACCAGCACCACCTCAACCTCAATAACCACCACAACGCTAGTGGGCGAAACTTATTATCATTTGAGGATTATTAATCTTGATGATGATGCTTATGTTAATATCTATTATCAATTAGAGTGCCAGTCAGGTGGCACTCTAACAGAACAACATTCACAAGCCGTGAATATTGGGGAAACAGTCTTGACTCCGCTAATAGCAATTGATCCAGGTAGTTACCGTGCCTTAATTAGATACACTGATCCAGATAAAGGGTCAGAGAGTGTTTTTCGAGATGGGGGATTTACCTCGATTGGGCCAGGCGCCAATCATGAGTTTACAAAATATATTCCGCTTTGTACAACGACTACTACAGCAACCACTACGACAACGCTTCACATAGTGTTTAGCACAACAACTACTACGACGACTACCTCAACGACGTTGGTCGTAACTTCAACTACTAATACCACGACTACAACACAGTTGTCTGCAGGCCTTATTTTATCTACAAAAGTTATGGTATTTGAGGGTGATAATTTCGAACTTATTGCCAATAATCTTAATTCCTATGCTGCTTTATCTGTACTGAAGCAAGAAGACATGGGGAATTATTGGGTTGTCATACAAGTCAAAAATGGTGTTCAAAAGGGAATTGTGAAGCTTTATAACTTTGCAAGCAGCAAGATTGATGAAGTTCAGCTTACCTGTAGTAAGGTTAATCCCTCGGTTTATTATGGCCGTTTTCCAGCATACCAAAAAATATTTGATCGTGTAATCAATGGGACTGAAGCCTTTAAACTTAAATATGTGGTTGAAACTCCTTCCCTAAGCAACGATTATAAGGATCAAAATATTTTGGTAGCTAGTGTGAGTTATGATTTTTTACAGGAAATGCTTGTGAATATTTTAGATGATTTGGGCAATGCGCGAGATGTTGTTGGTAAAGTTGTTGAAACAAATGAAAATTGGGATGGCAATACTATTATAAAGAAAGAGGCCTCTGGATATGTCGCAGAAGTAGAAACCAACCAATTTGCTTCTGGTGATTATGGTTGGGAGGTTAAGATCAGGGAATCGAGGAACAGCGTTGACGCGTTAAAAATAATTAAAGATGAAGATGGGGTATTGCGTTTTTTCAGAGAGAATAAGCTGATATCGGAAAAAGTCATTCCTAAGATTGTTTGGAAAGAGGAAACATATTGGTTGGTGGAGTTTTCTGATGAATTCTTGCTGCAAAAAGCATTTGTTACGAGCACCACCTCTAGTCGAAACATGGCGGCTGAAGAGGCAATCTCTTTTTTAAGTTATTCAAAAAATACCGAAGGTTGGTTTGTGTTGTCGGAAACACTCGGGAAATACAAATATACTTCCCTAAAACCTGCGTGAAAAAGGGGTATTTTACACAAGCGGTTTCAATT
>PEYM01000035.1 GCA_002774365.1 Candidatus Saganbacteria bacterium CG08_land_8_20_14_0_20_45_16 | reverse complement strand
TAACCAAAACCGGACATTTTCACTTTGCCCAATCCGGACATTATCACGTTGCTGCTACAGCTTATTTTGGGCTATTGACATTCAGCAGAACGGTAGTAAAATAAAAACATTAAGCTAAAGGAGGTGAAATCCATGAAAAAGCTTTCTTTGATCTTTGCTTTGCTTATTATTTCTTCTTCATTAGTTTTGGCTGAGTCGATAGTTGATATGGGGCCATTTAGAAAGGTGACAACCGAGGTTTCAAACGATAAAACTTGTTTTGCAGAAGTGGATTCTATGAGAAACTTTCAGTTGTTTGCTTTGGCTACAAAAAGTGGTGATGAAGAATACGCACGAGCAAAGTATGTGTTGAGTAATTATATTCATGCTAATAGAGGTGAGAAGATCAGGGCTAGAGTACAGCTTTCTATCCCAGAGGGTAGTTACGCTGGTTTTGCACGAGGCCGTTCATTTGTTTGGGCGATGGTCAGGTCATCTGATGGCACGGGGCAGCCAATTGGCCCAATAGTGGTGGCTGATAGTAGGTTGCAAGTTGACGAGACCTTTACGCCAGGCTTTAAAACCATTGACCTTGAGACAGCTTCATTGTCAGAAGGTAAATATGTTGTTGAGGTTTGGATCACAGCCTGGACACCGAGGAGAAGTGAGGCTAAATATGCCTTTGCCGGCATTGGTCGTGGCGAGGGTGCTGGTAAAAGAGCCCAGATGCGCAGAATATCAGCTGAAACTTTCTAAAGAAAAGGGCCTGGTCAATTTTATTGCTAGACCTTTTTTCTATTCTTCTGGCTGTTTGGTCAGAATGTAGCGGGTGGAGCGGCCGGCACCCTCAGAAACCGCCAGCCTTTTGTCAACTAAAAGAATTAATTCTATGTGGGCTGTTTTGTGAGAGACGCCAAAAGCCTCACGAAAATCCCGATTAGTAATGCCACCGTGCTCAGCCATGATTTGCATGGCCCTAATTTGCCTCCGGTTTAACCCTTTGCCTGACCAGGGATTAGTAATTTCTTTTTCTTCTTCTTCTCTGGCTGGCCGGGAAATATTGCCATCTCTAATATAACAGATCTCATCAACCCGATACGGTTTATCCTCACCATCAGGGACAGAGATCACCACAATCTTTTTCTGGCCTTTCTCAATGATTTCCACCTCAATGTTAGCTGCAGGGACAATTGAGTTTTTAGCTAATCCGGTCAACCAGCCAATCAAGTCGTCCCTGATTTGGGCGCCGACTAAATGTTTATTTTTATCATCAAGTCCGTAAATTATCTTGCCGCCGTCAGCATTGGAAAAAGCCGTAATTTCACGGACAATATCATCTTGAGAGGGGACAGTTTTTTCAAATTCAACCATTTGGCCTTCGCCCTGTTCTAAAAGGGTGATGATATCATCCCAATTCATAGTGGAGATATAGTAGCATATGATATAATACTAAGCAATTAATAATGAAAAATGTCAAATGCCTCGCATCGAAGTGCTTTAGCCCGAGGTATCAAATTGTTGAATAAATTACTTGATCCGATCTTAGACTTGGTCTTTCCGCCAAAATGTGAAGTGTGCAAGCAGCCAGGAAAAGCTCATCTTTGTCCAGACTGTTTTTCTAAAATAAAGTTTATGAAGCCCCATTTGGGCATTTACAGTGTTGCGGTTTATGAGGGGACACTGCGTGAGGCGATCAAACGCTTCAAATTCCATAAGCGCAAAAACTTGGCTAAGCCGCTCGGTATTTTGCTTGTCCAGTACTTAAGCCAAACACCGCTCAAGATCGAAGAACTTGATATGATTGTGCCTGTTCCGCTTCACCAAAAGCGTTTTGGTGAAAGGGGGTTTAACCAAGCGGAACATTTGGCCCAGGTGGTTGCCAAATATCATGAGCTGCCAGTGGTCAACGCGATCCAAAGGATCAGAAATACTAAAGCCAACTTTGACTTGCCTAGGAACGAGCGCTTTGCCAATGTAAGGGAGGCTTTTGCTGTTACTCAAAAGGGACAAGTTGAAAACAAGAGGGTACTGCTGCTTGATGACATTTATACCACTGGCGCGACCATTGCTGAGTGCAGTAAGGTTTTAAACGCTGCTGGGGCCAAGCGTATCGAGATCTTGACTTTGAGCCGGGCAATGGAGGTAGCAGCCTAGCCTTGAGGATTTACGCTAGCTCTGGTAAAATGAAAACTCTAGGAGGTAATATTTATGCAGATGACGATTACGGGTAAGGGCATTAAGGTTACGGCAGCGATGCGGGACTACGCGCAAAAAAAGTTCGCTAAATTAGAGGAGTTTTTTGGTAATATTGTGAAGGTTGAGATTATTTTGGAGACCAAAAAAATTGACGATGTGGAACATTCCCAGATAGCCGAGGTCAGGGCTTGGCTCGCCGGCAAAAAGATGGTCCAAGCAATCGAAGCTGGCCGGGATATTTATGCGGCCATTGATCTGGTGCTGGAAGAGGCGAAAAGACAGGTCCAAAAACATAAAGAGAAACTAGTGGACAGCCGACGCCACGCAGAAAACCCAAGACATAATCTTGCTGATCAATCAGTGGCTGAGATTAGTGATGATGGTCAGCCGCAAATTATAGCCAGCAATCAGTTTATTAATAAACCAATGGATTTGGCCGAGGCGAAGGCCGAGCTAAAAGTACTTGACCGTGAGTTTTTGGCCTTCCGCAATCGTGAAACGAAGGAAGTAAATGTACTTCAAAAAAACAACAACTCTCACGAGCTGCTTAGCGCTAAAGAACGGCTGCATCCGAAAGAAGCAGTGCAAGCATTGATCAAAAGCAAAAAGAACTTAATTATCTTTACTAATAAGGCCACTAATGCACCGAGTGTTGTTTTTCGCCGCAAGGCTGGCAACTTTGGAATGATTGAGCCGTAACGATAAATGATTTTTAACTGGCTGGCTAAATTTATTAGCGATTCCGATGAAAAAAAGCTGACCGCCGTTACCCCGCTAATTGATCAGATCAACTCTTTTGAATCAGGGTTCAAGGCGCTTTCTGACGAGCAGTTGTGCGCCAAGACCCAGGTCTTTAAACAGCGGTTGGCCAGTGGTGAAACCTTAGAGCGCCTTTTGCCTGAGGCCTTTGCTGCGATCAGAGAGGCCTCCGCCCGGACTATTGGTTTACGCCATTTTGATGTTCAGCTTTTAGGCGGGATAATTTTGCACCAGGGCAGAATTGCTGAAATGAAAACCGGTGAAGGTAAAACCCTGGCCGCGACTTTACCTGTTTACCTCAACGCCCTGACTGGCCAAGGGGTCCATGTTGTGACGGTCAATGATTATTTGGCCAAGCGTGATGCGGAGTGGATGGGACCGATCTATCAAAAATTAGGGCTTACAGTTGGGATTATTCAGCACTGGATGGAACCGCAGGCCCGACGCCAGGCTTATGCCGCGGATATTACCTATGGCACTAACAATGAATTTGGTTTTGATTACTTGCGCGATAATATGGCTGTCTCACCAGAGCATTGTGTGCAGCGCCAGCTTCACTACGCGATTGTTGATGAGGTAGACAGTATTTTAATTGATGAGGCCAGGACCCCGCTAATTATTTCCGGCATGGTCGAAGATACTCTTCAGGGCTATCTTAAGGCTGATCAGATTGTTAGAAAACTTGTTTTGGGCAGTGATTTTACTGTTGATGAAAAAACCAAGAATGCCACTTTAAGCGACATGGGTATTCGCAAACTTGAGCGCTTGCTGGGGCTAGAATATCTTTTTGATGTTGCCAACATGGACCTGGCCCATCAAATCAACCAGGCGCTCCGGGCACACCATTGTTTTGAGAAAAATGTTGATTATGTAGTCAAAGAGGGCGAAGTCCTTATTGTGGACGAGTTTACCGGCCGTTTGATGGAGGGCCGGCGTTATTCTGAAGGCTTGCACCAAGCCATTGAAGCAAAAGAAAGGGTCGAGATCAAAAACGAGTCGCAAACCCTGGCCACCATCACTTTTCAAAACTATTTTCGTCTTTACCAAAAAATTGCCGGCATGACTGGTACAGCTAAGACTGAAGAAGGGGAATTTTGGAAGATCTACAATTTAGAAGTAGTGGTTATTCCTCCTCACATGAAAATGGTTAGGGAGGACCTACCTGATGTTATCTACAAGAACAGGCGGGCTAAATATAAAGCAGTGGTTGATGAGATTGTAAAAAATCATAAGCTGGGCCGGCCTTTGCTAGTTGGCACAATTTCAATTGAAAACTCGGAATTGCTGTCTGATATGCTGAAGCGTCGCGGGGTGCAGCATCAGGTGCTAAACGCCAAACAGCATGAGCGGGAAGCGGAAATCGTGTCTCAGGCCGGGCAAAAAGGCCGGGTGACCATTTCAACTAACATGGCTGGCCGCGGGACTGACATTGTTTTAGGCGAAGGGGTCAAAGACCTTGGCGGGCTATATGTGATTGGGACAGAGCGTCACGAAAGCCGCAGGATCGATAATCAGCTCCGTGGCCGCTCAGGCCGGCAGGGCGATGCCGGTGCTTCCAAGTTCTTTGTTTCTTTAGAAGACGATCTAATGAGGTTGTTCGGTTCCCAGCGAGTCTCTGGCATGATGGACCGGCTGGGCATTGAAGAAGACACGCCAATTGAGGCTAGGATGATCTCAGGCATGATTGAGCGGGCCCAGAAAAAAGTTGAAGAATATCACTTTGGCATCAGAAAACAAGTCTTAGAGTTTGACGATGTTATGACCAAGCAGCGCATTACTATTTACAGTTTGCGGCGCCAGGTCCTTGATGGCCAGGACCTGAAGAAAAAACTGCTGGAGATGATGGACAAGGTTATGGCCGGCTTGGTTAATAATTTTCTGGTTGAAAAGGTCCATCCAGATGAATGGGATTATGCTGGGCTGATCAGTGCGGTTAATGAGATTGTCCAGGTTCAAGGCCTAGAAGTGGTCAAGGAGATTGCTGATCGCGGGGAAGTTAAGCGCTCATTATTTGAGATCTTAAAAAGTGCTTACGAGAGCAGGGAGAGCGAACTGGGCCCGGAAAATATGCGGGAGCTGGAAAAACTGGTCATGTTGCGGGTGCTGGACCAAGCCTGGATCGAGCAGCTACATAACATGGATACTTTAAGAGAGGGGATTGGGTTACGTGGGGTGGGGGGCAAAGACCCTCTGGTGGAATATAAGATAGAGGGCTACAAGATGTTTCAAGAAATGATGCAAGGTGTTCACCAAGAGATTGTTGGCATGATCTTTAAGGTCCAGTTGGTGAACCAAGATAATATCCCTGTTTCTCCGATGCGGAATGTGACTTATGGGGTGCCACCGAAAGACAACGCTCCTCGTCAAGCCCCTGTTCACACAGCAGCTAAAGTCGGCCGCAACGACCCTTGCCCCTGCGGTAGTGGAAAGAAGTATAAGAAGTGCTGTATGCTAAAAGAGGCCAATTGACATTTTTAGCGAATTCAAGATAAAATAAATTATGGATATTATTAAACAGTTTATATCTGAATTAAAAAAAATCTACGCGGAAAACCTGCAATATGTTTTGCTTTATGGTTCCCAAGCACGGGGAACAAGCACGGCGGAATCAGACATTGATCTCTTGATAGTTCTTGACCATTTTGATAATTTTTGGCAAGAAAATTCAAAAATTAAAAATCTCGCTTATCAATTAACTTTTGCCGCTGGCAAGAGCGTGGTAATTTCCGCTCTGCCTGTTACACTTAAACAGTATAAAGAAGGGGCAACCCCATTTTTGCTTAATGTGAAAAAAGAGAGTAAAATCATTAAATGAAAGAAGAAGTTACCAAGCTTATTTATAAAGCTGAACGCAGTTTAAAAGCCGCGGAAAACTTATTTGACGATAAAGATTATGACTTTGCTGTTTCCAGAGCATATTATGCCATGTTTTATGCGGCCGAAGCTCTACTATTAACTAAGGATTTGTCGTTTTCTAAGCATAGTGGAGTAGTGGCCGGTTTTTGGGAACATTTTATAAAAAACGGGATTCTCCCAAAGGAACTTCATCAGATTTTTCATAACGCTCTTGAAGAAAGAAATATCAGTGATTATGGTTTTGAAATTCCTTTTCCTGAAGACGAAGCCAGAGAAATCCTAGACAACGCCGCCAGATTTATTAAAGCTTGCAAAGAATACCTGCAAAGCCCCTGCGGTAGTTGAAAGAAGTATAAGAAGTACTGTATGGATAAAGAGCAAAACTCTTAATTCTCTGTTAATCTTAATATCTGCTGAGCTTACTCCTCTAATTAAACTAAAAGCCCTAAGCATCTTTTTATGGGACATGCCTGTTTGGCACATGAGAGGGAAACATTTTTGGACAGTTGTCAAATCCTTTTCTCTAAGGGCTATCTGCTCAAAACCACTTGGCAGAGATCTGGGCTTAAATCCATAGACAACAATATGAACATCTGAGCTCGGAAAATCTGGTTTTAGCTTCAAGGTTAATTCTATCCCTGGAATAAAATGCAGACCAAAGCTTCTGGCCCAATACTCTGCTTCTGAAAGAGTTGCTCTGGTTTGATGATTTGTAATGCTGAGGCTGGAAACCCCATTTTCGAGTAAATGACACTAAGCCTCTTGTGGATTTGCGGCCATCTGATCCATTGTCATGCAAATGGTAATCACGGCCAACTCGTACAGGTTGAATTCTCATGCTACAGAGAGCTCCGAAAAACTAACCGTTTCTGCCGCCCTTCAGAACTCCCACATATCTATCGGCATA
>PEYM01000122.1 GCA_002774365.1 Candidatus Saganbacteria bacterium CG08_land_8_20_14_0_20_45_16 | reverse complement strand
TTGCCGTTTAAATTTTCAATGTCCCTGCCCATTTGGGCTTGATCCTTGATAACTAATTTCTACTTGACTACTTTATAGTATGTCTTAAACTACGGCCAATCCGATCCTATTAAACGCCCCCCCTGTTTTGATAATAAAAGGCAAACTTTCGCCTCCTAGATAACTAAATTATACATCCGCAATGAAATTTGTGCAAGCCAAATCCCCTATCAAGCAAGGGAAACAACCGGTAAACGCACAATAAAACTTGTGCCAATGCCCGGCAAAGAGCTAACATCAAGGCTGCCGCCATGCTCTTGGACGATCCGAAAGGCCGTAAAAAGGCCCAGGCCAGTCCCTTTATCTTTGAGGGTAAAAAATGGCTGAAAAATCTTATCCAGCTTATCGGGTGGAATTCCCTGACCGGTATCAGAAATTTGCGCAACAATGTTCTTGCCCTCAAGGCGGCTCGCGACTTTAAGCTCACCACCAGCAGGCATGGCCTGGATCGCGTTTAAGACCAAATTAATAAAGACCTGCTGCAACTGCTCGGGATCAGCCAGCACCATCGGCAAATCAGCCAAGGCCGACACCACTTTGACCCCTCGAGCGCGACACAGATCAGCATTGATCTCTAAAACCTCGATCAGCAAGGACTTAAACTTAACCTCTTTTCTAATCAGCCTTGGCGCTCGGCCCACTTGCAGCAGCCTTTCAATAATATTATTGATCCGATCCAGTTGTCTGGGGACCAAGCGTATATAGGTGGCAATAAACTCAGGGTCGCTTAAGTTTTCCGGCAGCACTTGGGTCATGGCCTTGAGCGAGGCCAGCGGGTTCTTAATCTCATGGGCCAGGCCAGCAGCCAGCGTGCCTACCGCACCCAAACTCTCAGAACGGACCAGTTTTTGATAGAGCTGGATATTTTCTAAGGCCACAGCCATCTGATGCGATAACGTCGTTAACAAATTAATGTCCTCTGCAGAATAGTGGTCACCCGAAAGTTTTGGGCCCAAAATAAGCAGGCCCCATTTTTCACCCTTGCTCTCAATTGGCACAATAAGTTCCGCCCCGACTGCCTCTGAACAGGGGCCAAAACTAACTTCTACCCATTTTACCTTAAGAATGTTGACAATTTTTTCTCGCACCAAGGCAGCCAGCTCTTCTACCTTAAGGACCGACGACAATTTTTCTGAAAAATGCCTGATCGTTTCCTGGTAGTCATACTGGGTCTTAAAAAAGAGTTGATCAATCGCCACCTGGACACGGTCGCGCAACGGCTGAAAAACCAAACCAATACCAGAGACTATAAAAACCGTGGCTAGCAAAGAATTATAATGGCCCCAACCTTTCAGAAAACTGTTGGCCAGAAGCAACAAGGCCAGGTATATGGCTGTGAGCAGCGCGGTCGCCAGAGAATACGCCAAGCCTTTTCTAACATAAAGGGTGATATCCAAAAGCTGATGCTTTACAATCGCGTAAACCACCACAGCCATGTAGAGCGGCAAGGCAAAGTGGCTAATAACCGGCAGATTTATGTTAAAGATTGGAAAGAGCGAGGTCGCGCCGCCAAAAATCCCAATCAAAGAGGCCACAAAAATATACAAGAACTTTTGATGCTTGGCGCCTGAACTTTGCCTAAGGGCCAGCACCAAGCGGACCAAGCCATAACAAAAAGAGCTAATTAGCCAAAGCGCGAAGGCCGCGTAAACCATTGTGGACTCAGGATAATTATGGGGCATGACAAATTTATTAACAAATAAGGGCGTGAAATCAAACAGCAGGAAGATCGCGGCAAGCAAGCAAGTCAGCTGCAACGCCCTGGTTTCTTGATCTTTAATCTCTACCAAAGAAAAAATAAAGTAGAGATAAAAAACAGGCAGGAAAAGAGCAGCCCCAACCTGAACATGAATGCCAATCAAGATCGCCTGGTGGCTGGTCACCAGCATGGTCAGCCCTTGGGCTAAGGTCCACACAGCCAAAGACAGCGAACACAAGGCCAAAGATTGGTTAAGGGAATTGGTCTTACCTTTAGAATAGACAAAAATCGAAAGCAACAGTGAAGCTAGTGAAGTCAAAAGAACCGAGGCTGCAAAAAAACTCATATCACGCCTCCTGGATTATGCATAATTATAAGCCTCCCCCCAAAAAAGCACAAGATAATACGTTCACAGTCTTTGCAGCACTGTAAATTTCACCCTATTTTTTTGCTCAAGCTGCCAGCAACCATGCACCGACTAGTTCTTTAACATTTTCCATGCCATTTACCATATCATTATGACCAGTAGGGACAGAGAGGTGCTCTGCACTGCCACCACCGCGTTCAATGGCAGCCTTGCCTGCCAAAACAGTATCTTCCGTTGCCAAGCGATCATGCTCACCAGAAACAAAGAGCCAGCGAGTCTTGACTGCAGAGCCTAAGTTTTCCATCAAAGCCAAATAATCATATTTAATTAACCCATTCTTCGGCATGGAGGTAAACCGCCCCTCATTAATAAAATAAAGAAACTGTTGGGTCTCAGCAGCTGGAATTGGCTCTAAAACCCGGGTGGTCATTGTCTTGGTAACTTCCGGCTTCATATTTGGCGGCCAGTATAATAGATCGGCCAAAGGATTATAATCAAAGAATTGGGCCGGGAGCAGGCGAAAAAAAGTGCTGGTTGGACCAAGCTTTTCAGTTACTAGGCCAGCCAAAGCATGCTCCTCAAGGCTAAAAGCCATGGATAAAGTATTAACACTATTAATAAAGGGCATAAAATATAAACTTAAATAAGGATTCTCCTTAAGACAAAAAGGAGAGCCCAGGATGGCTATTTTACCAACCTCCAGGTCGCGAGTAGCTGCCTCGTAAGCCGCAGCAGCTAAACCACCTTGGCTAAAGCCAACCAGAAATAGGTTTTTTATCTCAGCATCACGCCTCACCGCTGCCAGAAACTCTATTAGCTCTCCAAAAACTAGGCGGTCAAAAGAAAGGGTAGAGTCTACGTCTCTGACCTGGCCATAGTATCTGCTCTCTTTACAATGCCGAGCCACATACCGATTAGACACCCTGTCTGAATAACTGGGATGATATATATAAACAGTAAAGCCAAGACTAGTCAAAAAGTTGGCAAAACTTTCATAATTATCAACCACATACAATTCTCCAGTTTGAGTATTAATCCGAAATAAATTACCGTCAGTCGCAATGCCGGGCAGGAGCACTACTACCCCTCGGTTTACCATGCCAGAAACATTGCTGGTTAATTTTTTCGCCAGCACCTCGCCATTCCTGGTTTGAATCAAGAGGTTTTTGGCTCTGATGAGGCCATCCCTTTTGGCATCTATTAAATGTGAACTATTATGACGTCTTATGCTTATCATTTGCTATTACTTCGGCCAGACATCAAAAAAGTTTCACTTTTTTGTGTGGCGATCAAAGGCCCATGGGGACCCACAACGGTTGTTAAATGTTTACAAAAAAAAGGCAACTAAGATTGTAAAGACGATTAATGACTATCAATTCTCGCTTCTAACTTTTTTATCTTTTAAGCCTTTTAACTTTTTCAACCCGTAAGTCCCCCCTCTATGGATCCCTACGGGCCTTTTGTAGCCAGCCTTTGTTTTAAGTAAAAGTTCTGTTAAAATAGCTGTACATGAACTACCTCATCAATATGTACAGCTACTCTGGTAGATTGCTAGGCTTGCTGGATTCTTGCTTTCTGATCATCAACGCGTTTTTCCTCCTGGTCCTTGTCGGCTTGTTTGTCTGGCTGGCAGATCGTGAACTGATCCCCAAAAAAATAATGACCACCGTTATTGTCGTAGTATTTACGCTAGCGCTCATCTTAGGTTTTGCTTGGCCGCACAAATTAAAAGACTGGCTTAATCAAGGGGCTATCATGGAAGTTTTTGTCCAAAAATCCGGCCAGGAAATTGAGGTCTGGCTGTCCCGGCCGGATAATGACCAACTGAAAGTTTTTAACCTAAAGAGCGGCCAACAGCTAAGTATCAAAGAGCTACCAAAAAAAGAACGCTGGAACGGCAAGCTTGGCTGGGTCAGCAGGAACGACCGATTTAGCGACCCTGGCTGGGGCTTTAGGGCTGATCCCAATGGCCGAGGAGAATACTTACACAAACAAGGCGAGCCACTATCAGCAGATAGCAAAGTCTTGCTTAAGCCAAGACTGGTCGAGGAACTAAACAAAACTTCAGGGACAAAAAACAAGATTTGGGTCGCCCACCAAAGCGCGATTTTTGGGCCTTATGAGAACCTGGTATCATTCCTAGACAACCGCGGCCAAGCGACAATAACCATTAACCTAAACCAACTGTTGAAAAAGGGTAAAATAAAACCAGCCTATCAATATGTTAACCCCGGAATGGTCCAAGCCATGGCAACTTATTCAAAACCAGATGAAGTTTGGCTCTTTATCACCTGTGGCGAGACATCTCGTTCGGCTCATTACGGCTTTACCCTTTCGGCACTGCGGCTTGAGCCACAAAGCGGCCAAGCTATCGGTCAAGTGGATTACTTAAAATAAACCTAAGGGGGAGAGAAAATATGAAAATTCAAAAACAGCAAAACTCAGCAGCAAAATCCGATCCCGACCAAATTGCCCTTTTATACCTAAGAAACAAACAACGCGGCTATGTTTTTCTTACCCTGGCGATCGCCTTTCTTGTCTCCCTCCCTTACTTCTTTGATATCCATATTTTGACCTCTGATCCCCTGCTTATGATCACGGCCTTGATTGGCTACGGATTACCCCCTGTTATCGCCTTTACCCTTTTTTATTTTTTTAAAGCTGACCGAGCCTATATTGATGAAGTGCTGCCAGCCTGCGTTATAATTTGGGGGATCAACTTACTATTGCTTGCCTACTGGTGGCACATTTTTGGCGCCCATGATTAACGTCATAATCTCACTCTCCTGGCTGGTCTTAGAAATGCTCTATTTCCTCAGCCGAGCCTTGCTCGGGCTGGGCCTAGCCTGACTGGTCGGGTGGCTCTGGCAAAAAGCAACAATAAGATATAAATGGCTAATGGTCTTAGTTGCCAGTTGCGCTCTTAGCTCCCTTTTCTTTTGGCACCCGCCGGTTACCCAAACTTTTATGATGACCTGGCAACCGCTCTTTTATTATTTGCAAATGGTGATCCTTGTCGCCATCTTTCTTGGGGCTGTTGCCATTATTCAAAAAATCAATGACCAGCCCTGGTTCCCACCAAAACTCCAATGGCCCTTAATTATTGTCATCATTTTGTTCCTTCATCTTAGTGTATTTAACGGCTTGGCTAGGTGGTATTTTAGCCCTTATTCAGGCGAGGTCGGCCGCGTCTTTGTCGTTCATAATAAAACTGTAACTGTTTTGCTTAGCCGGATTGAAAACAGCGGCCTGATCCGCACCTACCACACCTCTCGCCTAATGACTTTTGACCTGGAAACTGGCCAACCTAAGGGTTCTCTAATGATTGTTAAGCACAATTATGATTCCAGCCTAAAAATTTATCCACCTTTTGAAGGGAAAGCCTGGCCCACCTCTCCTGGAACTAAATTAGAACTGATTGACCTGGAACAACCAGCCATGATCGCCAATTATCAAGATATCCTCAAGCACAATCCTGTTTTAGGAGAGTTTTTCACTTTAATTTATTCGGACTATTTAATTACTAATCACGGCCTGCAGATCAAAGGTAGCAACGGCAGTTTTTTTCGCTTAAACCCAGACCTCTCGCTCACCCCGCTAAAGGGACTGCACGATTATCACCCAATTGATGTCCCCATGGGTCCAGTCACAGATTATATTTCCCTAAATTACAAAACCGGCTTAAACTGGCCCAAGCAGGTGCCGGAACTTAACAAAAAAAGCAGCTTTGAGTGGATCGTCCACTACAGCAAAGCCCCAAAAAGAGAAGATGAAATCACCTATCTTTCATATATTGACGCTCAAGGCAAGGAGCTTAAACGCTTCAATCTAACCCAAGAACTTGATAATAAGTTCCCCCAAGCCATTGCAGTTTATACTCATGACAATTTCGCTTATGTTATTGTCAGCAAGTGGGGCGCGACACTCTCCGCTTTAAAAATCGACAAAGCAAACATGACAATTACCACCAAGATTAATTATATTGAATAATCAACTTTTGTTTGCTTAATTTTCTTGCTACTATATCTCTACTGTGATTACTTTGAAAGATCTATATTTTTTGTTTGTCTCCATATCATACAGTGCCCTTTTATTTCTTTTCGGCTTTTCGATGATTGCCCTCCTGGCTTTAATCGCCCTCCCCTTTGTTTGGTTAACAATTAAACTACTGCGCAAACCAGATTGGTTCTGGCCAGCGCTGATCATTGGAACTATTCTGGTCCATATTATTAACACCGAAGTCATCTCCTTTCAGCTCGACAACGGCCAACTCAAAGACCTTTATATTTTAAGCAATGGGAAAGAAACCAGGCTGGTAGTTTGGACCACTAAAGAACAGGTCAACCCTTACACCCGGATCCATTTGAACGATTACTATTCTAATCGTTTGAAAAGCTACGACCTAAACAGTGGTAAGCATTTAGGCTCGCTCTATATAACCAGACGCACTATCGGAAAAGACTTCTTGCTCTACGGTTCTCACAATGGCCTCGGCTGGGTAGTTAGCCAAAAGACCGGGATTATGCTAGTTGACCTCTTTAATTTAAAAGTTTTAGCCAAACAAAAAGAGATTATCAATCGTAACCAGCAAATTGTC
>PEYM01000008.1 GCA_002774365.1 Candidatus Saganbacteria bacterium CG08_land_8_20_14_0_20_45_16 | reverse complement strand
CAAAGAAATTTTTGAATACGCGCAAAACCAGATCAAGAAATTGAAACCGCTTGTGTAAAATACCCCTTTTTCACGCAGGTTTTAGGTAACAAACAAACCTGAAAAAGGCAAGGCACCCAAAAAATCAATAACTAACACTCCCCACGCCAAAAACTAGGGCAAAACTTGCTCAATCTCGCCATTGCTGCGATCGTAGCGAAAAGCCCTATTAGTTGTGGTTTGAAAACAGGTAAAAGTCATCTGGTCACCAGTCAGGACTGACCCATGCCAGCCACTGGGCGCAGCATCACCCACCCCAAGAATTAATGGGGCAGGCCGGAGCAACGCATACCAAAGTTTAACCGCTGGTCGGCCGTCAAACTCTGTTTCAGGCAGCAGCACATGATTACTATCAACAGTATCTGTTGGCCAACCAGCCACAGTCATATTAATTACTATCCCGTTGACCGTGATTGTCGCTGGCTGCTCATCCATTATCCATTTTAGATGGATCTGGTGGACCGAGATCTTAAAAGTGGCCATGGTCATTTTAAATTGCCCTTCATCAGCCTTATCAGAAAGATTAACAAAACACGGAATAATAATGGCGGATAAAATACCAACTAACGCGATAACTACTACCAGCTCAACCAAGGTAAAACCTTGACGTATTTTCAAACTACCCCGCATTGACCTTAAGGCTGATATCCAAAGCCTTAGCCGAATGGGTCAAAGCGCCAACTGAAATAAAATCAACCCCGGTGGCTGCAACCCTGGCAACATTTTTCAAACTAATTCCGCCAGAAGCCTCGGTCTTAATGCCTGCTTTTTGACAAAGCCGCACAGCCTCTCTTAAGATTTTAATATTCATATTGTCTAAAAGAATTCTATCCACACTAAGCGCTATTGCCTGCTTGACCTGAGCCAAAGTCTTGGCCTCAACCTCAATCTTCATCCTCCTCCACCCTTCCTTCTTAATCCTACTTACCGTTGCTTGTACCCCGCCGGCAATCGCAAGGTGGTTATCCTTAATCAAAATCGCGTCATAAAGCCCCAGTCGGTGGTTGGTTCCACCGCCGCACCTGACCGCATACTTTTCAAGCTCACGCAAGCCTGGGGTCGTTTTTCGCGTATCAAGTATCCTGGCCAAAGACCCGAGACACGAAACACGAAACACAAAACTGTGCGTTAATGTCGCTATTCCAGAAAGCCTTTGCAAAAAATTAAGCGCGACCCGCTCGCCAGTTAGAATCCCTTGAGCTGGTCCAGTCAGCGTGGCAATTACCTCACCCTTTTTAACCCAGGTCCCATCTTTTACCGCGGAAGAAAATTTGATCTTTTTATCAACCTGTCGAAAAACCTCTTCTGCCACCGGCAAGCCTGCAATTACCCCTGCTTCCTTAGCAATTATCTTCCCCTGCACTACGATACTACGAGCTACGACACCACGAGTAGTAATATCCCCCGCTCCTACGTCTTCTTTTAAGGCCTTACATATAATAGTAATAGCTTTACAATCATTTGACATTGGCAATTTGTCATTTGTCATTTTAAGATCACCCACACTAAATAATAATACATAACCGGCGCAGTTAAAATAAAACTGTCCATCCGGTCAAGGAAGCCGCCATGCCCAGGCAAGATCGCCCCAGAATCTTTGACCCCAACGTCCCGCTTGATCAAAGATTCAACCAAGTCGCTAACTTGCGCCACCACCCCTAATAAACCACCTAGGACTAGGGAATGCAATAAACTAAAGCCAGCGTAGTAGCCAAAAACTCCAGCCGCAATCAAGCAAACAGCAAATCCAGCCAGCGCACCCTCAATGCTTTTCTTTGGAGAAACCGAGGGGAAAAGCCGGTGCCGGCCAAATCTTGAACCAACCAAGTAAGCCACCACATCTAAGGCCCAAATAGTGCCGCACAGAAAAAACATGTAAGCGCTGCCATCGTTTAAGGCCCGGATAAACAAAAAATAGCTAAAGAACCAACCAATGTAGATCATGCCCAGCAAAGTCACAGCAATGTCTACAATCGCTTCTTTGGGCCGCTGCTTAAGGAAAAGCGTTGCCACCATTGTGGCCAAGGCTGAGCCTGTTAAGATCGCAGAATGTGCGGGCTCCCAATTTTTTCTCAGGGCATAATAAGCAAAGATAATAAAAAACAGCGTGAAAAAATTGCCCAGCCAATAAGCTGGATGAAAGTCTTTTTTTTGCATCATGTTATAAAACTCATTGATCGAAAAAACAGCTAAGACAAGCACCAACACCAGAAAGACTGCGCCGCCAGTATAAATACACGCCAAAATCACAGGGACAGCCACTAAAGTAGTAAATATTCTAGGCAGCACTGACTTGCTCCTCGGTCTGGCCAAATTTTCTGAGCCGGCGCTGATAAGCAGCCACAGCCTCGCAAAGAGCTTCTTTTCTAAAATCAGGCCAGCACAGATCAGTCACATAAATTTCAGAGTACGCAATCTGCCAAAGCAAGAAGTTCGAGACCCGCAGCTCCGAGGCGGTTCTGATCAATAAATCAGGGTCTGGCATGCCGCGGGTATAAAGATGTTCCTGGATTTCTTCTTCTGTCACCTTTGCGCCCTGCCCTTTGTCCCTAGCCCCTATAATTTGGTTCACTGACTCAACCAGTTCGGCCCGGCCGCCATAGTTCACCATAATATTAAAAGTAATTCTTGTTCCTTTTTTTGTCCGCTCCATTGCCCCAGCCATCTTGGCTTGCAGCTCTTTGGGGAATTTGGACAAATCGCCTAAGTAGTTAACCTTGATCTGGTTGTCAATCAGCTCGTCAGTTTCTCGGTCAATAGTCAAGGCAAAGAGGTCCAGCAAAAAATCAACCTCAGCTTTAGGCCGCCGCCAATTTTCTGTGGAAAAAGCATAGACGGTTAGGTATTTTACGCCCAGCTCAATACAAGCCCTAAGGACCGCGCGCAACGACTCCGCGCCCTCACGGTGGCCAGCAATCCTTGGCAAGCCGCGCTGCTTGGCCCAGCGGCCGTTACCATCCATTATTATCGCGATGTGTTGAGGTATCTTTAGAGGATCAACCATTTGTTTTCCAAATCCGAGCTTAGACCTCCATGACTTCGGCTTCTTTAGCTTTGACCAGATCATCAACAGTTTTGCAATACCGGTCTGTCATCTCCTGCATTTTTTTATCTTGGCCCTTTTCAACGTCCTCGGTAATTTTTTTCTCGGTTTTTTGTTTTTTTAACGTGTCCATGCCTTCTCGACGGACATTCCTAAGAGCGACCTTAGCTTCTTCGGCCTCTTTCTTAAGTAGTTTCACTAAGTCGCGGCGCCTCTCTTCCGACGGCTCCGGCATGACCAACCGGATCACGCTAGCGTCTCGATTAGGGTTTATCCCTAAATCAGAGGTCATGATCGCTTTTTCAATCGCTTGGGCCGCACCTTTATCAAAAGGGCTAATCACCAGCATGCGGGGCTCGGGCACAGAAATAGAAGCCAATTGTTTTAATGGCATCTCTGTGCCGTAATACTCAACTTTAATATGGTCGAGGAGGGCGGGGCTGGCCCGACCAGTCCGTACCGCAGCAAAATTTCGCTTCAAAGTCTCAATTGATTTTTTCATTTTATTTTCGCTCTCAACTATTATGTCTGACATTTTTGCCTCCTTTTAAGCGTCTTCGTCTACCACAATCGTACCAACGTCTTTGCCCAAAACTGCTTTTCGAATATTCCCTTTCTGGGTCAAATTGAGCACTAGGATTGGGATCTTATTTTCCATGCAAAGAGAAGCTGCGGTCGTGTCCATGACCCTTAAGCGCCGCTGGATCATTGCCATATATGAAATCTTTTTATATTTTTTAGCGTCTTTATGCAGCATCGGGTCCTTGTCATAGACCCCACCAACCTTGGTGGCCTTAAGGACAAGGTCAACATCAAGTTCGGCCGCACGCAAAGCCGCAGTGGTATCTGTTGAAAAATAAGGGTTGCCAGTGCCAGCGGCTAAAATAACCACCCGGCCCTTTTCCATGTGCCTAATGGCCCGGCGCCGGATAAAAGGCTCGGCCACTGATTGCATAGAGATCGCAGTTTGCACCCGGCTTGGCACGCCGGCTTTTTCTAGCGCGTCTTGCAAAGCCAGGGAATTAATGACCGTCGCTAGCATGCCCATGTAGTCACCAGTGGCACGATCAATGCCTTTGACCGCGCCAGAAACACCGCGAAAAATATTGCCACCGCCAACTACAATTGCTACGTCCACCCCAAGCTTCTTGATTGTTTTGATCTCTTGCGCCAAAACAGTCAAGACCTCAATATCAATGCCATATTTTTGCTGGCCGCCAAAGACTTCGCCAGAAAGTTTTAAGAGGATACGCTTATACTTTGCCATTTACATTTAGCCTTGTCCTTACTAAAAAGATATACTATAATGAGGTCAAATGTCAATACTTTTCCCGTATTTTGAGCTGCTCGCATCTTTGTTTGTCTTAATCTTTACCTTTATTATTTTCAGCCATCATTATGCCAACAAGTCCGCTTGGTTTTTCGCCAGGTTCGCCTTGCTCGCCTTTCTCTCCTGTATTTTAACCTATTCACTGCGCATCGCCTTTACCCTTGAGCTGGCTGCCATTATCAACAAACTCTCAGTCAGCTTGATTGCCTTTTGCTTTGCGGTTTATGTCCACTTTGCCTTGATCTTTACCCATCAAGAAAAGTGGCTGAAGAAAAAATACAGCCTTTGGCTCATGTACCTGCCCCCAACCATTGTTAGCGCGTTTTTTTTATTGACTAGCTTAATGTACCAACGTTACGAAATCATGCCCTACGGCATTGTCAGCATCCCCACCCCATATTATTGGATCTTTTTAATTTACTCGATCTCTTTCAATGTGATCGGCATCGGCCTTTTTCTTAACTTTGCCCGCAAGGCCCACCAAAAAATCGTCAAAGAGCAGGCCTTTTTAATTGCCCTGGGCTCTCTCATCCCAGTTACCATTGGTCTTGTCACTGACGAGTTTCTGCCGCTGTTCTTGCAAAGCCGGCCCATTTTCCCGACGGTTATTTTTGATTTTGCGGTCATGACCTTTTTTATTTTCTTGGCCATGCGGCGCTACAGCCTCTTTGCCATCTCTCCAGCCCTGGCGGCTGACATAATCATTGAGACCATGCCAGACTCGCTGATCGTGACAGACTTAAGCGGCCGCGTAATTATTTTAAACCAAGAGGCCCACAAATATTTTCACGCACCGAAAGATGAAATCCTGGGCAGAAAGATTTCCGCACTTTTTGAGAACAAGGAAGATTATGCCAAGCTACAGAAAGATATTATCGAGAAAAAAATGGAGGTCGAGCGCTTCAAAGCCGCACTCTGTGATCCTGCCGGCGAGTGTCTCCCCTCCCTTATCAACGCCAACGCCCTCCACGACACCCTCGGCGTACTGATTGGGATTATTTTTGTGATCAGGGACTCAAGAAGCTAAGGTCTGGGCTGTTTTTTCCGCCGCTAAAATGTCCCCAAGTAATGGCTGGGTTTTGTTTTGGTGCTGGTTAAGCGCCATTTTTATCTGCTGCGGTATTTCGGCAAAATTTATTTTGCCTTGCAAAAATAGCTTGACCGCTACTTCGTTGGCCGAGTTTAAGACCGCTGGCAAGGTCCCGCCAACCCTGCCCACATCATAGGCATATTGCAAACAAGGAAATTTTTCCTTGTCCGGCGGCTGAAAGGTAAATTGGCTGGCCTTAGCAAAAGAGAGCCGGCCCCAATGATTCTGCATTCGCACTTCTTGGAGCAGGGCGTATTGAATGGGGATCCTCATGTCTGGCGCGCCTAGCTGGGCCTTGATTGACCCGTCGACAAATTCCACAAAAGAATGGACCACGCTTTGTGGATGGACCACCACTTCAATTTTTGAGTAGTCGAGTTCAAACAAATGATGCGCTTCAATCACCTCAAACCCTTTGTTCATCAAGGTGGCACAGTCTATCGTAATCTTGGGCCCCATCTTCCAGGTGGGATGAGCCAAGGCATCCTTGGCAGTTAAGGTCGCGAATTTTTCCTTAGGGGTTTTTAGGAACGGCCCGCCCGACGCGGTAATGATCAGCTTTTGGATTGTCTTGTGGTCTTCACCGCGCAAACACTGGCTAATCGCGCTGTGTTCCGAATCAATTGGAAAGATTTTTACGCCGCTAGCCTTAACCTCTTGCATAAACAGGTCGCCGGCAGTAACTAATACTTCTTTCGTGGCTAAAGCAATATCTTTTTTAGCCTTGACCGCCTCAAGGACCGCTAAAAGTGAAAGCGAACCAGGGATCGCAGCCACCACCAGCTTAGCTGACGGCTCGGTCGCAACCCGCAGCAACCCCTCACTTCCTGTTGCGATCTCAACCTTGCTTGGCCCAAGTTTTGCCTCAACCTTTTGCTTAACCGCCTCACTCTCAACTGAAACTAATTTTGGGGAAAATTTTTTGATCTGCTCAACAATTAAATCAACCTCGTCCTTGGCTGCCATCGCCACAACTGTGAGCGCGCTGGGGAAAATTGAGACAACCTCCAAGGTTTGTCGGCCAATCGAGCCAGTGGAGCCTAAAATCGAAATTCCTTTTTTCATAATGTAAAAATTATATCATAACTCGCCCAGCTACCCCTCAAGGAACCTGGGCAAGATGGGGGTAAGTTGTAGTATAATAGCGACGAGGTGCTCTCATGAAAAAAGTCTTAAAATGGTTTGGGATAACTGCTGGTATTTTAGTCGGGCTCCTGGTAATCGGCGCGGTCGCCCTCCCTATGCTCCTCCCCTTAGAAAAAATCAAAGACCTTGCCGCGCAGCAAATCTCCAAAGCCATCAACCGCGAAGTTAAGGTTGAAAAAGTTTCGTTTAACCTTTTTGAAGGGA
>PEYM01000090.1 GCA_002774365.1 Candidatus Saganbacteria bacterium CG08_land_8_20_14_0_20_45_16 | reverse complement strand
TTTCTTGCTAACCAAAACCGGACATTTTCACTTTGCCCAATCCGGACATTATCACGTTGCTGCTACATGGCAGGAAAAGCCCTTGACAAATTTTTTGGCTATGATTATAATCCACACAATAGAATAAAGATAAAAGGAGGTGAAATGAATTGAAGAAATTATTTGCGTTATTGACGGTTTTTGTGTTTGCTATCGTCTTAGCGGGAATGGTATGTGCTGATGAGCGCAGCGCAGCAGACAAACTGGCCTCAGGCCGGGAGTATCTGCAAACCCTTGATCAAAAGATTATTAAGTATCGAAAACTTGGTAATGCTGCTGTGGTCACGGATCTGCAAGCTCAGAAGAAATCAACCATTGCTCGCATGAAGGTTTGGAAGGAAGAGATGGAAGCCGGTGAAATGGCCCCTCCACCACCTCCAAGACCAGTTGCTCCACCACCAGTTTATGTGCGGCCAGTGGCGGCACCAGTGGCTGGCTTGTTTGGTCTGGGGCTTAAGACTGGTTATACCGTTGGATACCTAGCAGGGAATCAGATAGTTGTCGGTCGTGGCGACCTGATCCTGGCTGATCCTATGGGTATTGGACCAATGATGGGACTAGCTGACGACGCTATTGCCTGGAAGCTTGGCTTGGGAGGCGCAACAGGAAAGGACATCAATGATTTAACTAAATCAGCGATGCCTATTTTTGTTGACGGTATTATCAATATCCCGGCTGATATGATGGGCGGAGTAGCTTCTTATGTTGGCGGCGGTCTTAACTACGTTGTTTATGGTAGTGAGAAAACAGGTGGTTCTTATGGTGGCCAGGTTTATTATGGCATCAAAGGAGACATCGGGCTTGGCGGAGATTCTTACGTTGAGTTGGCTTACTCCATAATCAGGTCAGGCTCCTCGTTAACCACACCTTACTCAATGAAAGGTATTGGGATTAACATTGGAACTGAGTTGACCCTATAATTGAGCAGAGCCCTTTTTTTTTCTAAAGGAAACATGGATGCTTTAGAGAGGGAGGGGCTCTCTCATTTTAACCAACAACTGACAACAAGCTAAAGCGTAAAACGCGATTTCATTATTGGTCAAAATGATAATTGAGCATTGACAAGATCGATAGTCCAGCGGTTTCTGTGCGCAGGATCCTCTTGCCTAGTGTAATTGGAATAAAACCAGCTGCTTTAGCTTGTACTACTTCATTGTGCGAGAAGCCGCCTTCGGGGCCGATCAAAATGACAATGGACAATGGACTATGGACTATGGACAAGGCTTGTTTTAGCGTCTTTGTTTTTTCTAATTCCCACGGAATTAAGGCAAGGTTGTATTGGCCTTTATAATTGAGTACCTCGGTAAATTTGGTCAGTTGGGAAATCTCCGGAATAATAGCGCGGCCAGATTGCTCGCTGGATTCTTTAGCAATCTTTTGCCAGCGTTCAAGCTTTTCTGCCTTGGCAACTGAGCGCTCAGACAGGGTGGGGATGATTTTGGCCACACCAAGCTCAGTACATTTTTGGATGATCAGGTCCATTTTTTTGTGCTTGGGCAGGCATTGGGCGAGGGTAATATCGGTCCTAGATCCGATGTCCAAGGTCTGATGTCCAATGATAGTATAGATAATTTTGTCTTTTTTTATTTCTGCTATTTTAGCTTGATAGCTCTGACCCATGCCGTTAAGAAGCTCAAGTTCATCGCCTACCTTCATTCTTAGAACATCTTTGATCTGGTGGGCGTCCTGGCCAGAGATTATTGGCAGTTGTTCTTGAGGGACAAAAAATCTAGGCATTTTTGTATTGTTGCAGGAGCTCTTCTTGTTTTGGTGAGAGCTTGGTCGGGATTTCGACCTCGATCAGAACATAAAGATGCCCAGTGCCCGGCTTATTAAGGGAGGGCAGGCCCTTGCCCTTGATGGTAAAAGTGGTATTGGGTTGGGTGCCTTTGGGAATTTTTAAAGATATTGGGCTAGTGAGCGTGGGGATTTGCAGTTCATCGCCCAGGGCTGCTTGGATAAAAGAAATTTTTTGCTTGTAATACAGGTGGGTTCCTTCTCGGTTAAATTTTGCGTGCGGTTCAACAGTAATAAAAAGGTACAAATCGCCAGGCGCAGACCCGTTTTTGCCAGCGTCACCTCTGCCAGCGACCCTTACGCGATAGCCACTGTCAATACCAGCCGGGACCTTGATTGTTATATTTTGGTTTTTCTTTTCTCGGCCACTGCCGCTGCAATCATGACAAGGTGAACTAATAGTTTTGCCTTGACCATAGCAAGTGGGACAAGGTGTGACCTGGGTAAAACTGCCTAAAATGGTGCGTTGTGACCTTCTGACCTGACCGGTGCCATGACAGGTTTGGCATTGTGTTGGTTTTGAGCCAGGTTTTGCGCCCGAGCCTTTACAATTATGGCAGGTAACAAAGTGGACTATATTGATTTCTTTTTCCAGGCCAGAGGTAGCTTGTTCAAGACTGATCCTTAGGTCATAGCGCAGGTCAGCCCCGCGGGCTGGCTCACGCCTTCCCCCGTGCATCCCACCGCCAAAAAAAGTATCAAAAAGATCGTTGAAGTCACCAAAGCCTTCAAACCCTTGAAAGGGAGCGCTGTTGCCGCCAAAACCCTCAAAGCCAGGTTGACTTTGAGCTGAACCGTAATAATCATATTGGGCACGCTTGTCAGGGTCTGAGAGGACCTGATAAGCTTCATTGATCTCTTTAAACTTTGCTTCTGCGCCAGAGGCTTTGTTTACATCTGGATGATATTTACGGGCGAGCTTCCTGTAGGCCCGCTTGACCTCGTCAGCTCCAGCTTCTTTTTTAACGCCAAGGACTTCATAATAATCCTTTTTAGCCATTATTTTTTATCTTTATCTTCTTTCACTTCAGCTTCAGCGTCAACAGTTTTCCCTTCTTCTGTCCCTTGTCCTTCTTCTTGCCCAGGCTGTGGGCTAGTTGCTTTATAAATCTTTTCAGAAACAGCAAAGATCTCTTTTTGCAGCTCTTCCTGGGCTTTTTTGATTAGCTCGGTATCCGTGCCTTCCAGGGCTTTCCTGACATCCACAATGGCTTTTTCTACTTTTTCCTTATCAGCTGCCTCAACCTTGTCTCCGGCATCTTTGATGGTTTTTTCGGCTGTGTAGGCCATGCTTTCGGCCTGGTTGCGCACGTCAACAGACTCTTTTTTCTTGGTGTCTTCAGCTGCATGGGCCTCGGCCTCTTTTTTCATCTTTTCAATCTCGGCTTTAGACAGGCCTGATGAGGCCGTGATGGTTATCTTTTGCTCTTTGCCTGTTCCTTTATCTTTTGCATGGACATTCACAATACCGTTGGCATCAATATCAAAGGTGACTTCAATTTGTGGCACACCCCTTGGAGCTGGCGGGATGCCGTCAAGATGAAAGCGGCCCAGCGAGCGGTTGTCAGCAGCCATGGGCCGCTCACCCTGCAAAATGTGGACCTCAACCGAGGTTTGTCCATCAGCTGCAGTAGAAAAAACCTGGCTTTTACCTAAGGGGATTGTAGTATTCTTCTCGATTATTGGCGTCATTACGCTCCCTAGGGTTTCTATTCCCAGGGTTAAAGGTGTGACATCGAGCAAGATCATGTCTTTGCCAACTTCACCGGCTAATACGCCACCTTGCAGGGCGGCACCCAGGGCAACAACTTCGTCAGGATTAACCCCTTTGTGAGGTTCTTTGCCAAAAAAGTTTTTAACTGTTTCTTGAACCTTGGGCATCCTGGTCTGACCGCCAACTAAAATGATCTCGTTAATATCTTTGGCTGACAGCCCCGCATCTTTTAAGGCTGTTTTGCAAGGTTCTAAGCTGCGTTCCACGAGCTTTTCTGTTAATTGCTCAAGCTTAGCCCTGGATAATTTAACGACCAAATGTTTTGGCCCGTTCTGGTCAGCGGTGATAAACGGCAGATTGATCTCTGTTTCGGTAACAGTGGAGAGCTCGCATTTAGCTTTTTCCGCGGCTTCTTTTAAGCGCTGCATCGCCATCCGGTCTTTAGCAAGGTCGACCCCTTGATCTTTTTTGAATTCTTCTGCCAGCCAATGGATGATCTCATGGTCAAAATCATCACCACCAAGATGGGTATCGCCATTAGTGGCCAGAACTTCAATGGAATCAGCCATTATGTCAAGGATTGACACATCAAAGGTTCCCCCACCTAAGTCGAAGACTGCGACTTTTTCTTCTTTCTTTTTCTCTATGCCGTAAGCGAGTGAAGCGGCGGTTGGCTCGTTGATGATCCTGACAACTTCAAGTCCGGCGATCGCTCCGGCATCTTTAGTTGCCTGACGCTGGGAATCGTTAAAATAAGCCGGGACTGTGATCACGGCTTTTTTAACTGTTTCTCCTAAAAACTGTTCGGCAGACTCTTTCATTTTTTGCAGGACCATGGCTGATATCTCCGGCGGGGCGTATGATTTGTCATTGATTTTTATCCTGGCCTCGCCTTTACCCCCTTCGATAACATGGAACGGGACATATTTTAGCTCTTGCTGAACCTCATTAAACCTGCGCCCAATAAACCTTTTGGCTGAAAAGACAGTGTTTTCCGGGTTGGTTACTGCCTGTCTTTTGGCGGCCTGGCCAACAGAGCGGCTGCCGTCTTTTTGGAACGAAACTACCGATGGGGTAGTGCGAGTTCCTTCTGCGTTTGGAATAACTGTTGCCTCCCCACCCATCATTACCGCGACACAACTGTTAGTGGTCCCTAAATCTATCCCGATTATTTTTTCTTGAGCCATTTTTTATTCCCCCTTTATATAAAAAATTCAAAATCCCAATGACAAATTTCAAATAAATCTTTTAATCGGCAAATCAAAAATATTTTCCGATTTGGATTTTGTTGATTTATTTGTCATTATGTTTTTTGGATACGATTACCATTGCCGGCCTGATGAGCTTGCCGTAAAGAGTGTAGCCTTTTTGCATTTCTTCTAAGATAACGCCTTCCTCGCCCTTAGCTTCTTTTTGTACGATGGCCTCGTGAAAATTAGGATCAAATGGTTTGCCCAGCGCGTCAACCTCTTTAACCCCATATTTGGTTAAAGTATCATCAATCTGCCTTTTAACTAGACATAAACCTTTAATCATCTCTTCGCTTGCCCCGGCTTTTTCTGCCGCTTCAATAGCTCGGGAAAAGTTGTCCACTATGGGTAAAAGCTCGGCAATCAGGCTTTCGTTGGCAAATCTAATAAACTGTTCCTTTTCGCTAGCAGTTCTTTTTTTAAAATTATCAAAGTCTGCTAAAGTTCTTAAATAACTGTTGTTTTTATCTGCCAGCTCTTTTATGAGTAAGTCTAATTCTGAGGCTGGTTGTTCCTCGGTTTTAGAATCTAAGTTTTCTGTGTTTTCCATATTTTCAATCATAAAAATTCTCCAGTAGCAAAAACATTGGAAAGCTCTTTGGCTACATAATCTACCAAAGAAGCCACTTTACTGTAATACATTCTGGTTGGTCCAATAATGCCGATACTGCCAATTGGTTTTTCGTCTATTTCATATGAAGAAATAACCACGCTGCATTCTCGTATTTCTTTGTGGTTGTTTTCTGAGCCAATCTTGATATTTACTTCCTGTGGCAAGGTATATTCTTCTACAATTTCTGTTAACAGTTCTTCTTCTTCCAATAATTCTAAGATTTTTTGCATCTGGTTGATATTTCTAAACTCAGGCTGGTGCAGCAAGCTTGAGGTCCCTGCGGAAAAAATTTTGTGTTGGCTGCTTATGTTTACCACAATGACGGTGTAATCAAGGGTGTGTGAAAGCAGTTTGGCTGTTTGATGTAAAATTTGGTCCAGATTGCTTTTAATGGCAAAAGACTGTTTGATCATGGTTTCTTCTTTGTTGGTAGGCCGCAAGGCTTTCATTAAATGGTCAACATAAAAACGGTAACCCTTATCCGTTGGCACGCGGCCGGAAGAGGTATGCATCTGCATAATAAGGCCAGCTTCTTCCAGTTCCGTCATTTCATTTCTGATAGTGGCAGGGGATAAGTTTGGAAGATATTTTTTAGAAATTATTCGCGAACCAACAGGTTCAGCTGTATGCTGGTAGTCTTTAATAATAGCTTTAAGTATCTTTTGTTTTCGTTCGTTGATTTCGCTGTTCATTTTAGCACTCTTGACCTTAGAGTGCTAATTGTAGCAGGCGGGTGGAGGGGTTGTCAAGGGGTGGAGATAATTCAATAATGGTTGAGCATCATATAATTTTGTCAGCAATGGAAATTCAAGTTGATGCCCATACCTTGGAACGATCAGAGGAAAGAGGTGCAAACAGAAAAGAGATGGTTTTCGTAAGAAACGACATGGTAAATATTATGAGCAGAAAAGAATTGAGGTTTTCTATGTTATTGAGGAGAATGTCATCATAACTATTACGGTTTATGTGTTTTATGGTAAATGGGAGGAATAAAGATGCATATATTATATGACGATAAATCTGATTTGCTTTATCTTAGGTTAGATGATAAAAAACAGGAAATCATAAATCGCCGGGTTTCTGAAGATATTGTGTTAGACATGGGGAAAGGCGAACAAATTGTTGGCATTGAGATTTTAGACGCGTCAAAGCATATTCTCTTGGATAAACTTTTGCCAGTAAAATATGAAACCGTGAAAACTATGAGATAGCAGGCAGCTAACCACATATACAGGCTCTCTGTCCTTATGGATTCCTGCGTATCATTTACTTATATACCCCAATATATCCCAAAAAATATTTCTCAAAAAAGTGGAATTTTAAGTGAAATTTATCGATATATATATACGAGAGCTCCGAAGAATTAGCAAGCAGTGATTTTGCGGGGTTTCGAGGTTGTCGTCGGTAGAATTTTAATCTACTTTTCTGTCATCTTTTATCTTG
>PEYM01000014.1 GCA_002774365.1 Candidatus Saganbacteria bacterium CG08_land_8_20_14_0_20_45_16 | reverse complement strand
TGCCCTTCTAATATTTTGTCAAAACCATTAATATCAAACATATATTTATCACTCATGTTCATATCTCCCACCCGGCGGGGAGGGGGGAGTTAGGATTTGTTGTTGTTTTATCTTTACTCGCTGGCATGTTTTTTTAATTTTTTAATAGTAGAACTAGCAAGAAGAGATTTCATTTGGGCAATAGCAACCTCATTAAGCTTCTCAAGCCTTTTGCTTTGAGATAAACCAGATCGAATGAATTCGGCGTTCAGGCTTTCAAGATTTGAAAGCACAACTAATTGCTCAACAGTGGAATAATCCCTGATGTTGCCCTCTTTACCAGAATTTTTGTCTCGCCATTGTTTGGCCGTCCTGCCGTATAATGCCATGTTCAAGACATCTGCTTCGTTGGCATAAATTACGTTTGTTGCCTCCATTGAGAGCTGCAGAGGAATTAAGTGTTCCTTTATCGCATCAGTATGTATTCTATAATTTACTTTTGCTAACATCCTCTTTATGTCCCAACCAAGAGCCAAACGTTCGTTTTCATCGGTTTTTAGCCGTTGAAATTCTTTTATAAGATAAAGCTTAAACTCTGGACTAAGCCAGGTCCCAAATTCAAAAGCAATATCCTTGTGAGCATAAGTTCCCCCACCATACCTGCCCGCTTTTGAAATAATTCCAACAGCACTCGTAGCTTTTATCCATTTTTGGGGTGTAAGAGAAAAGCTGTTCATGCCAGCCTGTTTTTTAAAGGTTTCGAATTCGAGACCTTTAAATTCTGGATTGTGAATTTGCTCCCAAATTCCAAGAAATTCAACTGTGTTACGATTACGCATCCACTGATAAACTAAAACATCATCCCCAAATTTCTTGGCCATATCAGTCAGCGAGATAAAATCATTATCGCCTTTGCCCAACAAAATTCTTATTTTAGCTCCTTGAACAGCAACATTTTTACTCTTTACCACCTTAACCAGCCTCCTTTTAATGCGTAAAACATCTTCCCCGTAAGCTCTAACCGCTCCCACCCGGCGGGGAGGGGGGAAAGAGAGCCCTTAGTTTTCGTTTTCTTTTTATTCATATTAATTGCTTATAATCAACCTATAGAAACGCCACTGCCATAATTTGGCTTAGTTACAACAAAAATAACGCTTTCCTATAATTACCTATATTATCTATATATTTAAGCACAAAAACATGCTAGGATTTTTTGCTACCATTAAGCAAAAAAGCAAGGAGAGCTATTTTTGCCTATATGTATAGAAACTAGGTTCATAGTACCTTTGTTTTGCTGTTCCAATAGCCTTTATCAAACCAATTTTTTGCATTTTCTGAAGATCAGCATTAATCGTTGGCCTGGCAACAGAAGAAAGAAGCTTTTCTAATTCCGGGTTCTTGATTGCCTCATCAATTAGTTTTTTTATTTCGCTTTTATCCATAATTTTTCTCCTCCCATTTAAAACCCCAACCCCGCTAAATTATCCTGAATTTGATTCTCCAGCTTCTTGCTTTCTTTAAAAGAGCTCTTCAGCTCTCCGGTCAACCACTTCATCTTCTCCTCAAAAACCTCGTCATCTTCTTCCTCAACTTCGAACCCAACATATCGCCCAGGGGTTAGCACAAAACCGTGCTTTTTAATTTCTTCAAGGCTGGCAGCTTTGCAAAAACCGGCAATGTCTTCATATTTATCCTTTTTATTGCGCCAGTTGTGATAAGTCCCAACTATCCTTTCAAGATCAGCGGCTGTCAGCTCCCTATTTCTGCGAGTAACCATCTCCCCCATCTTGCGCGCGTCAATAAATAAGATCTCATCGTGACGATCACGAAATTTATAATTATGTCGATCGCGAGAAACAAGCCAAAGACAAGCTGGAATTTGAGTTGAATAAAAAAGTTGGCTCGGCATCGCTACAATACAATCAACTAATCTTTCTTCTATCAACCGCTGGCGAATTTGTCCCTTACCGGAAGTAATGGAAGAGAGCGAACCATTCGCCATAACAAAGCCGGCAATCCCGGTTGGTTTTAAATGATGAATAAAATGCTGAATCCAGGCATAGTTGGCATTGCCAGCTGGCGGCACGCCATATTTCCACCGAACATCGCTTTTCAAAGCCTCCCCTCCCCAATCACTAATATTGAACGGTAGATTAGCCAGGATAAAATCTGCTTTTAAATCCTTGTGCAGGTCACTCTGAAAACTATTAGCGTGTTGCTGGCCAATATTATTGCTAATCCCGCGAATCGCCAGGTTCATCTTACATAAACGCCAGGTTGTGGGGTTTGACTCCTGCCCATAAATTGCAATGTCATCACGCCTGCCGTCATGAGCTTCTATAAACTTCTCACTCTGCACAAACATGCCGCCACTGCCACAACACGGGTCAAAAACCCGCCCCTTATAAGGCTCAAGCATAGCGACCAATAATCTAACCACTGATTGGGGGGTAAAAAATTCACCCCCACCCTTCCCTTCTGCCCCAGCAAAGCGACCTAAAAAGTACTCGTAAATCCGGCCGAGAATATCTTTTGATTTATTCTCCTTATCCCCCATCCCAATGGTGCTAATTTGATCAATAATTTCTCCCAAGCGTATCTTATCTAAATCAGGCCTGGCAAAAATCTTTGGCAAGACCCCTCGCAAAGAATCATTTTCTTTTTCAATCGCAATCATCGCGTCATCAACAAGCTTGCCAATCTCCGGTTTTCTGGCATTAGCCATTAAATATTCCCACCTGGCTTTTTTAGGGACCCAAAAAACATTCTTGGCTAAATACTCGTCTCTATCCTCAGCATCAGCATGTTTATCTTCAAGCAGTTTATGGTGGAGTTCTTCAAAAGAATCAGAAATATATTTGAGAAAGATTATGCCCAAAACAACATGCTTATATTCTGCCGGGTCCATGTTGTTGCGCATCTTATCAGCGGCTTGCCAGAGCTTTTCTTCAAAACCAATATTCGCGGAATTTGATTTAGTAGAGGAAGGTTTCTTTTTTGCTTTTTTCACATATCCATTTTATCCCACTACCCAGCATAAAACAAACCAAATAATCTTGTGGAAAATTGGGAAAGGGGAGGGAAGAACAAAATCCTACTGCTCCTAAACCTCGTTAAACTCCAAAATCCGATCAATGCGAAATGTACGCTCTGCTCCGCGGTTGTGGCAAAATGCCCTTAACCCCAAAAACAACTTCCCCTTATACTCCATCTCTGCAATTTCTAAAGGCTCAATCACCCGCTTGGATTTTTCATCGCTCGCCTTCAAATATGTTATCTTAACCTTCCCCCCCTTAGCCGCGACCTCATTAATCAACCTGATCTTTTCAGCCAGCGAACAGTTGTCTTCAGATTTCTGGTATTGAAAGCTGGTCACAAACTTGACCACCCGCCAGTCCATAAAAATATGGCTCTTTTTAAGCAGCTTTTTCAAAACAATCCCGTCCAAACTGCGGCAGCGACTGAGAGCAACATACATCTGGCCATGGGCAAATGTCCCCCGACCAATATCAATGATCACCTTGTCAAAAGTCTTCCCCTGGCTCTTATGAATAGTGATCGCCCAGGCAAGCTTAAGCGGAAACTGGGTAAAGGTCGCCACCACCTCGGAGTCAAGCTGACCAATCTTAGGATCAAAACTAAAATGAAAAATCTCCCAGGTAAAAGGCTGCACGATCTCTCTTTTGCCGTCCTGCAATTCAACCTCAATTTCGTCCTGCTTAATCTTTTTGATTTTCCCCATCGTCCCATTAACCCAACGTCTCAAGGGATCATTATTGAGCATCATCACCTGCGCCCCGATTTTTAATTTCAAATTAATCCCTGTCGGCAGCTGGTTTTGCTCAAAATCGCCCAGCAGCTCCCCCTCCAGCACCCTCAGCTTCCCCTTTAATTCCTCAAGCCTCTTTTCATTTAGCTCGCTGGCCATCAGATTAGTCGTGGTCAAGTAAATAGCAAAGTCATCCTTGGCCTCAAAATCAGGCAGGTATCTTTGGTTTAAAACAGCCAGCTCTGGCTCGGTCGCCGAGTTGTTGCGAATGGTATTAAGCAGGCCAATAAACTGCTCGTCTTTTTGGCGGTAGACCTTTTCCAGCTCCAGGTATTCGATTTTAATATTTTGAAAAACCCGGGCCGAAAAAAAATAAGGGCTGGAATAGTGGTTTTGAAAAATATGCCTCTCGTGGCTAGTGACCACTGGCGGCAGCTGGTAGAGGTCACCAAAAAAGATCATCTGCAAGCCGCCAAAAGGCAAGTTTTTAGCCGGCCCGTTAAGCCGCAAGAATTTATCAACACAGTCCAAAAGATCAGCGCGCACCATCGAGATCTCGTCAATCACAATTGCGTCTATTTTTTTGTAGATATTTTCTTTTTGTCTTTTCTTAAAGTCCAGTTGGCGCACTTTATCCAAGGTAATATCAGGCTTAAAACCAAAAAACGAGTGAATTGTCTCACCCCTAACATTAATAGCCGCTACCCCGGTTGGGGCAAGAACCACTACCCTCTTTTTGGTCTGATTGCGAAAATAATCAAGCAGGGTTGATTTGCCGGTCCCAGCCTTACCAGTGATAAAAACATTCTGGCTGGTGTTTTCCAGCAAATCGAGGGCTTTTATAAATAGGTTGTTGAACTCTATTGCCATGGCATATTTTCATTTTATCCCACCAAAGCGCAAAAACCAAACAAAAAAAGAATGCCTCAGCAGGCAGCAGAGGGAAAGCTTACTAATTTTGCCTACAATCCTATAAATTCCTGCTATAATAAAAAAATGAACCGTGATGAGATTTTGCAAAATGTGCGCCAGCCTGCCCGCTACGTTGGCAATGAGCTCAACTCAATCCATAAAGATTGGGGGAAAACCCCGATAAAAATCGCTCTTTCCTACCCTGACACCTATGAGATCGGTATGTCGAACCTCGCCATCCAGATACTATATTATATATTAAATAAAGAAGCCGATGTCCTGGCCGAGCGGGTTTTTGCTCCTTGGCCGGATTATAACGAACAACTTACAACTAACAACTTACAACTAACAAGCTTGGAATCGTTGAAGCCACTTTCTGAATTTGACCTGATCGGCTTTGGCGTGGGCCATGAGCTCACGTATACTAATTTGATCAACATCTTGCATCTGGGCGGCGTCCCAATTTATTCCAAGGACCGCACCAACAAAGACCCCCTGGTCATGGCTGGCGGGCCGTGTACTTATAACCCAGCACCAATCGCTGATTTTGTTGATTTTTTTGTCATTGGCGAAGCGGAAGAAGTTCTTTTAGAAATAGTAGAAGTGATGAGAAAATCGAAAATGGAAAATAGAAAATCGAAAATAGGAGCGTTGGCTCAAATAGATAGCGTTTATGTTCCTGGAATTAGTCAGAATGTTAAAAAAAGATCTATTAAAGATCTCTCAAATGTTCCCTACCCTTTAAAACCCATCGTCCCTTTCCTCGAAGCGGTCCACGACCGAGCCACCCTGGAAATTATGCGTGGTTGCAAGTGGGGCTGCAAATTTTGCCAGGCAGGGGCAACCGGGAACCCTGTGCGCTCAAAAAAAATCGAGGTTTTGCTGGAACAGGCCGAAGCACTGTTGAAAAATACTGGCTATGAAGAGATTTCGCTCATTTCTCTTTCAAGTTCCGACCATCCGCAAATTGCCGAGCTGGCCAAGACTCTGGCTAAAAAATATGCGCCTAAACGAATTAATATTGCCCTCCCCTCGATGAGGACAAACTCTTTTTCAATCGGTTTAGCCAAAGAGGTTTCGCGAGTGCGGCCATCTGGCATCACCATTGCCCCGGAAGCAGGGACGCAACGTTTGCGCGACGTTATTGGCAAAAATATGACCGAAGAGGATATTCTTGACGGGGTCAAAGCAGCCTTTAACGGCGGCATTGAATCAATTAAGCTTTACTTTATGGTTGGCCTGCCCACAGAAACAGAAGCAGACATCATGGCCATTGGCGAACTTGCTAACAAAATTTTAAACCTTGGGCGCTCAATCACCAACCGTGCCCGGGTGACTGTTAACCTTTCCACTTTTATTCCTAAGCCTCACACCTTGCTTGAGAGAGAAAAGCAGATCTCAATTGAAGAGACCATTGCCAAGCACAATTTGATCAAACAAAATATCCAAAACCGCAGAATTGAAGTCCGCTGGCACCAGGCGGAAGCCAGTTTCCTGGAAGGGGTCTTTGCCCGCGGCGATCGGCAGCTCTCAAAAGTGGTTGAGAAAGCCTGGGAGCTCGGCTGTCGGCTTGACGCCTGGTCTGAACATTTAAAAATCGACCTCTGGCTTGAAGCTTTTAAGGATTGTGGGATTGAACCAAAAGATTATTTGCGGAAAAGGGAAGAAAATGAGCCACTGCCTTGGGGGTATATTGACACCGTCTGAACTTATCAAACATTAAAAATCACACCCTCAATTTCAGCTAAGACCTTCTTAAGGGTTGAATTTTCGGCTTCAGCAACCACGATCACTTGAGCAGTTTTTTTAAAGCTTCCTTGGTCTTCGACCAATCCTTAGCTCCTTCGGCTAAAGAATACCACTTAAAAAAAATCCCGCGAATCTCCCAATCTCCCATTATTAAACTTACGTAAAAATATTCTAGTGGGCATACGATATTTCTTTTCAAACCTCG
Organism: Candidatus Saganbacteria bacterium CG08_land_8_20_14_0_20_45_16; assembly: GCA_002774365.1. Taxonomy (GTDB): domain Bacteria; phylum Margulisbacteria; class WOR-1; order O2-12-FULL-45-9; family O2-12-FULL-45-9. The sequence goes on along the minus strand of PEYM01000014.1, from coordinate 223 downwards.
CGCATTCCGCCTTAAGATGTTCTAAGGCTAAGCTGCAAATATTTTCTTCTCTTTTCATAGAACCAATGACTTCCGGTCTTAAATTCATTTCTTAAACACCTCCAGATTACTCTTGTTATACTAACCCCGGATTATTCATACACGAGGGGAATTGCGACAGAGTGTCATTTTAGTTTAATCTAATTTTGGTAAGTTTTTTTTGTGGCTTCAAACAAAAAAAGAG
>PEYM01000003.1 GCA_002774365.1 Candidatus Saganbacteria bacterium CG08_land_8_20_14_0_20_45_16 | reverse complement strand
CAGCAAGCTTTAAGCCTTTCAAAGTAAAGTTGCCCCACGCATCAACTGCCCCAACATCTTTCCAGGCCGCAAAGTTTTCGGAATACTGGAATTGCTTAAGTTTCTTTGGCAAGAAGGTATTGATAACTCCTTTGACAGCTGTGGGCGGCTCTTTGACCGTGATCGCAGAAACCATTTTTTTCTTACCATCTACTTCAACAAGAAAACAGATTGGCGAGTTGCCTTGAGTGATAGCTTCTATTGTAACCGTATGATAGGTTCCAACCTTTTTACCGCTGCTATCCAGGTTTGAAAGTAGGGCAAGGGCTTGGTCATAGTCGTTATAAGAGGAAGTGACTGTTGAAACCGACGCGGCACTAATGCCGGCCCTGGCTTCCTGGGTGCTCGTTCTACCGCCAAATATCGGCGTATCGTCAAGGGCTTGTTCGATGATGGAATCCTTTCCATCATTCCTCTTGTACGAGTTTTCTATAATGAAACCATGGTTAGCTAACATATTTTGCCACACATCAACGTCCCTTAGCCCGACCATTTCGGCTCTTGATAGCACTGCTGTTGTAAAATACAACAACCCAGAAAGAATTGAAGGGTTAAACTGAAAACCAGGGACCAATGAAAGAGCCCAGTATGACGCCACACAGGCATCCGCGCTTGTTTTAGCGGCCTTGGCAATCCGCTCATAAGAGTCTGGAATAGTTAAATATTCGTATCTCTTGGTGTTTTCATTAAATATCGTTACCCCTTCACCCCTGGAACTGTCAACTGCGACCAACATACTGCCATCCTTGACACCATAAAATCCTGGCATGGCTAAACTAGCCAAAACGGAATACAACTTAGCGCTCTCTGACGGTAAGTTATTGTACCCCGGCGTAAGCAGCAGGAGCATACCAATGGCAAAGGGATTTAGTCCATAATATCGAGAAATCATATCTTTGTCCGGAGTTGGACAACCACGAGCAGAAACCAACCTGTATTTTATTGGATCAACCTGGCCGCGCGGCACAGCTTTTTTCAAATCATTAATAAACCCACTGGTGGGACTAAGCTCATCAAGACCGGGCCCTTCCCAATTACCAAAAAACAAGAGCGCCGCAAACAGACCGGCTGCTTCTTGTTTGGTAAAATCAGCCGCTAGGCTCCCTGTCTGCCCAGACACAACCCCTTCCCCAATCTTTTTTGTCTGGTCGGCAATAGCTTTGGGAATACCACCAGCATTCAAGGAAAGTCCCGCACCCAATGAATTTGTCCCCGCTTTCATAAATTCTAGGGATCTCCCCAAATCAAACAACGTGGTATCTATAAAATTAGCGCCTGAGCCCAAGGACATATTGGCAGCGCCCACATACAAAGACTCCATTGGCGGATTACCAAAAGACGACATGACATAATTAAATAAAATCTGCATAACGTAATCCATAAGCTGACCATGAATTGACCTCATCAACCCATAATC
>PEYM01000120.1 GCA_002774365.1 Candidatus Saganbacteria bacterium CG08_land_8_20_14_0_20_45_16 | reverse complement strand
TTGTGTTTGCTGCCACTAGCTCAAGGCCAGATCTTTCTGCTCTGGCCTCTACTTCTGATATTTTTAGCGTTAGGTTAGTGTTGAACCCTTCAACTTCTAGAATATCTTGGCTTAACTCTTGAATCCGTACTTCTTTTTTTCTTAGCTCTTGTTGCAGGTTTTTTGCTAATGTGTTAGCTGACTCAAGTTTTTCGTTTAGTCGTCCTTTCTTTGTTTTTAATTCTTTGATTTGTTTTTGCAGTTCTGCAAGCTCAGTTTTGAGGTCTGCTAAGGCATCCTCAGTGATTTTAAGGGCAGCCAGAGCCTTATTTTGTTTTTTAATTGTTCGGTCAAGCTTCTCATTTTTTGTTTGCAAAGTCTTAATAATATCTTTGTTGGTTTTTACCTCTTGTTCAAGCTCATTTTTTCTTTGTTTTGCCTCTGATTTAGCTCTTTCTGCTTGTTGAGCGCGTTGCGTAACTTCCTCTTTTTCGCTTGTTAAAGCCCCAACCTGTTGTTTAAGGAGCTCTAACTCGGCAATTTTATGTTCCAGGTCAGCCACGCTGCTAGCCTCAGCTTCAAGTTTAGCAGCTCGCTCATTTAGCCGACTGAAAGAGACCTCAATGATCGGGAGTTTATTGAAGAGTTTGCGTTTTTGTTTGGGTGATAAGGTTTCAACTGCGGCTTTGAAACCAAGCAATTTGTTTGTTTGACAATTTTTGGTCAGGAACGACTTGGTAATCCTTTGGGCCAGACTAACAAAAATAAAGCCAGACAATAAAGCGACTGGCAGGGCTGACATAAGGCTAATGGCCACGCCTTCTGCGTAAAGTGACATGACAATGCCATGTCTTAGAAAAAGATCAGAAGGTACAAGGTCAATAAAAGTTATGCTGCCTTGAAGCGGTAGAGACCAGGCTGCCCAAGCGGTTAATGGAGCGGCAATGGTGGCTCCGAGTAGAAAAGAGGCAGCCCTGGCTCGAAAGCCAATTAGGTGATTGATAGCGAGTTTAAGGGTTTTGCTGATGGGTGGGGTAGGTGTTGGGGGCTGGGTCATAGGTACTGGGGGAGTTGTGCTGGCTGCATTAGTGCTGCTCATCCGCCAGGCCCTGACTTCTGTGGGAGAAACCCTTCTAATTCTAGTGGGATCAATGCCAGGCGCTCCGGGACAGGCAAATGTTTGACCCAAGGGTGGTCTTAGATTAGTATGACGCAGCCAGTTGCGTACATTGCGTCGCAGTTGATAGCCAGTGGCGATCTGCCAGGCCCCGCTCTTAAGTATTTTTGCTGTTAGATTAGGCACTTTTTATGCTCCATATATTTATCGGCTTGGTTTGCAGAAAATTTCACTGTTATGGCAACTATTTTAGCCCTCACCCCAGACATTCTAAAATTTAGCCCCCTCTCCCAGTGGGCGAGGGGTGGATAACTTAGAGAATCCGGGGGTGAGTTAAAAAAAATAATTGTTGGCCTTTCTACTGTCTATTTCAGACGCTTAACTTCTTCTTCTAGATTCTTAACCTGCTCGAAGTAAAAATCTTTTTGTTTTTTCGAGTTAGCGTTTTCTCCCTCAAGCTTATTTAGGCGCCTGGTCATTTCTTGGTTGGCTGTTTTCAATGGTCCTGTCTCTTGGCGAAGAGCCGTAAGATCATTCCATACTTTTGTAGCTTTTGTTGTTGTGTTGTTGAGTTCGTCCCTTACCTCTTGCAACTCCCTGGCACTTTTTGCAGTAGCATCATCAAGCCGTTGCTGTAGAAGATTGGCTTTCGATTTTTTTTCTTCAAGCTCTTGCCGGATACTGGCAAATGCAGCTTCGGTCCCTTTGGCAGCTTCCCTGACTTGCTCTCTTTCAGCCTCGAGAGCTTGTTCAAGCTCTCGGTGATTAGCTGTGAGCCTTTCAAGATTTCTTTTGAGCTCATCTCTTTCTCTGTTGGCTGCTTCAGCTGTTTTTTCTGCTGCTTGAGCTTGATCTTCGGCTCTTTTGGCTCTATCTTCCAAGCCATCAGCTCGTCTTTTTTGTCTCTCTGCTTCTTCTCTATGTTCCTCAATTCTTCCTTGAGCAAGTTTGACATCTTTTAAGCCCTTTAACTCTTTTACCTGGACTCGTAGATCTTCAAGCCCAGCTTCTGCACTAATGGCGCGGGCTTCGAGTTTTTTGGCCTCGTGCCCAGCTTGCTTTTTGTCTGTGATAAGTCCATCTATTCTTTGCTCAAAATTATCAAGCTCGGCAGACACATCTAAATGTTCTGCTTCAGTTTGTTGTTTTCTTTCAAGATCAAGCTCTAATCCTTCAAGAGTTTCTTCTGATTGTCTAAGCAGTGACAGGGCAGCCTCAAGCTTTCGCCTTAAGGTAGTTACCTCTTCTGTTCTTCTCTCGAGATTGCCTTCGGCTTTTTGTTGGGCGATGATTGCTTGGTGTGCTGTGTCGCGCTCTTGGCTAGCAACGTTTTCGGCAGCTAATTTGGCTGCTTCTGCTTGTTTGCGGGAAGCAATTGCTTGGTTGACTTTTTCTCTTTCTGCATCAAGCTCTTCATCTAATCTTCGATTGGCATCCCCTAATTTTATAAGAGAGTTACTCTCCCCCTCAAGATCTTCAACTCTTTTTTCTGCTCTTTCTAATCTTGGTTTTAATTGGGCAAGCTCTCTTTTGTCTGCTGCTCCCTGGGTTCGAGTCTCTTCTTCTCTTGGGTTTGCCTCAGCTTTCTCTCTTAAGGCTTTTTCTTCGGCAGCAGTTTTAAGGGCTTGCGTTAAGGTTTTTATTTTATTAGTGGTTAGATTATATTTATTAGTGGCTGGATTATATTTATTTTGTAATTCGTCAAGTGTTTTCTTTGATACTTTTCTAATTTTCTCAATTTGTTGCGTCAATTTTTCTACTTCATCAGTTTTTTCCTGAAATTTCCTTTGCTCGGCTGCTAGATCTTGGTTGGCAAGAGTAAGTTCTCGCCTTGTTGTTGCCAGCTCTTTATTTTGTGAAATTGAGGCAATTTTTTTAGCGAGGCTAGGGACCTTTTTGGCTAATTGGACTAAGAGATAGAGAATTGAACCGAGTGGGAGAAAAAGGATTAAAGTTGTGACCCCGGCAATGATGCGGCCTTCGTTTTTTAAACTATGTTGAGAATGCCAATCAGTAAAAACCAGATCAATCAGGGTAATCCCGTTTTTGAGCGGCAAATTCCAGGCTAAGTAATAAATTGTGTAGGCTGAAGCAGCCATTGAAGCGAGCTTGGTCATCCAATTGCGAAAGATTTTTTGGATTAACGTGGTTTTTGGGGTGGGACTGGGTGCTGGGGGTGGGGAATTAGGGGGTGTGCCAGTAGTGCTGGTTGTTCCAGTGCCGCTCATCCGCCAGGCCCTGACTTCTGTGACCGAAACCCTTTTAATTCGAGTGGGATCAATACCAGATGCTAGGCCAGGAAAGGCAAATGTATGGCCAAGGGGGGGGTGGGGTTTATTCAACCAAGTCTTAATGTTATCTCTTAGCTCCCGGCCGATTAAAGCTTGGTACCATTGATTATTATTGAGCCTGCTAGTAAAAGTTGATCTTAGCATAGGTTATAGCTATATCGTTAGGATGTGGAGAAAATTTCAGTTTTTGGGCTGACTGAGAAATTGAAAGTAATTGCGATTTTTTGTTTGTCGTCGGTAAAGCGGGATGAAAAATGCCTTTTTGGGTTTGTTGTGATTTTTTGCGTTTTTACGAAATTGGAGAGTTTTGGAAAGGGAATGTCAGCCAGAGAAGCAAATTGGCCAAGCTCCACCCTGTTTTAGCAAGAGGGCTTTTTTAAGCGAAAAATAATTCAGTGGTTTAGTTTTTTGAGGAGTTCGTCAGCTTTGAGCTATTTGTTTCCTGGCTCAGGGTGGGGGTGAAGGCATTAATCTTGTTGCCAGCTTCCATTATTTTTTTTCTCCAAATGATTACTTTGTATTTTGTCCTTAATAGATCGTAATATTATGTCGGATTTCGTTGGTTGTGCCGTGGTTATCGGCGGTTAATCTAACCTGAAAATCAGCAATAGAGCGATAAGTATGGGAGACCGAAGTCCCTGTGGCCGTTGTCCCGTCGCCAAAATGCCAGGTGTAAGTCGCGCCTGGTGTTGGTTCAGGAACATTATAGCTTACTGCTGTGTTAACTGGCGCAGAGAGCGGGCCTTCAATGCCAACATTTGGTACATGATAAGGCACAATAGTTATGTTATGAGTGATCTGATAAGTTACTGATGGATCCGATCTTAGTGTTGCGGTTAAGATGACACTGTAGGTCCCAAGTTCATTAAAGGCGTGGGTAACGTCAGAACCCATAGCGCTGGCACTGCCAACAAAATCAAAGGAGTAATTATATTCTGGGCTGGGGTCAGAGGCCCTAAACCTAATATTGTTTGTTGTAGTAGCGGTACTAACTTGGCCAGAGAATGGCGCAATGATTGATAAGTTAGGTAAAGGAATGCTGTTTTGGATTACATAAATATAATATGCTGGGGTGACAAAAGAGACGCTAGAATCTCGCCTGCTGGTGGCGCGCAAGACTACTCCGTATTGACCAGGGTTATTAAAGGTGTGGGTAATGCTGGCTCCAGTGACAGGGGTTGGCTCGCCAGCAATTTCCCATGTGTAGACAAAATTGTCTGTGTCAGGGTCGGCTACACTTAAGGTAAAGGGAGTGTCTTCGTGAACAGCTGGCAGCCCCACGATTGACAAAGTTGGGATCTCAACACCAATCGGAACAATAGTAATAGTTTGAACAACTGAATTTTTAAGTGTTGGGTCTGCCAGGGAAGCAACTGTTAGCCTGACCATGTAGGTCCCTGTTTCAGCAAAATTATGCGTAACTTCTGTGCCGGTTTCTGTTGAGCCGTCATCAACAAACTCCCAAGTGTAGCTATACCTTGAAGTATCAGGGCTTGGGGTTGCAAAAACAACGTCTGTGCCTACTTCCGCGGCAAACGAGGCCGCCATCCCAGCCAGCGGTAGCTCAACATTTGATGGATAAACATTGACTGAACGGCTTTCACCACTGGTTGTTATGCTGTCACTAGCAACGACCGTGCATCTAAAATCAAAATCCCCAATACTGTCAAAAGTATATGAGCGAATGACTGGGCCAGCAAATCTTTCTATGACCTCGCCGTGCTCATTTGGAGCTGGTCTGGTAACAGTCCAAGCAAAGGTGGCGGCCGGATCATCAGAGCGGCAAATGATATCTCTTGCCGTGTCACCAAGATGATAAGAGTAGGTGAGTTCGCGGCTTATTGTGGCTGAAGGAATAATTGTGTAAGGCGGATAAACTTCAATATCTCGAGAAATAACTTTTTGGGTGCGGCCGTCGCTAGAAGTAATGACTAGTCTAACATCATAATCGCCCTCTAATTCTGCTGTAAAGCTGGCGGTTTGTCCGTTAAAGCTCATGACATCGCCACGAGGCGGTAAAATTTCCCAATCATAAGTTGCGTCTGGGTCGCTGGAATTGCCCATCAGCACAACATCATCGCCGATGTGAGCGGTGTGTACGCCTAGCATTGAGCCCATGAGCACGGCTGTGCCGTTTTCATGCGCTGTAATTGTATCAGTCGTTCTAGCATTTAAGATGTCTCCGCTATAGGTAGTAATTTCTGCTTGCAGGGAATAGTCGCCTAAGCGGGTGGGGCTAAAGGCAATGCAGTTACTTGGTTGACTGGCTATGGCATAGGGGGGAGCGGTTTCATTGGTTGTAGGGTCGGTAAAGGTGGCAGAAAACAAGTAGTTGGTAGCGCCAGAAACAGGCAGGCCCGGGTTTATACAAATCCAGTAAGGGCTTTCTGGGTTGACGGTGTACCAGGAAATATCATTACTGTTAAACTCCAGTGGTGTAATGGTTGGCTGATAAAAAGTGACCCGGCGTGTGTGGCCGTAGTCATCACTAAAAATAGCGTAGAATGTTCCTGGTCCGGCATTAGGCAGCATTTGCCCTTGAATGCGGTAAGTGTTTCTTTCTGTATAACCGCTCGAAAAATTTTCGTTGTTATTAAGGAAATAGTTTGCATTGCTGTCAATTAAATGGAGCCGATTGCCAAAATCGTCAGTTAAATTGTCAATTTGCCAGTTGTAGATGTTGTCAGAGCCACGAGACATGGCTGCTTGTGGTCTGGGGTCAATGGTGCCAAAATCAGGGATCTCACGGTAATTAGGTTCATAGCTGATGCCGTTCATTGTTAACCAGAAAGTAAAAGCCGGGTCTTGGTAGTTGGACTTTCGTTCTTGGTCCAAGTACAACGCTTCTGCGTAAGAGCCAATTGTTTTAACTTCGTTAGCATTGCGGTCATAGTATTGTGAAACATAACAGCCAATCTCACCTAAAGGCTGCTCGAAGAGCTCAACATCCATTGTGCCGTCTGGGTTAAGACTTGGGGAGAATTCTTCTCCGTTGTTTAGACAGGTAATTTGCAGTGAGTCCCTGTTGATTCTATCAGCATCATTGCCACCGAGGCAATTGGCTGCGCCAATACCGTCATTGCTCTCGCAGTGAAGTGAAACGGGAAAATCACCTGGTTGGATAGCTTCGGTGATCTCATCATTGCCGCAAACCATACCAGTTTCATCTCGGGAAAGGTGAGGCAGATGCGGCTCTGGGGCAATACAGACCTGCTCGCCATCATTAGGTGCGCAGCTAAGAGTTGATAAGCCAGGCACCCAAGAAAAATATTGTGAAAGATAAGACCCTATTCTTGAAAACATTTTCGTCCCCTTCTCATATATATATCGTCAGCTTTTTTAAAAAATTTCACCTAATTTTCTCCATCGTCAAGTAATGGAAGCTCGTGGAGTACTTCGTCCTCATTCAATTCTGCGCTGTGATTATTGTGTGCTCCGTGCCCAGCCCGGGAATTATCAAACAAGTACGGGAACCTAAAACCAATCCCGCAGTGCAGACTGGCAAAGCCTGATTGGCCCTGGACCTCACATTGAGCCGTGAGGACAAAATTGCGGTTGATATTTATGTCAATGCCTAATTCGCCGATCAAGGCTACGTCCCAGGCACTCTGCTCAAGCTGCCGGCCACTTTGGTGTTGGTCGCCGACATATGAATCATAAAGCAACCGGAGCGAGATGGCGGTGCGCAGGGTGGCCCGATTTAAATTAACCTGCCAATCGCCGCGCAAGCCAAAGGCATGAATGCGGTGGCTGTTGCCGCTAAAGTTAAAAATGTAAGTGAGGTATTCTCCACCAGCCTGGAAATTATTAAAAAGCCGGGTGGGAATCCAGGGCCGGCGGCTCAGGGTATCAGGGGAGTTGTACATGGCCCTGACAAACGCACTAGTGTATTCAGGCTGTTGGGTATTGAGGTCAAGCGCGGCGGAAAGAGTAAAACTGTCGTGCCAAAGATAGGCGTTCATCCTGGCATTTGGCCGCCGCAAGAAATTAGCCACGCCATCACCCTCGGTGTGCGAGTAGAGCATGACCATGGCCCTGGTTGACCAGGCTAGCTCTGGGGTGCGGCCAGCTAACTCCATTCCGCCGTAAAGTGTTTGAGAGGTTGTGTCGCCGCCGTAGAAATCAGCCTGACCGCTAAGTAAAAAGCGTTCATAGATCCGCTGACCGGTGCGGCTGTTGATCCAGCCAGGGGACAGGCCCATTTCCAGGGTAAGCTGATTTTCGCGCACCGTGTCACCGTCTTGCGGAAAGCCAGAATATGAGTTCCAGTTGACTTCTGTTGTTATCCCGCGCAGTCTAGCGTAGCGACGGTAAGCATCGTCCATCCCGGCTAAGAACTCGTCGTCCAGGCCGTTGACCAGCTCTAGTCCGTGCTGAGCTGCCTGGAGATAATAAATCGCGTCTTCCATGTTGCCGCCCCGCTCTTCAAATTGGCTGCGGCTGCGGTTGACCTGGACCAGCAAGAAGTCGCGGTTCTCGCTAAAGTAGGGGAGGGTTAGGGTCTCTGCCATGGCGAGCTCGTAGTTGGAGCTGGCTAAACGCAGGGATTCTTCGCGGGTCAGGGCCGGAACCTCTCTGGCAGTATTGGGGTCAGCATAGGTTTCAGCCAATCCCAAAAAACTCCTGGTCCGGTCAATGGCAGTGGCTCGTGGCCGAGCTGGCAGGCTGTTAACTGTCCTGATCGAGGCGCCATAATTGCTAAGCGCTTGTTCAAAGCTCCTGCCGCGCCAGTGATAACGGAAAAGATCACCGCGGCGCTGGAAAGCCCTGGCCCTAGCTGCTTGATAAAAGGTGGCCAAGGTAGGAGTATTGTGTTCTAGCTGGCCTGAATCAGCAATAATCTGGGCTAGAACTCCCAGCGGTTCAGTGTAATCAGGCCTTAATCTTTCTCTGTCAGAGATGTGATAGGTCAAGGCATCGACTTGCTGCATTCTCATTTCAAAATCAAAGCGTTGGTAAGCCAGCGGCAAACCTCTTTCCTCAAAACGATTTTGAGTGGCGACAAAAAGTTCGCGAGCGGTTTGTTGAGCTGGTGTAAGCGCTGGGGCGTCTTCGCTTGGTGCCTGATATTGCGCGGCCAGGTCAGCGGCTGCTCTAAAGTGTTTGGAGTAAGCCAGGCCTTCGAGCTGATCGCGCAAGAGACGAGAGGTAAGGTTAGGGTCCTGGCTGCGTGTGACTATGGTGTTTAATTCAGCCGTAAACACCGGTTCCTGGGCGCGTTGGCGCTGATGCCGGCCAGAGACTGCTCGCTGCCGCATTTGGACCTCGGCGTCTAGTAAAGCAAGTTCTGCCTTAAGTTCGCGATCAGCCTCAATAATCCTGCTCAAGTCATCTGGAATATTGTCTAATAATGTCCTGGCCCGATCAAACCTTTCGCTAATGCCCTGGCTGCGGTCCCAGGAGGTAGCCTCGATCATTTTTAGATAAAGGTGGGCGCGGTAGCGTTGCGGGAAATGCGAGTGGGTATTGGGGGTGACCCGTCCCCTGAGCGCCACTGTCTGCTCATTAATGTAATTTTGGTCTTGGCGCAGCCTGGCTGCTAGGCGCAGCAAGTCAAAGACTTGACCTTTTTGTTCAGTAGTTAAACCATTGATATCAGGTCCAAAACTTGCCACAAAGCTGGCCCTGGCAGAATCTGTCAGGTCAAAATCAGCCGCAACCGAATTATCGTTGTTAAGCAAGTGGCCAGCTATGAGCGCTTCTAAGACTTGGGCTCTTTGCTGCCTATTCCTGACAAAAAGCAGATCAAGATCAGATAGGATCCTGGGATTGGTGCCAGCCTGGTCTTCTGTTAACAGCAGATGAGTTAAAGAAACAATGCTAGCGTGATAATCTTCATTGGCTGAATAAGCCTCAAGCAAAGCGTCAATGGCCCGCCTAACAACAAATGAGCCGCGCGGCTCAGTGTGAAAAATACCTTCCTGCTCGTTAGCGCCAAAGATAAATTCTTCTAAGGCTGCAATGCTTGCGTCAGTGTAAGCTCCGTGCTGTCGCATTTGTGCTTCTAAAAGGCCGAGCCTGCTTCTGGTTAGGAGCAAGTGGCCACTGAAAGTCGTGGCAGTCGGTAGCGAGGGGTCAAAGCGGGCCACCAGTTCTTGATACTCGGTAATTGCTCTGGCGTAATCACCTTGCTGATTATGGATATCGGCCAGATTAACCCGCGCCTCAAAGTTTTCTGAGTTAAGACTGATGGCCCGGGCAAAATCTTCGCTGGCTTCACTGAGATGGCGTCTAAAAAGATGGATCTCTCCCCTAGTTTGATAAGCTGAAGAAAGCAGTGAGCCTTGTAAAATATTGGCGTCAAGCGCCTGCCTAATATATTCGTCAGCCTGATCAAGGATATGTTCTGTCTCTTCGATTGAATTTGCATTGCTGGCCTCAATCGCGTAGATCTTACCCAGCCAAAAGTTTGCCAAGGCCAGGGTCATGGGGGTGAGATTGACCAAGTTGTTTCTGTTTAGGAGCTGTCTTAAAATATCCTTGGCTTGGTTGGCAAGGGCGCGCGAGCCCTCGTGGCCTTCTTCCCCTTCAATGTTGCCAAGGTCCTGGGCTAGAAAAGCCCGGCGGGCCAGGTTTTCAGCCTGGGCCAGCTGGACATCTGTTAACTGCTGGTCGCGGATAAGGTTGATGGTGTATTCGTGATCTGTGCGGGGAGCGTTTTTTAATATCAGATGAATAGCGCGTAATTGAGCTTGTGATAGCCCTGAGTTTTGAGCTTGCAAGGTTTCTGCAAATTCAGTGAAATCAGAGATAGCGGGCTGCACCTCTCTTTGCTCATTGATGTAGCCTGTTGTTTCCAGGAGAGTAAGCAGTTCCGCAGTGGAAATTGGCAGGGGAGCTCTTTGTGTTTGGCCACGTCTGGTGGGGGCTGGCCCTGGTTGTTGTAGATTATCAAACATAGCTGGGGTAATAGTATTTGTCCGGTACGGATAAGTGTACCTTGCTGCTCCGGCTGCTGCTAGCTGCTCAGCGGCTTGGGTAAGAAGCTGTGCTTGGACTTCTAGAGCATCTTCTCTGGTGATACCTGTTGTTGAATTGAGCCGATCAAATATTTGTTGGCCGTTTGTCAATTGCAAAATGGCTGGCTCTAATATAGTTAGCACGATCGGGTCTACTTGTTGGTCTATTTCACCGAGCAAGGCCATATTGAGCTTGGCCCGGGCAATGGTGGCAAAAGTTAATATCTGACGCAGTTGCCTTGGTGCAACTCCGTGAGGAGATAGGGTTGCGGCATAAGCTTCGTATTGCTCGCCCATGTGTATGACCTCTTCAAGATGCATTGCCCCTTCGCGTAGGGTTGTAAGATAGCAAGGATTGTGCGCGTCTTTTAGCCTGAAGCCGCGCCTGATCTCTTCATTGGCTATGCCGTTTCTGACCTCAAGTTGATCAATAGTGTGTAGTGCCACATCATCTTCATTGTCAGCCCTGGCAAACGGAACATGAGAAGCAAAGCAACGATATGACATAGCGCTTTGGATCAAGAAATCCTGAACCGCGTGGGCTTCATTTAGCAATTGTTCAAGCTGTTCTCTGGTTAAAGTATTGGCTGCTGGGTCCAGGCTGGTTAAATGGTCAACAAAATGATATTCCAGTCGTTCAGGAACCTGCTGTAATAGGCTAATGATGTCGTCAATAGAAACTCTCAGGCGATTGCCAGAAAGCTGCGACCTTAATTGCGCAAAATCGCGAGAAAGGATCAAACCATCGGTATTAATAAAATGAGCGTCTACTAGCGCTTGCCAAATCCTTCCCCGCTCGTCACGACGCTGGGTTAAAATAGCGTTTCTTCTGCTTGCTGACAGCCTTTCATTCTCAGCCCCTGGAAACCTTGCTCTAACAATTGGTTCCAGATCAGAGAGGGTTAGGTGTTGTTGGTTTAAGCCAAGCCCGCTGTCATTGTTGCCTGGCCGACCGCGGAAGATGGTTAGAATACTGCTAATCGCGGCGTGTCCTTGGCTAGAAAGATTGTCTTCGCCAGCTTCTGTTAGCGTCCTTTGCAAGCGGGCAATTGCTTCGTCTAGTTCATTGGCCTGCATTTCTAAAAGATTGCTCATCTGCACATTGGCCATGGCTTGCATACGGCTGACCTCTCGGCCGCCGCTGCGGGAGGTTAGGTTTGGCACATAGAAGGTCCGGTCTGCTTCTGGTAGGTCTGCGAGTGAGCCATCGTTATTGGCCCGTGGTGCCAGACGCCCCTCAATGACCAATCTGCCGCGAGAAAGCAGGCTGAGATAGGTGTCTGTTCGGCCCAGGCTCTTGTAGAGCAGGGCCAGACTAAAAAAGTTGCCGCTTTCCAAAAAAGAAAAAGGATGACGGGTAACTCCTTCATGGGTCACATCGCCGCTGCCCAAAAAGAGGTCATTAATAAATTCACGAGCCCTGATCTCTGCCCATCTGGCTTGAACCCTGTTGGCCCAGTCTGTTCCTGACCAGGTTATATCGCTGCCATCTTCATGGACTAGCACGCCATGCAATAGCGGCCGGTCCTCTAGGAATGGTTGGTTGGCCAGGCTGGCCCGGGTGTGCAGGTTGGGATGATTGCGGACCAAATAAAGAAAATTGTTGCGCAGCATAGGGTCGTCAAGTTCACTGCATAAGATCAAAGCCAGTTGTGGTTCCCAGTATTCACGGCGCCAAGAGATCCATTGGTTGCTGCCTGGCCGAACGCGCAAGCTTCTAATGGCCAAAATAAGAGGATCGTAGTCTGTTGGATGAGTGTTTTGGAAAAGAGTGAGCAATCTTTCGCGCTTGTCGGTATCTGTTATTTGAGTTCTGATAGCATCTTCAATATCAGCTTTAAAAGTCAGAGTGTTTTGGGTCGGGTCTTCGAAAAATTGTTCCCAAGAATTATCTTCTGTTCCAAAAATTGCAATTATACTACTTCTTGAAACTCTCCCCAAAGTAAAACCAGGCCGCTGATGTCCTAGGTTGCGAGCAAAAATCCAAGAGAGAATAGTTGCTTCAGCTAATTGACTTTGATTATCTCTTTCGGTGCTTTCAGCTTGTGTTTCGAACTCTCCAGCTGATTCTGCCTGATCGGGAGTATCTTGAACACCAACGATCTCATCTCTTAACTGGGCATCATGAACACGTCGGTTTAGCATTCCTATAACACCGCGTGCATTCCAAACATCATGTCTAATGTCCTCGCTTTCGCTGGTCAAGAAAGACAAAAATTGACTAAAGATATCCCAAGCAAAAGGATTTCTAGCAAATAAGCTGCAAGGGATATCATTGCTACATAAAGTAGTTAAGTCTACTGGACTAATTGCATCGATGGAGATGGCGCTAGGCACTTCACTGGCGTCAGCATAGAAATTACTCCCTGTAAACCTGCTTGTTTCAGGAGCGGCTTCTTCTTGAGAAGGAGAAAATGAAAACCTTGAATAACTACTTGGTATAAAGATGCCTGGTTCGCTCATTGTAATTCACTCCCTTTAATTGTTTCTGCCGATCATGACCTTTAATTCATTATCCCTGTTATTCAACTGGGTGAATCTTGGGATCAAAACCTCAATTCTTCTAGTATAGTCATATTCTGAATCTGAAAGATAACAGAAATGTAGAGACAGAGTGGCTAGGTCCGGACCGCCAGCAGTGGCGATATTGGCCCACTCATGGAAAAGCTCAGCCAAAAATGAATATGGTCTCCAAGCCATTTCTCGATAATCTTCATGGCTTAGAGTGGATAGATCTTGCAAAATTTCCCTAAAGATAATAATCGCTTCCTCGTAATTGGCATGACTGGCGCCTCGGGCACTTGCCCTGTTATCTTCTCTCCTGATAATTATTTCAGCTTGCTTTAATCTAGCATGCATCCTGAAATAAGTAGGGAAGGGTGGGTGCAGACCCCTGGAATTTTGGATGACATTAGTTAGCATTCGGTTGGCAATTTCAAGGTCTCCTCCATGTACCAGTCGTTCTTCATAACGTCTCCTGGTTTGATTCCTGGTTACTTGGGTTGCTTGAGAGAGAGTTAAAAGCGCGGTCATGTACTCACGTTGAACCCCAACAAATTCAATGGCAGGAATAGGTTGTTCTCTTAAAATTGGATCAGTGAAAGTGGGGAAAAGATAGCTGAATTCATGGTTCATAAAATCTCCAGTTCTAACACCAATTTCCAGTATTTTTGTGTTGGCTTGATCATAAAGATAATGAAACTCTGAGGGGGTAGTGGCATATACTTCTCTGGCCCTTTGGGTAATCTGTCTAATAATGTCTAAAGATCTCAATCTTATAGTATATCTTAAGTAGTTGCTTATTTGCACAGCTCTTGAGTTTTGATCTTGCCTTGGAATATTGGTTGATAGTTGAGGGATCCTTAAATTAATAATGTCTACGATAGCGCTTAAGCGTTGAATAATTCTCTGGCTCATTTGGGAATGGGAAAGTCTTTCAATATCTGGAGAGGTGCGCCCAAGGTTAGCCAGTAGTGTTCTAAGGCTTTCTAAGACAGGGGTGATCTCATGGCTTAATTCTGGATGTAGTTGAGTGAATAGATCAAAAACTATAATAAGCTGGTTCATAATAAAAACACTAAGACTTGGCTTATCAGTATTATTTTCTAATGCTTGTTCGAGAAATGTAATATTACTCTGGATCAACTGCAACATATCGGCCTCTGAAATAGCCTGCCCAGAGATCCTTCTTGAGAGCATGGCAACAACTTGATCTTGGGGTATGGGTGTTTCATGACTAGCATAATTACGGGCAATTGTTTGCACAATCTCCAAATCAGACTCCTCAATTGGTGAATAGCGTTGATCAGCTTGCTCCAAGACGCGGCTGATCTGTGCTGCTTCTTCGTCTGAAACAGGGACAAGAAAAGAGTTGTCCTGTCTTAGGTTCTCTCTACCAACCTCTGTTAATCGATCAGTTAGATAAGCTGTGTTGTAGTTTTGTGACAGAATATCAAAAACCTGGTCAAGATCATGGCAATTAATCTCTTGACCACTAAGGATTGCTGTACTAGTGAGATCAGCTATAAAAGTTTCTCGATTGTCCCAGAACCGATCTTGCAGATAACCATGTTCATTGATATGGCCAGTAGTAAGCAGCAATTGCCAGATAATTTCAGATAACGGTTGATCATCACTATTATGGATCTCTTCAAAATCAGTTAGCTGGAGCCTGGCCCGGCTGATATAATTAGCATCAAGTAAGCCTTGCCAGATCTCATCTCCTCTTCTGCCAAAAGTCGCAAAATCACTGCGGTTGACAAACCTTTCGCGCTGCAGATTTTCCATGAGCCGGCTCCTGGCTGCTTGTTGGGCTGCTAAGGGTTGGTTCGAAACAATAATCTCAAGATCTGCTAAGCTCCTTTCTGTAGAAGCAATATCTTGATCTTGTGGCCAGAGATAAAACCTCATCCTATCGGCTAAAAGCAGATTAAGGTCAGTTAAGGTGGCCCGGCTAAATACTAGGGAAAAGTCGTTATCTTCTAAACCTGATTCTTCTAAAGTTTCAACCGCGTTTTGGCAATAAGAGATCTGTTGCAAAACATCATCAAGCCTTCTCTCTCCAGTGCGGCGCATATAAAGTGATGAGAGCTTGGCCATGGCCAAGCCGCGCAGTTGGGTGTGAAGGGCCAGGCGGGCATCCTCATATTGGCCGCGGCTAATATAGATCCCCTGAAGCAGGTTTCTCTCCGCAAGAGGGAGGTGAGCTATTTCAGCGTTGTTATCATCGCGGCCATAATTAAACCTTAGAGCAGTTAGCATTTCTGCTGGCGTAGCCGAGATAACAAGATTTTCTTCAAGCGTGTAGACCTCAAGGCCTGATTCTTCATTGCTGTCATCTGTGACATCAAGGTGGGCGACATAATTATAAAACTCAAAAGCCTTGTCAAGATAATATTCATTTGGGTTTTGTGCCCGCTCAGTTGCGTCGTACATTCGTAAGTACAGGTCGCCTAGGGTTAGTAGGGCGCGGGTAATTGAGTAGTAATCAGGCATGGCTGAGTGAGTGTCAACCAGAAGCAAGCTATTGATACCATTAATGGTCTGTTCAACTCCTATTTGGCAAAAAGCCATAGCTGCTTCAGGGCTATTGACCTGATCTAAGGTGTCATAGACAGAGCGAGCGTCACTTTCGCTGAAATCATTAGCTTGCAGGCTATTAATAAAGTCAATTGCTCCGGCATTAAAAGCATCTTGGATTTCGCCAGCTTCATTCACATAACCAAGGCAGAGCAGACATTCAAATATTTCAGCGCCGCTATGGGTTTCGCAAAGGTTATTGAGTTCTTCACTTGAGATCGAGCCATTGCTGTCAAGAAAGCGGATTTGCGACCTTATTTGTGCCTCAATTAAGTCAATCCGTCCCTGGTTGTACGTATCCGCGCTAAATTCTTCTACCTCTTGCTGGCCAATCATTTCCCTGACTGTTTGGCAAAAGTTAAGAGCAGCGCGCAAGTCTTCTTGACTGTCTGTTTCAACTGCTTGCTGGGTATAGGCAGCAAGCAAGATTGCCGCGTTATTGTAGTATGACCAGGCATCAGCAAAATAAGGCATAAGCTGCAGGTTGTGTTGGCGATCAACCCTGGCGATCTCTGCCCTGACTGATGAGGTTTCGTTTAAGAAGAGCTCACGCTCGATATTAATTGTTGGTCTAGGATTAGTCGTGATAATTTCTAGAGTAGCCCGCAGTTGAGCAATATTTGCCTGGTCTACCAGGGCGTTCTGGTCGAGCATCCTTCTAACTATCCGGCCAAAGTAGACTGGCATACCGATATTAGGATCAATTGGAATTGTGTCTCCTTGCAAGGCGTACAAAGCCCTGTTTCGCTCTTCGCTCCTTAAGTGGAGCCCTCTTAAATTTGGGTGATCATTAATAAAGCTTTCAAAATCTTCTAAAGTATAAATTTGGTTGAGTGTGACTTCACTATGAGCGTCAATCAAGTCAGCAGTTTTAAGCACCATAAAAATTTCCGCGGCCCGGCCCCTGTTGCCATTAAAAACAAAGTCAGCCGCAGAGACTACCCTCCCTGGCTCACGCGGTTTATTGTCTAAGTACTCTTGTCGCTGGGTAGCTCGGGTGTTATCAATCCCTTGTCTGATTGGGTGGGGGAGATCATTGGCTAAGAGAAACAGGCTTAATATGGCCATTGAATCACCATAGTAGCTGCCTGGGATTGGGCCAGAATATTGTCTTTCTGCTGGTGCGTCCCAATAAACATGATGTTCTGCTACATTGCTGCTGTCGCACTCTCCGTGAGGGGTGTAGTTGTGGTGATCTGCCGATACCTCCATTGCAGTGTAGCAGTGTCTCATGCTTCTTAGGTTTTGATAAATAGTCATAGCTGAACTTAGGTCACCGCCATAATAAAAGAGGAGGAGGTAGGCGGCATTGGCAAAAGTAGTTTGCCTAGCTGTATCCCGGGTTTGGGGAACTTCAGGATCTCGCTCGCCTGGCTGGCCATGATAATTAACCAGGGCAGGGATTGTGTTGTGATTGTTTAATAAAATATTTCTATAAGTGCATAAAGGACCAGTGCTGTGACATTCAGGCCGATTGGGGTCAGGGATGTCAGCATGGAGATAATGATAAGCGCGATCATTGCCAAACCAAGCATAGTCCATGGCTGTCCTAATAAAGACCCTTTGAGCATCCCAGGCAGCTAAGGTTGTTAGTGTATTAAAAACGCGACTGGGAACAAAATCTCCAAACCTGTCCATGCCAACCCAGTCTGTTGGGATAGGGGTAATTGGCCCTGGAGTATTATCAAGGTGCAGGGTGCCAAACTGCTCAATTAGATCATAACCGCAATTGCCTACCAAAGGCCAGTTGTGATTATCAATTAACGGGAAAACATTTTGAAAATCAGCAAAAAGCATGTAACTAGGGTTAAATTCCCCTTGTCTAATAAACTGGTCGCCTGCTGCCAAGCAAAACTGGCCTGGTCTGCGTTCAATAATATAAGATGACCAGGCAGTGTCAAGGAATTGTTGGGCTTGAGTTAAATATTGTTCGTTTTGCCAGCCACTAGCTCGATCAAACTGAGAGGCGTAGATTAGCGCAGAAGCAAGTTCAAGATCATCCGAAGCTGCATCCATGCCATTATATTGTTTGCCTACACCGGCAAGAATGCCACCCAAGGATCTCTCTCCATCAGGAAAGTTGTTTATGTCATCAAAAAATCTCCAAGCAATCCCTGCGTTTACTAGCCGAGCTGGCATGGCAGTAGGAAGCCAACCTCCAAAACTGTTTCTGTGATATCCACTGCGGGCTTGCCAAACGTAAGGAATGAGATCTCGTTGCAAGCCCAACCGGGTAAATTGCCAAATACGGTGAAAATAGTCTGCTGACATATCATCGTGGAATAGGGCTTCGTCCCGCATAAAATAAGCCGAGGCCTCAGAAACAGAGATATATTCAGATCTGTCTCCATCAGAATCATGATCAGTTGTGTCTGGGTCTTGCAATGGTCGAATAGTTAGCTGCGGGTTGAGTTGGGGGCATTCGTGGTTAAAGAGTGTTTCCAGTAGCATTCTATTAAGGGTCATAACGTAAGCTTGTTCTAGTTCAGTTAGATCAGCAAAAGCAGTCGTGCTGCTGCGAGAGCTGAACGATGAATGGTGTAGTCTTTTTAGCTCTTGCAGCGCTTGTCCAGACGGGAGAGTTAAATGAGCTTGGCTAACCAGGTCAAAAAAGTTCAGATTTCTTATTAATTGGTTGAGGTCATCTAGATTATTGACCAAGTCAAGGTTGGGGATGTGAGCATTATTAATGGCCTGGCAAAGATTATGCATTGTTGTTTCTTCATTTCTAGCCCTTTGTAGCAGGCCAGCAAGATCATTAGCATAATAGTTAGGAAAGCCCCTGATATTAAATCTGCTAACATCAACTCTCCCAGTAAAGGTTGTTGTAACCCTGCCATCTCTGTCAATATAGCCAGCAGTTTCTAGTCCTCTAAGCGCGGAATCTATCATGTTTTGATCCCTAAAAATATTTCTTAAATCGTGGCTGGTGACGCGGCTGTCTTGCGTAAAATCAAGTGAGACTAATTGATTACCATCTTGATCATAATATATGGGGGCATAACGAGTATCCCTGCGATGCCGCATAGCCCCAGCCACGTCATCTAAAATTTCGCTCCGCCACTGGGCAACTGCTACGTCATCACTGCTCTCTGGATCATTGTGGCTGGGGTCAGTAGTATCTGGATCACTGTCAGCCAGATAGTACTGCAGCGGATGCACATCTCTGGGATTATTCGTATATCCTGCAAAACTACGTACTTCCATTTCTTTGCTCCCAATGACATAGGACTTGGGACCTAGGACATCGGGCCCCCTCTCTCTCTCCTATATATATATCGTTACTTTTTACTGGAAATTTCAATTAAATTTCGCTTTCTCGCCAGGCTTGCCATTGGCTGACCAGTGGATAGATCATCCGGTCATTATAATGCCGATATCTTAGGCTGCGCATTAAGATATCGGTCCGCTGCAAGTAGCTGGGTCGCGTTTGCTGGATGATCTCATAGATGGCAGAGATGTTTGCTGGGGTCAGGCTGCTAACGTGAAAATCCCTGACAAAATCTTCTTGGCTAAGGTTAGCTAGCCGCGGCATAATTGTGCCTCTAGCGTCGACAAAATTGTCTGTCCTAAGCTGGGCCATGATGCGGTCTTGAGTCGCTTCGTCAACTGAGACCGGCCCAAGGTTGGCAAAACTGCTGGCCTCAACGTGGCCGCAAAGATCAATATTGGTTAACACACTTCTAAGAGGTGACCAGTTAGGCGGGCCCCAGTCAAAGCCCAGAGCCAAGCTCCATTCGCCGAGTGATTCAAAGGGGTCAGGGATCTCACCCAATGAAGTGCTAAGCTCCCTGTTATATTGAGGGATCTTGTCTCGCCAATCCCGCCCCCTGACCAGGAGTCCCAGGGTTTCTTTAAAATCATTATTGTTATTGAGCCGGTACCACCCCTCTTCTCCGCCAATCAGTTCAGAAAACCTTTCAGCCGCGGTTTCGCGATCAATGGTAGCTGGGTCAGTCATGGCCAGGCTAAGGAGATAAAACATGGACTCGGTCCCAATATCAAGAAAGCCGCCGTAGCGTCGGGTGGTTACAGGCCTTTCTAGCATGTTCCTAAAAAGTTCTGCGGCCTCGTCTTGATGTTCAGCGCGCATTCGGCCAGTTAAAAAGAGCCGGCCGCGGTGCATCCTGGCAACTAGTTCGTCGTGGCGCAGGTCCATCAGGCTGCGGCCATACATCCAGGTTGTCATCAGGTTAGTGTTGATCGCTTGATTAGCCCAAGCTTCGCTGGTATTGATCCAGTCGAGCAGATCATCTGGATTAGCGGTCTGGTCATAAATATAAGCTGAGATCATGGCCAGCCTGATCCTGTTCTCATAACCCTCGGCTGACTCATGGAACGAACCTTGAGCCAAGAGAAAGCGCGTGCTGCTAAGGTTTTCTTGGACCTGAAAAACCAGCTGGCCGACCGTAGATAAATTCCCGGCCAAAAGACTATATAGCTCTTCTTGTTCTTCATAGGAGAGTTCAACTGGTATTCCTAAATCATCGGTCAGTTCCTGTTCCATAAATTCATCGTGGCGCAGGTCAAAGTTAAGCATGTTGATCCCGCCGTTCTCGTTAAGATAGCCGGCATTGATCAACCCTTCCCAGATTTGAGCGGCTTTAGCCGCGTCATTACCGACGAGAGGGAGAAAGTCACGCTCTCGCATCAGCTGACCTTGGGAGGAAAAACCTGGCCGAACATACCCTTGCCGTTGGTCTGGTGATTCTGAAGCGTAAAGGATATTGATCTCGATTAAGCTGGTTTGCAGCTCAAAGTAAGCCTCGATATGAGGGATGGCTGGGGTGGTCACGAATTCAATGACGCTCTGGTCACGCCAATCAGTGGCCATCCCTTCCGAGGGATTAGATAGGGCGGCTTGCAGATAACCAATGGCTCGATCAAGCTCTCTTAAGCGCTCCTCTCTAGCCACCTCTGTTTGTCGTGGGGTAGGGTGATACTCTAGTTGATATTGATGCAGCTCGGTAAAATAATTACCCAGGCAGAGCTGGGCAGCTGATAAAAGCAGCCAGTTATCACCTTGAAAATAAAGACGTCTAGCCGAGCTCATGATCTCAGAGCGTAGATAAAGAACTGGATTGTCGCTAAAGCTGACATTACCGTCGAGCACAGTTAAAAAATCATCAGCCCTGGAGAGCGTTGATTCTGCCACCACATTGTCAAGACAACGCTGAACAATCATATTGCGTTCCAACAGGCAGAGGTTGTAATCGTTTTTTGAGGAATTTGCTGGGTCGCACTCCGGGGCTCCAGCCTCGCAATTTATTGCCGAGCTGTCTTGGCCTGGGGCATTATAATAACGGTCCAGGCATTGCTCATAATCTGCTTGGGTCATCCTGTCAGGGTTGCATTGGGGTACGCGATAAGGCGAGCAGCCCCAGCCAATATATTCACAATATAGATCAGTAAAGCCCATTTCACTCGCCTCCTAAAAAAGCCCTTGCAAAATTGTTTCTAGTCCGTCATTGCGTGGCGGGGCCCACTGCCCACCCACGACCTCCATGGTCAAGCGATTTAGCTCGCGCAAGTATTCGTATTCAACTGCAGAAATCTGCAAATACTCAGCAGTGTTTTGTGTGCGTGTTGGGTTTTCAGCTATTTTTTCCCTGACTTTTTTAGTCTTTTTTAGCAAGCGGGCCAGGCGGCCAGCCTTGCTAAAGCGGAAGAATTTGTGACCTTGGATCTTGTCAGCTTGCAGCTCTTTTGGTAGTCTGTGCTCTACTGCTCCATAAAGATCAAAGAGCAGTGAGCTTTTATCTGAACGGGTACCATCGATCACCGCGTTTAAAGCGTCAAGCGGATCAGCCGGTTCGTTAGGCAAGAGACCAGGGACAATACCCTTGCTCCAGTCTAGCACTGAGCTGACAGTAAACATATCAACCCCAAAGCGTTCCATAAAATCTTCCTCACTAATCTCCAGTTTTTCCATTAATTTGTATAATTGATCAAAATTATAATCTTGTTTTACAATCCCTTTTTCCGCAAGCTTGTGCGTTATCAAGAGCTCTTGCAGCTCTTCTGGCAAAAAGGAATTTTTAATATTGATCCCATTAATTATTCCCCATAGCAGCTCTGAGCTTAAGCCATAGTAATTAAATTCCCAAGGTTCAAAGCTTGGCTGGTCAATGCCAAAGATAATGCGGGTGAACCTGCGACTGTTCTCACCCAAGTGTTTGGGAATACCAGGGGTCTGCTCATTAGGGGCTTGGCGCAAGTAGGTCCGCTTATGTTCCTTAAGATATTCAAACAGGGTCATGCCTTTGTTATAAGCCATAAAGAGTGTCCAGCCGCCAGCCATGGCCCCAATCACCGCGGGGATCCACACGAAGGCATATAGTGGAGAGAAAGCATATGAGAGCAAGATACCGCCAAAGAATGGAGCATTATTGAGGATGGTATGGGCTACGCTTTTCCAGGCACTGGTTGTGCCAGGGTTTCTAAGGAAACGATATGAGAATTTATCCATTAATTTGCTAAGCAGATAGCCAAGAGCAACTGGCGCGGCTGCGACCAAGACAGGGATCAGGCCAACCCCTGACACAATGGCCACAAAAGCGCCAATTAAACCTGTTGAGGCTAAAAGCGGGGTAATGGTGCCGATCCACAAGGCGTTCCTGATCGTCCGAGGGGTGAGCCGGTTACCAACGCTCTTTTCACTCGCCCTAAATTTACCATGGCCCATCAGCTCGATTACCTTGGTGGCATTGGCCATTTCATAAATATACAGATCATTAAAAAAGATATGTTTTGGTCTGACGGCAATAATATCTTTAGGATTAATACCGACCTTTTGGGCGGAAAAACCCCAGGATGGCCAACTGGTCAGCGAATTGGCAATACAAGTTAAGAGAAAACATATGCCAAGGACTGGGATTGGCAGGACAGCCAGGGCGACCATCAGCCCAACCGCCACAAACTGGATTATCTTAGCAAAGACATAATACCAGGTGCCGACATTGGCATCTTCTCTTACCTCACCTAGTTTGCCTGATTTTGCCAGTGGGAGATGGGTGGTGGCGTCCGCGTCAAGGATTGCTGCTTTGGCTGCTGCTGGGTTCTCATCCGCGCTGACCGCGTCAATCGCGTGCATCCGCTCAAAGCCTTTGATCTTGCCAAAGCGGGTAACGTAATAATAAGCTTTTATCCCGCGGGTTATGTCCTGCCAGACCCGGCCAGCTACGTTGATCAACCAAGTTACGAGACCAGTGTTCCAGCGCAGGGCGCGTTGGACCAGGCCAATGTACCAGTTGTCAACCCCGCCGCCGCCAGAAAGTGAGAGGGTAAGAGGTACAGTTTCCAGCCCCAGGTACATCATGGCCATCATTGATGATTTTAGGTCTTCAGTCACGTCTTCGGGATAATGGTCTAAGATCGAGCTCCAGATGATCTTTTTAGTGCCAGGGATAATTCTGGGGAACAGCCCCTCAACCGCTGGGTT
Organism: Candidatus Saganbacteria bacterium CG08_land_8_20_14_0_20_45_16; assembly: GCA_002774365.1. Classification (GTDB taxonomy): domain Bacteria; phylum Margulisbacteria; class WOR-1; order O2-12-FULL-45-9; family O2-12-FULL-45-9. Next base: position 34,921 of record PEYM01000120.1, on the reverse strand, counting down.
AAGATAATAGGTGTTAGGGCCGGTAACCATGGCCCGGCCAAAACTCTTAAGATAAGCGTCCAGCGAGGGCATCCCAGTTAACCAACTGGTTTCTTGGCCAGCAAAATATTTGGCCCTAAAAATGCTTTGCGGCACATTTTGGACCCAGTTAATATACCAAGCTACTGCTTTTTCTCCTTTAAAGAGCGAGCCCCATGGCGCGGTCATTGGGCCTCTGGGGTCCATGCCAAAAAATGGTTTCTGGTCATAGCCTACGCCTTGGGAGACCATGCAATTTGTCCCTTGGGCATTGGGGTCAGTTAGGTTTTGACCAGTTAAAACAGTATGGACTTTGGAAAACAGCCACTTGGTGGTAAAGATTGCGTGTGGCGCTGGGTCATGGATAACTAATTCATAGATCCCTTCTTTCCCTTCAAAAGGGAGGAATGGGGTCGGTATAAAGCTGATCTTAGGGGTGGTGGGGGTGTCGTCAGCAATGGATTCTTGGGCTGTGGCCGCGGCTGCCTTTTTCTCTGCCTCATTTAGCGGGCCATTGCTCTCATCAAGGTGAATGACCTTTTGTGTCCCTTTAACGTGAATAAGAAAGACCTCTTCGCCAGCTTTCATTGGTTCTTCTAGGACGTCTGGCAGCTGAACCTGGCGGTAGTAGAAAAACCTAAGGGCATAGCGCAGTCTAGCGGTTTTAGCTTCCTCTGCTAGGTAGTTTTCTTTTGATTGAACATCTTTAAAGACCCGTTTGACATCTTTTAAAACAGTTAGTCTGTGAGTGGCGCCATCGCGCTGCCTAAGGATAGGGTCTGTCCGGCTCGCGCGCAAATACTGCTCTTTGATCTCTGCCCAAGATTTACCAGCAAGCTTAATCGGCTTGGCCCTGGCAAAAGCATTCATGGCCGCATTTTCGATCTCTTGGGGGAGGTATAGATTTAGACCTTGTTTTTTCATCTCACTGGATAGGTTGTTTATTTTTGTTTCCAAGTCATATTCATCAGCCGCCTTAATAGAGATGAATTTATCCTCGCCCCCGTTTTGCCCAGGAAAAGCATTGATGATTTGGACAATGGTTGAGCCGTCATCCTGATGATAGGCTAAGACAGCGGCTTTACCCGCTTTGCCAAAGTTAATAATCGGTTGAAAGGACTTTGGGTTGATATTGATATGAATTGTTTTATCGTGCTCTTTGTCGTCAGCTTCTTTAGTGCCATGGCCTTTATAAGCTGAGACAATGGCGTAAGTATTTTCTTCGGCCGCGTGGGTATAAAAGAGGAGGCTGTCGTGGCGTTCTGGGATTTCTTGATTGTGAACATAGTTTGGGACAATGAGCTGGGCATTAAGTTCCTGGTCTTCGGGCTTGATAAAAATTTTGCTGGTGTCCAGATTAAGCCAGCCCAGGTCAAGTTCATAAAAGACAGAGGCAACCTTGCCTTGCTCGTCCTTGGCCGGGACCCTGGAATAGAGCCGCAGCTTGGTGGCTTGGCCAGTGCCGATCAACTCATGTTTATAAATGCTCTCCATTGGGATCTCACCAATCGCGGCCATAAAAGCAGCCCTCTCCCCGCTGTCTGGCAGGTCTTCCCAGCCATCACAGTTAAATTCTACCCACCGCTCGTCTGCTTCTGGCAGGATGCAATCCACTGTCAGATCCTTGCTTCCGACCTGGAACTGATGGTTGACAATAATCTCAGCGCCAACTGGCGGCAGGCCAAGGTGTTGCAAAATGCGGTTACCTAGTCCGCCGCGCAGGCTGGGCGGGATTTTACTTTTAGGGATGTATTGATACTTTGGCTCTTTTGATAGGGCGCCGGTTTCAGGGTCGCGGCTAACCACTTGGGCGACCCATCCTTCGCCTTTGGCCTCGATATTATTGGCTTTCCAAAATTCGTCTGGGCCAGACACCTCGAGCCAGTGTAGCCCGTCAGGGTTAAGGCCACTTTGGCGCGGGTCGCAGGTATATGTTTCAGCCCCCAAGCTTTCAACCTTTACATCAATCCCCTCGCCATCCAGGGCCTTGTCTGGCAAGCCGCCTGGTTTATCCTTGAAATTTGGGACTGGCAAGGTGTAACCAAGGTGGTGTCCAGGATATCTCTTAGCTACCTTGGGTCGAGTTGTTATCGCGGGATGATGGATTGTATTGCTAGCTGATAAGCGACCGTCTAACATGACATTGCCTCCATCCTTTGTTCATCAAGTTTTTTAACATGTTCATTATAAAAGAGGAGGGTATCTGACCCTCTAACCCAGTGCTCTTTAAATTCAGTACTAGGCATATAGGTGATGTAGCAGCACTCGTCGTAAAAGCTGTTGCAGAGGGCTAGATAATGATCAAGGTCCATGGTAAAATCACCAGTCTTCTCATTATAGAGAGGCTTTTTAGGGCCAAAGTATTTTGGCAGCCAGAACAAAAGGTGCTTTAGCTCAGAACCAGAGAGCTTCAGGTGGACCCTGGCTCCATCGTCAGTCCAGGCAAAATTGTTAAGCCGCCGACCGACTCGGCGCAAATGATCAGCATCATGCTGGCTAAAGTGGCCGTAATAGCCCATGGTCAGCATTTGGGCCACGCGCTTGGGCAGGGGCTTGGTGCGGCTTTGGTCAGTAAAAAAATCATTGTTCTCTCGTCGGCCCATAATAAAGGCATGGACAGGATAAGGGCCGCCTGGATCATCATACTGGCCCCGGTCAATTTCAATGCTAACAATTTGTTCAGCGTAACGGAGCATTTCAGGCGGCATGTCAAAGGCATTGATCGGCAGACCAGCAAAGCCTTGGGGATTGGCTGGGTCAGCGTTAAATTGAGAGTGAAAAGCCTGGTCGCTAACTGTTTGCAGGTCATAAGTAAGAAATATCTTCCAGCGGCCGTCTTTGGTTTTATGTTTAATTACTTTTCCCCCTTGCTGAATACCCCGCCAGAGCTGGTCTTTCCAGGTCCCATTTGACTTAGGTTCATTAAAAGGACAAAAAAGCACTTTTTCTTCTTCAACCACTTGGTCGTCCTCATTGCGTTCTGGCTCGCCAGTTTTGTTCAACTTGGGGACCTTGATCGTGACCTTGAGCATCATCCAAGAGACTGCTTCGTTAATGACTAAGCAGGCATCGCCCTTGCGCTCCAGCATGTGGGCTTTAAATGGTTCTGCGTAGTCAGGAAAGCGCAATTTTTCTCCTCTGGGCCGGCGGATGATAAAGCGTTGATAATGGGCAGCTTTGCGAAACCACTGGTCCAGCGTGCCAATCCCCCATTCCATCTGGTCGCTGTCAGTAATGCCAAAAAAATCTGTGGGGTACATAAAATACCAGCGCGGCGCTAGGTCAGGATCAAGACTAAATGACCCGCCAAAGGGGTACCTGCCAAAGGGGTGGGGGACATCGGCTTTTTGGATCCTGTCCAGCAGTTTTTTAACTACCTTGATCTTGTCAAAAACTTTTTCCTTGGCTTTGAGCCGCTGGGCGATTTTTTGGTGCAGCTTGGTCCCTGGCACCATTAAGACCACGCTGGGGTCAGGGATAAAACCCCTGGCTGCTGGGTTGTTAATATCTAGTTTTTGAAAGTTTTCATCAATCTTAACAACAATGGCTTGACTCCCATCGGCAAAAGTGCGCAAGCGGGCTCCATTATCCTTGTAAACCAGATCGTAAAATTCTTGCTCCTCAATCCAGCCAGTCAGATGATCTTTTTGCTTAGCTGGCTGACCATTTTCGTCAAAGCTCTTAAGCTGGGGGGCGCTAGTGATCTCAGCCGTTGGGTAGGTCTCAATAAAGGCCCGGCCGCCAAGCTGGCGGTATTTTTCAAAATGAGAGCGCATATCAAGGCAGCGGAAGGGATTGGGGGTTGGCATCCCCAGGTCATGGCCGCTCCTGACCTCCCAATCAAAACGATCGTCCTTGAACTTATCAGGCACATTTTTAATTGACCTCTTGGTACGATAGTCCGGCCCAAAATTTTTGATTACATTTAGTCTGATTGTCCAAGGCTCAATCATGCCGTCAGGGGTCATCACCGGCATGGTCATAACACCGATAGAGTCCCTGGCGATTTCTGAAGAAAAGTCATTAGCTGCTAGTTTGGCAATATAGTCCTTAAACATATAATCGCGGGAAAAGCTAACAGGGAAGGTATCAAGGTGATGGCTGGCCCGGCGGCAATAGCCCTCAAGTATGTCTACTAAAAAGGTTTTGAGCGACTCTTGTTGCGGCCCAGCATCCAGTACAATCTCCTTGGTTTCTCTATCTTCAAAATCAAATAAGGCATTAGCATGATTTTTATGGACACTGGCCAAGTATTCAAGTATCCTGGCTTGGTCCCTCATGTACACCCCATTAAAAATTTTATCCTGGTCATTGCGTTGCAGCTGGTCAGTGAGGCCATAGGCAGAAAAAGTGTGGTCCTTAAGTGCCTTGTCCATGATCGCGATCTCTTTTTTTTCTGCCGGAGTCAAGCTCTTTTGGTCAAAAAAGTGGACCGCTAGCCGCTCTTCGTATGATGTCTCTTCCCCCATTTCTAAATGCGTGAATTTGCCGCTCTTGTCACGGGCCTGTGGGACCTGCATTTTGGTGGCCGCAGTGTTAAGGTCGCCCAGGCAGAGTGGGTGGCCGCCATGGATTTCCGGATGCTTGTATTGACCTTGGTGCGGGCCCTCCTCAAATTTCTCATCATCAATGAGCCAGGCGCATCTTTGCATGGCCAGGCTAACTGCGTTGCAGCTTGCAGTAATCGCGGCGCGTCGAGAGTTTGAGCTGTTTTGATTAGCCGCTGCCATTATTGCCTCGACATCAACATAAGCATTATAAAAAATCTGGCGCATCCGCTCTTCAACTGGGTTGACCAAGCGCCTGACCATGATCTGGGCTTGGATAAAGTCAAAAGTGTTCTTAGTCCCGCTAATCCCGCGAAAGATCCTGTTTGCCCCTTGGCTTAAGACGGACATGGCATAAATTGAGATATAGGCGTCCACCATGTTAAAGGCTGGTTTGTTAGTGGTGGAGGTTGCTCCGCCTGGATGCTGCGAGCCGCCTGGTAGCCAGCTTTGGACCCAGTCAATAACTTGTGAGCGGTCCAAGGCTAGTGTCACTGTCCCTTCTTGCTGTTTCAAGCTGTGCAGGAGCGAACTATGGAAATAGAGTAGGGTGAGCAGGTAGACGAGCAAGGTTGAGGCCATAGTGGGCGCGCCAACCAGGCCCACCAGCGCGCCAATGCCTAAGCCGGCTGCTCCCCACCTGGCAATCCCTTTGATGATTGGTTTTTGCAGTAAAGGACTGCCTAGTACTTTTTTTCTTGTGCCTTTGATCAAAAAGATCAGGATGGCTGATCCAGCTAAGGGGATAGCGGTTTTTAGAAAATCATCTGACCCATCCATTGAGCCAAACATGTTATCCCAGACATGACTAGTAAAAATTTTTAGCCCTCCCGCAATCTGACCGCTGAAGACCTTGGTTATCTGGCCATAGAGCGCAGCTGTAAAGACCCAGCTAATATTGGACAAAAAATCTGTGATGGTCAAAGCCCTTAGGCCGCGTTTGGGAAAATGTTTCTCAATGTTTGGCTGTTTTTTCCACCAGTTTTTAAACTTGGTGCCCAGCCTGACCACAAATCTAAAAAACGCTGGCGCGAGCTTGTAAGCAAGCGCACCGCCAAACACGAACTTCCAGCCAATGGTACCGTAGGGCAGTCCTAGCGGTAGCTCCAGCCAGGTATAAATACCGTTGATTGCCAGCCCAGCGCCAAGACTGATGGCAGTTGCTGGTAGGATCACAGTCTTTAGAATTTTGTTAATGCTGTTTTGCCCGGCCAGCACTCCGCCAGTGCGGGAGTTGAAATGATAGCTTTTTAGTTTGTGGCGATTGACATACGCGATCCTAGCGGCCGCGAGTCCAGTGCCAATAAAAATGAGCAGTCCCACTGTTGAGCTGGTATAAAACGAAACTGCTTTGATAAGGTCTGGTAAGCCTAAGAGGGCTGTGACCCCAGCCACTCCCACAATTGTTGCGGCTGTGGCAATGGTGCGCAGCTTGCTTCTGGGTTGGTAGATGACCTCTGTTGTTTCTGGGTCTTCGTTGTTCCAAGCCCTGAGCTTGTTAGCGGCCAAGATTTTTTCTAGGGCTTTTGGATCATCGTCAACTTCTGCCACGGCTTTGGCCAGGCCAGGAATTACTCCTGGTACAGACAGGTGATGAGTTACAGGATTGTTGGTGTCAGTGCGGGTGACAACTGGCCCAACTTGAGCTTTTCTAAAAAAGTTTGTGAGGAGATATTGGGGCGGCTTTGGTCCCTGGCGCAAGCGAGGCACAACGCCTAAGTATTGTTTTAACGTGTCGCGTATTTGTGGCATAATTATCGCTCTCTTTTCTGGAGCTGCTGCCTCCTTCCTCTCATATATATATCGACACTTTCTGCCAGAAATTTCACTTGTTTTTTGAGGGAAAATAGACTAAAATGCGCCCTGGTTTTTTGGGGGACTATGATGTGACTGATCATGTTTTGGTCTTGACTAAACTACAGCTTGGTGTATAATAGTCATTAATATGGAGCGCTTACAAAAAGAGGTTATTGCCAAAGACTTGGAGAAGAAGATGGTCCTTCTGGCTGGTCCTCGCCAGGTCGGTAAAACCACTTTGGCCAGGGCATTAAAGAGTCTCTGGCCAAAAGTAGAATATCTAAATTGGGACGCTGATCGTGACCGCAAAATTATGCTTAGACAGGAATGGAATCGTCAGGCTGAACTAGTAATTTTAGATGAATTTCATAAGTTTAAGAACTGGAAGTCGCGGCTTAAGGGAATTTATGATACAGAAGGGGTTTTCCCCAGGCTTTTAATTACTGGTAGCGCGCGGCTTGATCTGTATCGTCGCGGTGGTGACTCGCTAGCTGGACGTTACTTTTTGCATCGCCTGTATCCACTTTCAATAAGAGAATTGAGATCAGAAATGCCGCCAGCTAAGAGCCTAGCGCGACTGATGCTTTTAGGCGGGTTCCCAGAGCCGTTCTTTAGTCAATCAGAAACAGAGGCCAAGCGCTGGCGCAAACAACATCTAGAGAGAATTATTCGTGAAGATATTCAAGACTTGGAGCCAATTAAGGATATCTCTTCTCTTTTGCTCTTGGTTGATTTGTTGCGCGAACGAGTAGGGTCGCGAATCTCTTACGCCTCGTTAGCCGAGGATCTGCGTGTTTCACCCCAAACCGTTAAGCATTGGATCCAAGTACTTGAGCACCTTTATGTTATCTTTATTATTACCCCTTATCACCGTAATTTAGCTAGGGCGATACTGAAAGAACCCAAAGTCTACTTTTATGATACCGGTGCTGTCAATGGCGATAGCGGTGCCAGGCTGGAGAATTTGGTCGCTGTCAGTTTGCGCAAGTGGCTGCACTTTTTAGAAGATACCGAAGGCAAGGATGTCGCCTTGCACTATGTCAGGGATAAAGAAAAGCGGGAGGTTGATTTTTTGATTGAAATTGACCATAGGCTTGAACACTTGATCGAGGTAAAAGTTTCAGATACAAACCTAGCTTCTAGCCTGGCTTATTTCCAGCAAAAACTAAACCCCCGGCAATCGATCCAGCTTGTTCAAACTGCGACTCGAGTAAAAACTGTGGGTAAGATCAATATTGTCCCGGCTGGCGAATGGTTAGCTGATTTAGCGGGATAGATTTCGAATTAGCATCGTCAGACTAAAATGCGCGAGGTTTTTTGGGTGACTATGGACTATTGTTAGGGGAGCTTTTCAGGGAATTCGTTTTCTATAATAATTTCCCGGCCAAAATTAGTTTTCCGTCCTAACATAACATTGATCGATTGGGTATACCCGTTCAGGCAGTGGATTTTGTCGGATTTTCCGTCGTGAATAATCTGGACAACCCCCAGTTTAAAAAGTTTCTCAAAAAGATCTTGTTGGGGATGTCCGGGTAGTGGTAAGTTATAAGCTCGTTTTTTCTTTTCCAGGGCAAAAATTGCGCCAGCGTATTGTTTGATCTGCTCATCTGGCTCGCCTTTTGTGTAGACTTTTATCATTGCTCCATAAGTATAACAGTTAAGCTGTTGGTTGTGAAATTAATGTCATAGTGTCTAGATCGTTGAGAGCGAATTCTTTTGTATCATCGACTATTTGAGCGCGCTGATTTGTGGGTGACGGATGACTTATTAGCTTGCTGTCGTCAAGTTTTGGCATGAGCGAGATTGGTTGGATCCTATGGAACTTGACCAGTTTTTCAAAAACATCAGTAATGGAGAAGGTGCCGGACTTGGCGTCGGCAAAGAACATCTCAGCCACAGGATAATTATGAACGATTTTTCTAATTAAACCCCTGGCTTGGCTTGCCTCTGAAGAGGTGTCAGTTTTAGGAATGATTTGATTAACAAATTCCGAGACAGATTTTTCATCCTCCTGTGACGTTGGTTTCATAGCTGCTAAAATATTTTCGATTTCCTGGACAGTTTTGTTAACGCCAATTGCAGCTAAAGCATAGTGAATATACTGGCCCAAGATATGGGGGGTTTGTTCGACGATTTCTTGGACCAGCGCGCCTTCTACATTTGCGGTTATGGCGGCTTGATTTTTTTCTAGGGCATTTTTTATTGCATCCTTAATGGCAGTATCGTTAACATCAAGCTTTTCAAAAGCATTTTTTGCCGCCTCAACGCTCATGTCCTTGATAAAAGGCAAAAGCTTAAGTTGAAGAATGACTGCTTGCGTTAATTTATTAAGCATCTCTTTGGTGGCAAGTTCTTGATTGGTCCGCCAGACAAAGAGGCGTTCACAAGCCAGCTCGCCGCTGCTGGTCAGGTCCTTAATAGTTCTTTTGCCCAGGACAGGCTTTTTGTCTTTCCCTGGGTCATCCCCAAAGCCTGCCTGGTATGTCTGGACAGAACCATTGGCTGGCATGCGTTGGGTAAAAAGAGTTGGTTCAGTAATTACTTGTGGAGTGTCAATTTCCGCGTTAGAAACAATGTAGGCATCACTGCCTTGGTGGGCAAAGGACAATTCAAAAAGATGGGTGCTGCTGCCGTCGCCAAAATTGACCCCGCCCAAATTGCCTGCTACCCTGTTGATTCCCTTATTAGTGTTAATTGGTATCAGGAGTCCACGCGCTTCAAGCCCAGCCCGCCGCCTTAAGCTATTGAGGATATGATCAACGCCTTTGAGTTCGTTAGCCACAGAAACTTTTGCTTTAACAGCTGGGCCTGTCTTGATGGCTTGCTCAAGCAGTAACCTGTTCAGTAATTCAATATGACGTTGTTGGACATCAGATAAAGTCGCAAAGTCAATATTTTGTCCGTAATAAGCATTGGTAGCTTGAATGAGTTGATAAATTTCAGGGGTCAAGGTTATTGCCTGGCTCTGGCACGTTGGCAGGAGTTGATACTCTTGTAGTTGTTGGTTTAGCCATTTAATTTGAGTGTTTTCGTCTGCTGTTGGTGGGTTGACATTTAAAAACTTTGTAACTTCCTCGTAAAAAGTTGTTAGATTATTATCAGAAAATTCTGATTTTGCGTAATGTGTTTTGACTTGGCTATAATATTGACCTAAGAGTTGGTCAGCTGCCTGGTGGAAATGTTCTGCAAAATCCAACGCGTCTTGGGTGGAAATCCGTTTGAATTGGGCTGTCCAGCCGTTGGGCAAATTGACTTTATATGTCCTCTCACTTTCAGATAATTCGCCTTTTTCCGCTTTGAGGGCGATTTGCCTTAAGGCATTATAAGTGGTTTCCTCTTGTTCTTGGGCCGCGGCTTGATGGCTTATTGATGCCGTGATATTGCTTTCTATCACAACCCCGTTTGCTGGCAAGGATACGGTATTAGTGCCGTTGCCAATTTGGGAATAAAGACCTACTGTCCCAGGGGTTAGTCTGGCTTTGGGCAAAAAACGACAACGGAAAGCTTTGGTTGAAACTATTCTGTCTCTGTCATAGATGTAAAGTAACTCTCCAGGGGTTGCAGAAATGTCTTTTTGCGGGTCATGACGAGTATATGCCCTTTCATATGTACCATCTGATTGCTTGATCTGGCGACACTCCCAAAGCTCTTGATTATCTGTGGCGTCGCAGGCAATTAATCCTTGCAGGTTTTCAAGTGTCAGAGAAGAAAAGCGTCGTTCCCTTATACTGCTTGGCAGAGGGTCTTCTCTGACTGCGATCCTAGGTGCCATCTCATACGAATAAACTGGTGGAAATTCACATTGCTCAAGCGGTAGGGTTGGGTCCATGCCTCCTAGTCCTTGGGTTAAGGCTTGTCTAACCCTTTCTGCGTTAGCTGCTTCAGCTTCTAATTGATGGGCTTGGGCCAAATTTGCTTTAATACCCATTCTTTCTAATTCTTGGATGCTTTGCAGTATTTTTGTTCTTGTTTCACCATCATGGGTGGCTTGATATGATCTGACCATGTCGTTAAATACAGAAAAAAGTGCTTCAAGTGTGCCGACATCAATGGCCATGCCGCCATAATTTAATTCAGCAAAAGCAAATTTGGGTACTTTTCGTTCGTAAGTTACTCCATTAACAGTTAAGGATACAGTGCGGTACATTGCTTTTTGCAGGGCTGGGAAGAGAACATTGTCAGCTATATCCTCAAGTAATTCTTTGGCCAGGCCCTGGTTACTGATGGCTTGGGCAAATTGTTCTGGGGTGTCAAAAGTTGCTGCGGCAAAAAGATTAGAATATGTATCACCATCGCCTGCTTGGTCAACGGTCAAACCAGACATATGAGTGCTTAAGGCTTCATGAAGCGCAAAGGCCATCTCTTTGTCTAGGGCTCCTGCATACCAATTGATTAGCCTGCGGCCATTAGCAGTTCTTAATCCGCGGGCAGCTAAAATTGCTTTACCTACTTGTTCAGTGAGATGGCCGCCAATCTTTTCTGTGGAAGCAACCACTTCTCCCATGGCTTCGATAAGAACATAGGCCATGCCTAGGCGCTCTGTGCCATCAATTGGGATACCTCTCGCGTCTACTTTTATGACAGGGAACTGGTTGGGATCATGCGGAGAGCCTACAAAATACATGCCTTTAACCTTGCCAACATCTTTGATGGCTACATAGAGATTGTCAATGATGTCGTTGCTTAAAGTAAGAGGGGGAATGGGCGTTGCTGGTGCTGGTGGTTGTTGAGTTGTTGGGAGGCTCACCAATCTTTTGAACTCATTCTTATAAACATCTTTGTGCGAAAAATCCAATTCACTTTTAAACTCATTAGTTACCAGACCGCGGGTTAAACCTGTTTTTTCATCAATAAATTCTTCAATTAACCCAAGAGCAATAAGCTTTGTCCAAACTTGGTCTATATTATTAGCCCATACAATCTCTCGAAGATCATCTTTTACCACTGAACCAACTTCGCTAAGCATGCGGCCGCCCTCTGTTAATTCACCGCATGAAATAACCGGGTTATCATTGGCAAAGGTCCACTTATGTTCTCGTCCCTTGGGCACTCTTGGCAGAAAACTATCATATAGAATTGTGGTCAAAGCCATACAGACATTGAGCCGAAATAAGCCCAGCCAAATGTTGCCCTTGTACTGCTCATGTCCCATTTGACGGGTGCCAAAACCACCGCCAAGAACAGACGCGGTCGCGTCCATGATATGGCAGAGGATAGGCATCAGGACAAATGCGCCAAAATTGCCTGTGGCCATGAGTCCCAGAGACCCGGAATAGCCAGTAGCGACGATTAATTGCTCAAGTGCTTTATTGATAGCTTGGAAAGTTTTATTAGTCGCTTCTTGGAAATCAGTACTGGGGCCAGAACTGGCAGTGGTGTAAATTAGATGAAGCAGAAGCTGTAATTTGTGGGTATCGCCTGCCGTAGCTAGTTCCGTGGCATAAGCAACGATTTTGTTTACAGTAGATAAGGCTCCATTGTCAAAAATAATTTTGTCATCAAGTGCGCCTGTCTTATTACGGGTACGGGTGATGGAGATAATCCCTAATTTTCTTAGTTCATGGTCAACATTATCCACTAGAGCGTCTTGAGTTGCATTACCAATGGTTATTCTGTTATACCTGAGCTCCATCTTTGGGACTGCCACTTCAACTGTTTTGCCCAAAGGCAAACTGCGAAGCTGTTCTTTGTGCTGTTTAAGGAGATCAAGAATTCTTTTTTGATTGGGGATTAGGCCCCCTTGAGGCCCAAGGCATACTCTAATAGGCATCTTAGTCTACCTCCTTAAAAACTCTCCGCAACCAGGGATCGTCACTTATTTGTTTACCAAGCTCGCGGTCAACTGCTTGAGCTACATCAGTGTGATGTTTGCTTGCTCCTAGCAAGGTTAGTTTTCGCAGGCTGGCTTGGGCTTTCTCCTGTCTTTCTTTGCCGACCTTACCAACCCTGTCGCCTTTAACCCCAGCCCTTAATGGGCTTGAATGTGGGCGTCGATCATTATATTTTTGGGTCCTACTCCGACTGACATTTTCAGTTACAACCGTGTGCAATTGTCCTGGCTGCTGTATTACTTTTTGGGCGCCTCTGGCGCTGTCGTCAAAAGTGCCGTAGCGGTGCAGCATTGTGGGAGATAAGCCACTGTTCATGCCTTTGCCAAGTTGAGCCCTGGAACCGCTGGCAACAAAAGTGCTGTGATAATCAACTCGGCCCTCTGGCGCGGTTAATTGGGTCCCAAATATTGCGTGTTTGCCCCAAAAATGTAAGTTGTCGCCTAAGGGGGCATCTTCAACCGCGTGATCAGGCAGTAAGCCATAAAAAAAGTATTGTCTTAAAGTCTGCCAGCTAAAAATCTTACGCCAATTTCTAAGGTGCATTCTTCTGGAACCAATATAACTGTTACTCACTGTTGGTTGTGGTTTTGGTAGTTGATGGGTTGTTAAAACTGCTGCCAAGCTAGCAGCTCCAACAGTAAGAGCAACCGTAAGCCAACCAAAGCTGCCGGGCAGAGCATATGATAAACCAGCTAGTCCGCCAGAGGCGAGACTGCCGTAGAAAGCACCAGAAATTATCCCAGTTGTAACCCTTGAATATTCGCCCCAGCGTGGAAAATCAAGCAACCTGCCCCAATAGCGATAGCTATCAGCTTTTCTTAAGCTAAAATCAAGCGCTTTCTCAACGAAACCAAGGGCTTGGTCTTCTTCAGTTACTAGAGTTTTACCCTGATTATCTTCAAGTGTGTGGATTTTACTGCCATCACCTAGGTTGGCTGAGAAAATTTTACCAGTTTGGCCACCGGCCTTAAAAACCTCTTCTCTCACATCGTGGTAAACACGGGCCAAAAACCCAGCCGCAATTTGTTCAGACACATCAAATTCCGTGGCAATTTTTTTAACAAAGCCAGTAGCATAATCTCCTACAATTCGTGCTGGATCAGTTGATTCACCGCAATCAGAGGTGGTCATAGGCAGAATGACCATTTTAATTAGACTAAAGAGATTGCCTTCCCGCGCCAGCATGGTGGGTTCGCTGCGGCCAGCGGTGTGACGCAGAAAGTCGTTTATAATCCTTTCTAAATTTGTTTGTAAGCGGTCTAACCATTGAGTTTCAGCTATATATAATGAATCAATATGTTTGCGAATTACCCATTTTGTTGACTCAACGTCTGGCTGCTCAAGAATTTTGCGCATTGCTTTGATTTCATCCCGCTCAAAATCTGTTAATTCTGCTGCCTTGACTTCGCTTAGAATAGCCAGGATTTCAGCGGCAGTAGCTGATTTGGCTGCTTTAGCCCCCATTTTAATTAGGAGTGACTCCATTTGTTTTGAGTGATTATCAGCGGCAATAACGTATTTGACTTGACCGGTCAGCATATTTTCCAGCACAATTGGGCCAGTGTACATTTCCTTATCTTTAATAGGTTGGGAAACGATCAACAATTGATTGCTCTTGGCGCTGACAGTTGAGGTGTGTTCTTCTAATGTTTTGTTGCCAACTGTGATCTCATCGCCAAGTTCTAGAATACTGTTGGCTCTTAAGCTGATAACGCAAAAATTGTCCCTAACATTCGCGGCAATTCTGGCTAAAATATTACGACAATTTTTGAACACCAGCTCATAGACATAACGCTTGCCAATCTTAATTAAGCCCTTAAGGACCGCAGACATGCTTAAATAATAAGAAGCAGGGGTTTCATCTTTAATAATAATGTTAGGGAAAAGTTTTTTCAAAACTTCCCAGGTGTCTCCTGCGTGTTTCCTTCTGGGCAGGGCCGCGAAAATTGCTGATAGTTCTCCGTACGATGGCCTGGTGCGGTTTGGCAGTCGAGCTTCATGGAGCAATGGATCCAGACTGTAAGTGTCTCGACCCATTAGTGGCAGGTTGATTAATTTGGTTTGGCCGGCATCAAGCAAGTAATCTAGCGGGAGCTGTTTTGGCCTGGTTTGTGGGCATTCACGATGAGCTTCTTCGAGCAGCAGGCGGTTTCTTAGTCTGATCCTTTCTCGTTGTTTGGCAGTAAGGTCAGCAAAATTTTCATTAGAATAGGCTCTTGTTTTTCTTATTAAACGGCCTAGCCTTGATTTCCTAGGGATTTCAATGGTGGGGTGCTGTGCTTCCCAAGCGTTGATAAAATCAGGGTTACAAATTATTTTTTGGTTAAGGTCAGCTATGGCATGTGGTGTTGTATCTGTATTGATCTCAATAGGAAGAGCCGCAGCTTGAGCCGGAGGTTGAGACGCCGCAACTTGAGGAGGTGTTGGAGCAGTATATTGAGCTCTGTTCACTGCTTCACAAAGTTGGAAAAGAGGATTTATTGCTGTTGCTTCTTTGGACAAGAATTCCATTTCAGAAAATAAAGGAGAATTACTTTCAACGTATTTCATTTCTCCCAGCTCATGTCTTAGTGGTGTCAACACGACTAAGGCGCATCGAGGGGTTTGTGCTAGGCTTTCTTCTCTTTCTAAGTCATGCCAAGCCCCTTGAATGACTTTAGCGACAAAAGGTTTAATATGTTTTGCATATTTTGATGCTTCTGATGGTTTTGGGGAATTTGTCTGATCTAAACTATATATAATCTTGCGGTTTAGTAAAATGATTCGTGTTTGTGTTCGTCTTGATAGATTAGCAAAACGCCGGTCTTTAGCCTGTTTTTGAGCTTTGATTTCTCGCTCAATTTTTAAGGTTTCTGGGCCGTTGAATTGGTTGCTGATGGTAGTATTTTTGTAATAAAGACTAGGATCGCAAAGCAATTGGTTTAAATTATCAAGGATGGTGGGGATATTGTCTATTGATGTCTGGGCACTTGGAGTTAATATAGTTCTTACAGTTTGCCAAAGATCTCTTATCTTTTGATCTTGCTCATCAACGGTGGAACCAAAATCTTTTCTGGAAAAGAATAACGACCTTTTTATGACTAATTGAGTGATGCCTGATTTGATTAAGGGGTCAACGTGGCCGGCTAAATTAGGATCACCAGCTAGATCGTGGAGATTAACAACATTAGCTAGTGTTAGTTTAGCAATTTGCTTGGCATGATAGCCAGCCCAAGCCCTGCGCCAGACATTGTGTGCCCAATGCAGTCCTGTTCGAGGTGTCAGCCCTGGCCCCAAATTCCTTCGGTCAGCAGTCCTTAAATAAATTGGAGTATAGAGTTCCATAAGTTTTAGCTCCTTTCTACATATATATCGTTAACTTCCTGGCAAAATTTCACTTTATTTATTTTGCCTTTCTGGCCCCCAGCTTACCATCTTCTCATTTGTCGTTGGTAAGAAAGGGTAGGGTTTGCCCCTTTGGCTTTTTTTCGTGAACTGTTAAAAAAAATTTCACTTGATCTTTTTGGGAAATTGTGAAAGGGGGTCGGTGCCATTGAGATTGTTTTGGGATGAGGGTTGTGGCCCTAGATCGTTGCGGTAAGCCTGAAACTATCTGTTTACTTCAAGGCCGGTTTCTTTTATCTCTGCAACCAAGAGGGTCAGCATCGTCAAAATCACCGGACTTAAAAGGTACTGGTTCAATGCGATTGTCTATTTTTCTGCGAAAAGGAATTATCTTAAGGCTGTCTAAATAACGGTTGCCTGAAAAATCAGGAGAGATTATCGCTAGATCAATGTCGCTCTCTTTATCAAGATAACACGAAAAAAGAATTCTTGTTTCGCTAGTCTTTCCCTCCCCAATGTGCTAAAATATTCCCATGATTACAGTAAGGCCGATCTTTGCTGGGTTTGGTAAGGCTGGGGAAGAGGTTGATGAAAAATCAGGGGTTTATTCGCTTAAAGGTTCAGGCACTGATTTAGGCTGTAACTTGATCATTCAAGAAGAGATCAAACGGCCGTCACTCCTTGAGCTTGAGGTCCGCGGCGAGATCATTAAAAAATCTGAATGGACCAGACTTAGGATTGAGATCTTTGACCGAGATAAGCCTGATGTGCCGGCTACCTCGTTTGAAAACGACTATCTGACTGTTGATTTAGACTCAAAAGCGTATCATCATTTTTCTTTTCCAGTTTTAGGGATTGTTAAAGCCCCATATAAGGTTCAGTTTATGGTTGTTGGACCAGCTGATATCAAACTTGAGATTAAAAACGTTTGTATTAGATGAAACTGCCCCTATGTTTTATTTGCCTTGTCCTCATTTTATTTTTGTCAGGTTGTGGAGGTAGCGGTGTGACCAATAGTTCGAACGAAAAAATTACTGGCAATTTCTCTGGTTGCGCTGTTGGCGCTTTTGTGGGTGGTTTGGACAATCTTGAGGCTTTTCAGAGCATGATTGGCCAAAACTTAGCCGTGGTCCATTGGTATGTCCACTGGCAAGACCCATTCCCTACCGCAGAGGCTAATTTGGTGGCGGCTAGCGGCAGTGTCCCCTTAATTACTTGGGAGCCTTGGGTTAGCCACACTTTAGGTACACTTGAGGCAATTGCTTCTGGCTCTTTTGAGGCTTATGTCAGTAATTTTCTCTTGGCAGCAAAAAATTGGGGCCGGCCGATCTTGCTGCGCTTTGCCCATGAAATGAATGGCAACTGGTACCCCTGGGATGGTAGTCATAATGGTGCAGCTGCTGGCCCGGCTAAGTATCAACAAGCTTGGCGTTATATATATAATGTAAGAGAGCGGGTCAAGGCCAGCAATGTTAGCCTGGTTTGGATCCCCAATAATAACAATCTGCCGGACGCGGCCTGGAATGAGCCGGCTAATTATTACCCTGGCGACCAATATGTTGACTGGGTCGGCCTGGATGGTTATAACTGGGGCTATAGTGCCTGGGAAGATTTTTCAGCTGTTTTTAATTCAGCTTATAATCAACTGATAACTTTAACTAATAAACCACTGATGATTGCTGAATTTGCTTCTGCTGAGCAGGGCGGGAGCAAGGCTGTTTGGCTTAGTGAAACTTTAGCGCTGGTTCAAACAGATTATACTAGGATCAAGCTCCTGTGCTATTTTAATGTTAACAAAGAACGAGATTGGCGGCTTAATTCTTCTCCGTCGGCTGAAGCTGCTTTTCGCTCTGGGATTTCCAGTAGTTATTTTGTGCAAAAGATGTTATAATCTTAAAAATTTGCTGTCCTGCTTAGGCTGATGACAGTGTCCCTGCAGACAAAATCTGATCTAGCGGCCGGGCAAATTTTTAGAAAGTGTGTTTGAAAAAGGAAAATGAAGGCAAAGAAAAAAAGTCTTTGGGCAAAGATCAAACGTTATAGTTTTGCCTATTATTTTATTTTACCGACTGCCTTGGCCATGCTCTTTTTGCATCTTTCCCCGATTGTCCAAGGCATTTACATGTCTTTCCTCAAGCTGGACCAATTCACCCTGCAGCGTTATTTGTTAGCCCCATTTGTTGGTTCAGAAAATTACTACAAAGTCTTGATTGATCCGGGCAGCCCTATTCGGATCGGTCTTTTTGAGGCAGTGCGCAATACCTTAGTTTATACAACTATTGTGACTATTGGGACACTGGGAGTTGGCATGGTAGTGGCTTTGATGCTTAACCGTAAATTTTGGGGCCGCCGGATTGTCCGGACCATGTTTCTTTTTCCCTGGATTGTGCCGACTTATGTGACTGGTCTTTTGTGGGGGATTATTTGGCTCAAGCAGGGCGGCCTGGTCAATGTCATGCTGGCTGACTGGCTCAAAATTATCCCGTTCAAACCCTCGTGGCTGTCTGGCCCCAATACTATCTGGGCCATCATTATCCCAACGATCTGGCGTTTTTGGCCGCTCTCAATGCTAATGCTTTTAGCTGGCTTGCAGACTATTCCAGAAGAGCTTTATGAGGCAGCGGATATTGACGGCGCCAGTCCCTGGCGCAAATTTTGGATGATTACCTGGCCGCTGCTCCGGCCAGTTTGGTTTATCTTGATCCTTTTTGGTCTGATCTATAATACTTATTCATTTAATATTGTAATCATGATGTTTGGTTTTGGGGCAGGATATCCCGGGGAGTGGGGCGATTTGATGATGACCAATATTTTCCGCAATTCCTTCCAACTCTGGAATTTCGGGACTGGGGCAGCTACGTCGGTCCTGCTCTTAATTGTGATGATCATTATTGTCAATATCTGGTTTACTTATTTTAAGAGAAGCGAGGAACTGGTTGAGAAATGAACCTATCTTATTATTTTAAAAAACGCTTAACTGATATTATTATTAGCTTTTTTATGCTGGTCTTTTTGTTCTTTACCCTCTTGCCAATTGGCTGGATGGTCTATTCTTCGCTTAAGGACTCAACTGACATTGCTATTGGCAAGGTTGGCCTGCGCCGAGCTGGCACGGACATTTTGCTCATCAAGCCTATTGGCCAGGAGTTGCTGGTCTTGGCTGCTGACGGTGGCCTTAATCGTTTTCAGGCGGCTGACCTTAAACTGCGAGCGCATTACTCTTATAAGACTGCAGCTACTTCTTATTTGCTGGATGGTCAATACATCTGGCTATTCTCGGCTGATAAGGGACTGTATCGCATTGATCAGCATAATTTTAAGCAGCACCAACGAGTTAGGTTTGATCTGCCAGTAATTGACTACAATAAAGTTACCACTACTTATCTAGCCAAGATTAATGGCAAGATTGTGGCTTCACTTGACTATAAAAGTTTCTCTGGGGTTTGGCAGTTTGACCCAGCAACCCTTGCCGTCAAATTCATCCGTGAGAAAAAACACAATTATTTTCCTGAGAGAAAAAGGCCTCGGCCACTTGATGTGGCAGCTTTTGCCGGAATTGATAGCGAGATCTTTGTTCAAGTAAGAGACAACAATGTTTTTTACCTGGGTGGCAGCTCGGGCAAGCTTTTTCGCTGCGACGCCGGCTCTAAGCAAGTGCTTGGTCAGACTCGTTTACCCAATGGCCATCTCTTGATCAGGTTTAATAACTATATTGATATGTGGAAAAACGTCAACTTTGGCTTGTATTTGCGGAATTCTTTAATTATCTGTGGTTTTACTATGGTCTTTGCCATGATCTTTGCTACTTTCGCGGCTTATGCCTTGTCACGTTTTCGCTTTCCTGGGTCAGACTTGTTTAGCAACGCTATTTTAGCTACTCAAATGATTCCCATGATCATGTACCTGATCCCGATCTACATTATGTTTGTTAAATTTACTACCCTGACAGGTATTCCAGTCAAAGGGACCTTCCCTGGGATCATCTTGATTTATTCAGCTTGGTTTCTCCCTTTTTCTATCTGGATTTTGCGCGGTTTCTTTGCCGCGATCCCGCGAGAGCTGGAAGAAGCAGCCTTGATTGATGGTTGTTCTCGTTTGCGAGTTTTTTGGCATGTGGCTTTGCCGCTGGCCATGCCAGGGATTATTGCGACTGGAATTTATGTTTTCTTAAATGCCTGGGACGAGCTAATGTTTGCCTGGGTCTTGACCAATGCAGATACCATGACTATTCCAGTTGGCATCCGTTTGTTTGTTGGTAATTACCAAAACCGTTTTGATCTAATGATGGCCGCGGCCACGGTTGCGACCCTGCCTGTGGTTGTGATATTCTTTTTGTTGCAACGTCATATCGTGCGCGGTTTAACTGCCGGCGCAGTGAAAGGATAACTTATGGAAAGCCAAAATTTAAAATGTCCTATATCCTATGTTCCATGTCCGAGGTCAATTGTCCATAGTCCATGGTCTATTGTCTTTTCGAATTTTTTGCTGTGGCTTTGCCTTTTAAGTTTTACGCTTGTTGGAACTTTGGCTTATGCAATGTCCCAAGCAGCTGAAGCTAATCCAGGAATAAGGCAAGTATTTATTGGCGTATTTCGCCAAGGTGCGCCGGACAATATGAACTATATTACAAAATATGAAGAGCAAGTTGGGGCCAAGCCAGCAACCATCATGTGGTATCAGGATTGGGCGTGCCCTTTCCCCAGCGCTGATGCAAAAAAAGTCACTGATTATGGCGCAGTGCCGCATATTGTTTGGGAGGCGATGTATTGGACTTACCCAGGTAAGATTACGATTGATGATATTATTGCTGGCAAGTGGGATGGCTATATCCGCCAGTGGGCCAAGGGAGCCAAGGAATTTGGCCAGCCGCTCTTTTTAAGGATTGGCCATGAGTTTAATGTTGATATTTATTCGTGGAGTGTGGGCAGGAATGGCAAAGATCCAGAAAAGTTCATCAAGTTTTATCGTCATGTTGTTGATATCTTTAAGCAAGAAAAAGCGAGCAATGTCAAATGGGTTTGGAGCTTTAATAATTATTCAAACCCTGATGAGCCATGGAATAATTGGGTTGATACTTATCCTGGTGATGCTTATGTTGATTGGATCGGGATTGATGGCTACAACTGGGGCAAGACCCAGTCCTGGAGCGGGTGGGAGACTTTTCTGGGTTTGTTCCGCAACCAGATGCGGGTCGCTCACAAGCTCTGGCTAGGTAAGCCGATTATGATCGCTGAGTTTTCCTGTGCTGAAAAAGGCGGAGAAAAAGCCGCTTGGCTCAAGGATCTTCCTGGTTCCCTAAAATCAAGTATGAGGGATATAGATCTTTTGATTTGGTTTGATGTTGATAAAGAAGTTGATTGGCGCATCAAGTCTTCCAAAGAGTCTTTGGCAGCTTATCAAGAGATGTTAAAAGACCAGATTTTTTCTGGTTCAGGCGAGGCTTTAGCAAGCTATCAACCCAAGGTGGTCAAGCTGGAGCAGCGAAGAAAAACGATCATTGCTGACCAGGCCAAGCAGGCAATTAAAATTGATGGTAATTTATCAGACTGGCCCAAAAAGAACGCCTTGGTCATGAAAGATAAAGCCTTTTTTAAGGAAGGACTTGGTTGGGGTGGGCTAGCAGATCTTTCAGGGACAGTCTATTTAATGTGGGACGAGACCAACCTTTACCTGGCGGCTGAGATAACAGACAACTATCCCTTGTCCAATAAACAGCAAAATCAAAACGTCTGGAATGGCGACGCGCTAGAGATGGTCTTGGGCCTTGATCCAGCGGCTGACCCAACCCGGACCTCTTTTGGCCGCAAGGACTATCAAATTGGTTTTAGCACTGGTGATGGCAAGGACAATTTGCCGATCATTTGGAATTGGCAAAGAAGACGAATTCCTGAAGGGGGTGAGATTGTAGCTAAGAAAAAGAGCCAACCGTTTGGTTATGTGCTTGAGGCTAAGGTGCCTTGGAGCTTTTTTAAGGCAAAAGTTGTGCCAGCCAGCGGGTTAAAGTTAGGCTTTGACATTGCTTTTGATGATGCTGATAAGGCTGGGGTGCGTGAGCGCCAGTTTATTTGGAACGGCGACTATTATTTTTATAAGGACCCGAGTGTTTGGGGCATTTTAGAATTAGAGTGAAATTTCTTTATAAAGCTAGCGAAAGATATATTGAAAGGGGTGCGTTAATATGAAAAAGATTGGATTGACTTTGTTTCTGTTGGCCAGTTTGGGTTTGCTCGTGTCTAGTGCCATGGCAATGGGTGGGGCGCCTGATACTAATACTACTAATAATAGTAGCCCGACCAGTGATAAAACTGCTACAGTGGGTCAGGCAGGGGACAAATATGTGATTGATGATTTTGAGTCTGGCAGTTTACGGGCCCCGCGGGAGTGGTGGACCTTTGACATTCAAACTGCTAAGGCTGTGAGCAATGATACTTATACTGGTGGCGAGCGTGAAGTAGCTGGCCAGGCTGGTAAATACTCGCTGTTGCTAAAAGGCAATGCCAAGAATTGGTATTCTGGTGGTTGCGGCACTTATTTGGCCAAGGAAAACCTTGATTTTGCCAAGTACAATGCCTTGTCTGTAGATATTTATGGCAATGGCCCAGGGTCTGGCACGATCAAAATTGAGCTGCTTGATGATGATAACAACAATTGGCAAGTAGAGCAGGATCCAGCCAAGAGCTATGCCCCAATTTATGACGACAAATATGTGACTGATATTCGGGTGGATTGGCAGGGTTGGAAGCGGGTAGTGATTGCTTTTGATGACTTTGTTGATGATAACCCAGGTGTTGGCGATGATGTTTTCAATTTCAAGCAAGCTAGCGGCTCTGGCGGTTTGCTGCAACTGCAAGTAATCTGTTTAGGTTCAAAAGGCGATGCCTTGGTGAATTTAAACCTAGACAATATTGTCTTGATTGTTGAAGACTAAACCAAGGCTTAATAGGCTTAAAGGTGAATAAGTGAAAAAGATCTTATTGTCAGGTTTATTGCTGGCTATGTTCTTGTCTGGCTTTGCCATGGCCCAGGACAGCGGTCAACCTAAAACGCTTGTCCCCTCAGCTCTTTTTATTGAGCTGTGGAATAACGCGGCCTTCTTTGATACCAACTTGGAAAACAAGAATTTTTCCTCTAGCCTGGCGCGTTTTGAGGGTAAAGTTGGTCTTAATGTTGGGAGTGCGCCGCTTCAGGTTTATGGTGTGTATTATGGGGTTGGCTCACAATCAAATGATTATTGGGACAATTCACTTTTTTCTGGATATGGCCTAAGGGTCATGCCGCTGCGCGATTTTCCAGCGACCAACTGGGCCAACGAGTGGCTGCCTGGGGTCAAGCTCTTTGCTGAAAAGCTTTCTGCCTCCTACTTAAAAAATGCCGCGTCGGCCGAGACTTTGGCCAAGGAAGATACCCGCTATGGCCTGGAAATTTGGCACGAGTGGAACCAAGAAAAGCCTGACCGGCAAAAGCCTTGGGGCGAGCTTTGGTCAACTGTTTCTTATCGAGAAACAAATTTTGGCTGGGAAGAATTTAAGGACTATGTAGTTTACTTTCAGCCCAAGATTGGGATTTATCTGGCTGATGGGATTGCCCCGTACCTAAGGGCAGATGTAACTTATTCAGGCAAGAGCGGGGCGAGCTATTCTTTCTTGAATGTTGCGGATTATGGCGTGGGCGTGCGTTTTGAGCCCTGGCGCAGCCGCACCAGTGAAGTTGAGTTTTTTCATAAGTTTAGAATGTTTACAGAGGTACTTGGCGTGACTTACCTAAAGGATAAACCAGCCGCAGCCATCAGTGAAGTCGCCCATGATGTTCGCTTTGGCATTGAATTTTCCTACGGCAGATAGGGTATGTACTTAATTGTTGGGCTAGGCAATCCTGGTGAGGAGTATGCTAAAACCCGACACAATCTTGGCTTTCAGGTTATTGATCAATTAGCTGCTCGTTGGGAGATTGGTCAGTTCAAAACAAAATTTTCCTCATTAATAGCTGAAACACGGGTGGCCCGGCACAAGGTTATTTTTGCTAAACCCCAGACCTTTATGAACAATTCTGGCCAGGCAGTCCAAGCCTTATTAGCCTGGTATAAACTTGGGCCAGAAAAGCTGATTGTAATTTACGATGATGTTGACCTGGTGTTGGCCCAGCTTAGGTTGCGTGAGAGCGGCAGCTCTGGCGGCCACCGAGGGGTGCAATCAATTATTGAGGCGATTGGCTCGCCGCTTTTCCCCCGGGTCCGCCTAGGTATTGGCAAAAATCAGCCTAGCCAGGAAACCGCTGACTATGTCTTGGCAAAAATTCCGCCTGCAGAAGCTAAAGTTTTGGCCGAGGCAGTCCTGACAGCGACCGAGGCAGTTGAGCTGGCAGTTAGGGACGGTTTTAAGTCAGCCATGAATAAATTCAATGTGTTAGAATAACTCTGCCATGCCGTTTACCCGTTTACTTGAAACAATAGGCCAACACCCACAGTTTAAAGAGCAGATAACATTGTTGTGTCACTCAGGCCAAGCTGCTTTTGCTGGTTTGCCAGGCGCAGCTAGCTCATTGCTGCTGACAGCTTGCCACGCTCATTTTCCTATAATTTTGATTGTCGTGGCCACCACAGCCAAGGCAGAGGCAGTTAAAGAAGAGCTAGAGCTGTTTAGCCGAGCCAAGGTCGCGCTTTTTCCAGCTCCTGATATGTTGCCAGGCGAGGGCTTGCTAGTTAGCCGAGAGATAATTGGGGAAAGGTTGGGTTTGCTTTGGCAGCTCAAAAAAAAG
Organism: Candidatus Saganbacteria bacterium CG08_land_8_20_14_0_20_45_16; assembly: GCA_002774365.1. Lineage (GTDB taxonomy): Bacteria > Margulisbacteria > WOR-1 > O2-12-FULL-45-9 > O2-12-FULL-45-9. The sequence continues at coordinate 10,650 of PEYM01000120.1, read as the reverse complement.
TCGCCGCTGCTAATCGTGGCACCGATCAAGGCGTTAATGTGGCAGACTAGCCAAACAATTGAGGCACTGTCCTTAGTTTCTAAGCAGCGCTTACCCTTAGATAAATTGATCATGCGTTTGGTTGATTTGGGTTACCAGCGCTTTGACATTGTGGGTGAGCCTGGTGAGTTTTCAGTCAGGGGCGGACTTGTTGATATTTTTCCCGTTAACCTTAAGCAGCCAATTAGGTTGGAGCTAGCTGATGATCTCTTGGTCAGTTTGCGCAGTTTTGCAACGTATAACCAGCGCTCGTTGGGCTCGTTAGCCGAAGCCGTGGTTGTGTCGGCTAGTGAAGAGTTTGCTAAGCCGGTTTTCGCACATTTTTCTAAACAAACCTTGGTGGCCTTTGATAATATTGTTGAGCTTGAGCAGCTTGTTAAACGAGAGCTGGCTCGGGCCAAGACTTTTCCCAGCCCGCTTGCCTACCTTGATCTCTTAGAGATAAAAAAATTAGCTGCTCCTTTCAAACAATTAGAATTATCTGCTTTTTTAGGGCCTGATACTCCTGTGCTCTTTAGCCAGCCGCTTGATTACCGGCAGCAGTTAACTGATATATCTGATCAGACAATTGTGGTCAGCCGGCACGCGGCCCGCTTGCGCGAAGAAATTAGTGCGGTTGTAATTGAAGGGAATTTGCGTGGCGGTTGCCAAATAGCCGACTTAGAGCTTTTGTCTGACCGCGAGCTTTTTGGTGAAATCGGCCGGCCACGTCGGGCCAGGCCTATGGTTAAAGAAGGCGTGGCTGAAGAGTTGTTGGCCCGGCTAAAAATAGGTGATTATGTGGTGCACGAAAATTATGGGGTAGCGCTTTATCAAGGCTTAGAGCTTTTGACGATCGAAGGGATTGAGCGTGAATATTTGGTCTTAGAGTTTGCGCAAAAGGCCAAGGTTTATGTGCCGCCGAGCATGGTCGGGATGGTCGAGAAATTTTCCGCTGCTGGCGGCGCCAGCCCGCGCTTGTCCAAGTTAGGCAGCGGTCAATGGGAAAAGACCAAGTCGCGGGTAAAAAAAGCGCTCACAGACATGACCAGCGAACTCTTGCACCTTTATGCCCACCGCCAAAAACTGCCAGGCTTTAGTTTTTTGGGAGATGATCTTTGGCAAAAAGATCTGGCAGACACTTTTCCTTTTGAGGAAACGCCTGACCAGCAAAGAGCGATCCTTGCGACCAAAGAAGATATGGCAGCGTCACGGCCCATGGACCGCCTGGTTTGTGGTGACGTTGGCTATGGCAAGACCGAGGTCGCAGTCCGAGCCGCGGCCAAAGCTGCGGCTGCAGGCAAACAAGTTGTGATTTTGGTGCCGACCACGATCTTGGCTGAACAGCATTATAATAATTTTAAAGAGCGTTTTAAGGAAACCCCGTTTGTCATTGCCATGCTGTCTCGTTTTCGCTTAAAAAAAGATCAGGCGCAAACTGTAGCGGACCTGGCCCGGGCCAAAATTGATATTGTGATTGGCACCCATCGCTTGTTGTCCAAGGATGTTCGCTTTCACGATCTGGGACTGCTGGTCATTGATGAAGAGCAACGCTTTGGGGTCAGGGACAAGGAGCGGCTAAAAAAAATAAAACAAAATGTTGACGTGCTGACCTTAAGCGCTACGCCGATCCCGCGGACACTTTACCTGTCCCTGGCCGGGGCAAGGGACCTAAGTGTGATCAATACCGCGCCCATTGACCGCTCGCCGATTAGGACTTATGTTTTGCCTTACAACGAGGCCGTGGTCCGCGAAGCTATTTTGCGCGAGATTGACCGCGGCGGGCAGATCTATTTTTTACATAATGTGGTCAAAACGATTGTTGGGGCGGCGGCTAAGATCAAAAGATTAGTGCCTGAGGCTAAGGTAGCAGTGGCCCATGGCCAAATGCCAGAGCGTCAGTTAGAAAACACCATGATCGATTTTCTTGATCGCAAATTTGATGTTTTGGTCTGCACCTCGATCATTGAATCTGGGCTTGATATCCAAAACGTTAATACGATCTTGATCAATAACGCTGACCATTTTGGTTTGTCTCAGCTTTACCAGATTAGGGGCAGGGTGGGCCGGTCTGCGGTCAAGGCTTACGCCTATTTGTTTTATCAGCCACACCAGGTTATGACAACCGAAGCTCAGCAGCGTTTGGCAGCAATCACTGAATTTACAGCTTTGGGCTCTGGCTATAAATTGGCGATGCGTGATCTAGAGATCAGGGGTGCAGGCAATCTTTTAGGCCGAGAGCAGTCAGGCCACATTCTTGAAGTTGGTTTTGACCTCTATTGTGAACTGCTGGAGCAGGCGGTGCGCGAGGTTAAGGGACAAAAATCGGTCAGTCCCCGTGAGGTAATGCTTGACCTTAAAGTCGAAGGGTTTATTCCAGAAGCCTATATTGTTGACGAGCGACAGCGGATTGCTGTCTACCGTCGGATGAACCTATTGCAGAGCCAAGCTGAGCTTTTGGAGATGAAGCAAGAGCTGCTTGAGCGTTTTGGCCCTGTCCCAGCTAAACTGGCCAAGTTATTTGAACTCTTATCCTTAAAGGTCAAGGCGCTGCAAGCTGGGGTTAAGAGCATCAAAGAGGAAAACGATCAATTAATAGTGGCTTTTTTTGATGGTCGGCTGAGGCGGTTAGAGATCAAAGGCTGCGATAAGCTTAAGCTTGCTGAGCAAGGAATTGCTGGACAATCTCTTGGTCGCGGATAATGACCACTGGTTTGCCCTTTTGATTTTTGATCACGATCTTTTCTGTTGAAACCTCAATGTTATTGCCAGTGCCAGAATCTTGGCGTGAAGTATTGGCCAAATAATTTAAGGTCAAAAGCTTTAAGATCTCAGGATGGAGCTTATCGCCGATAAAGATCTTTGGCTCAATGAGAAATTCTGCGTGGCGAGCGGCAATGATAGATGGCCTAGCCAGCTGCCGCCAAAATTCCTTAAGCATATCTTCTAATTGCTCTAAAGCGCTTTTTTCTGGGTTCATGCCTTGCCTCCTACTAAGCGCTGTTCTGCTGCAGCCTGTCGTGCCAGGGGCCGAGCCTGTGGCAGCAGTGCGTAAATAACTTGCAAATTGCCAGCTAGCTGTTCAATGCCAGCCGTGCTGTTGCTTGGGTCAGGTGCTTGGGCTGCCTCTTGGATGATCTGCCGGTTGATTGGTGTTGGGTCTTGAGCGGCCGCGTCTGGATTAAGCCGGCCTAACGTAGCTGGGATTTCTGTGAACCTTTCGGCTGGCGAGGTTTGGACCTGTCTGATTCTAGCTTTATAGTCTTCGATTTGGTCAGAGCTTAAGTAGACACCAGCTTGGGTACCTTCTGAGCGCTGGGTTGGTCTAACCCCACCAATATTACCGATATTTTGTGACAGGTCACCCACCTTAGTTTCTCCTTAATTTGATCTTGCCGTGTTTTAGGTCGTGCTTGATCATTGAGGCAAGATAGGGCAGATCGCCCGGGCTAATATTAAATTTAGTCTTAAAATATTCCATAATAGTTTGGGCCTTGAGCTTTTGGTCCAGTAAAGCTTGGCTGCTTTTGATAAGCGGTTCATTATCAACCCTTAAGATCGACAAAATATCAAAAATCTCAATGGGTGATTTTAGCCCCAAGGACTCAAGGCTCGGACCGTTTTGCTTGTCCGCAACCGCTTGTTTGGTTGTAGTATTTTTTGTGGCCATTTTCTACTTAGTATATCGGGATAAGCAGGCTAAATCTTGCATGAAAGCATGTGGAATTTTGAAGCAAGGTGAGGGATATGGTAAAATAAAATAGTAATGATGAAAAAACTTGGCCAAAAATTTGAGCAATTTGTTGAAATCGTGAGGAAATTGCGCCAGGAATGTCCTTGGGACAGAGAGCAAACTCTTGAGTCTTTACGTCCTTTTCTGTTAGAAGAGGTAAACGAAGCAATCGAAGCGATTGAAAAGAAAGACTACGAAAACTTGGCTGAAGAGGTGGGGGATATGCTCCTTCACGTTGTAATGCTCTCGGTCTTTGCTGAAGAAGACAAGCATTTTGACTTAGCCCAAGTGATCGAAATTGTCTCGGCAAAGATGAAGCGCCGCCACCCTCACGTTTTTAGCGACCTTAAGGCCGCAAATTCAAGCGAGGTCTTGGAGTGCTGGCAAGAGATCAAGCAGCAGGAGAAGAAAGGCCGGCGCAAAGTCTGATGATTCTAGAGTTACCGACGAGAATATGTTATAATATAGTTCTACTAAGCCCTCTAAACCCCTTTCCCTCTGGGAGAGGGGGAAGAAGTTTGCCTAACTGGGGTGAGTGTTTGGAAAAAATCTTATGAAGACCAATTGGAAAAATATTTTTATTTATTTGCTTGTTGTTTTAGCGATCCTAGCGCTTATCTCGCCCATGTTCCAGTCTGAGCTGGCTTCAAAAGAGATTGGTTTTTCAGAGTTCCTTGATTTAGTTGAACAAGGAAAGGTCAAGGATGTAACAATCGCTGGCGATCAGCTTAAGGGTGATCTGATTGATAAGAGCAAGTTTAGCAGTCGAGCCCTTAATTATCCTAATCTGGTCAAAGACCTGCGCAGCAAAGGGGTGACAATTAAGGTTGAGGCTCCGGTTGAGTCAAACTGGCTTTGGAATTTAGCGATCCAGCTCTTGATCCCAATTGCCTTTTTTGCCCTCCTCTGGTGGCTAATCATTCGTCAGGCGCAAAATACCAATCAACAGGCGATTGCTTTTGGTCGCTCCAAGGTCAAGCCCCAAGTCGGCAAGACTAATGTGACTTTTGCTGATGTGGCTGGGGTGGATGAGGCCAAAGAAGAGCTCCATGAGATTGTTGATTTTTTGAAAAACCCGGCCAAGTTCCAGGCCTTAGGGGCCAAGATGCCCAAAGGGTTGCTTTTAATGGGGGCGCCGGGGACAGGTAAAACCTTGCTGGCTCGGGCCATTGCCGGGGAGGCTGGGGTCCCATTTTTTTCAATCTCTGGTTCTGATTTTGTTGAGATGTTTGTGGGGGTGGGGGCGTCGCGGGTCCGTTCGATCTTTGCCGAAGCCAAAAAACAGCCCCCAGCGATTATTTTTATGGATGAGATTGATGCCGTGGGCCGGCATCGGGGGGCTGGGCTTGGTGGTGGTCATGATGAGCGCGAGCAGACTTTAAACCAATTGCTGGTTGAAATGGATGGTTTTGACCCTAAGACTAATATTATTATCATTGCGGCGACCAATCGGCCGGATATTTTAGATCCAGCCCTCTTGCGGCCTGGTCGCTTTGATCGCCAAGTGGTCTTGGATAAGCCTGACTTAAAGGGGAGAGAAGGGATCATGGCGATTCATGCTAAGGGTAAGCCCTTGGCCAGCGATGTTAATCTTAATGTTGTGGCGCGCCGGACGCCGGGTTTTACCGGGGCTGACCTAGAGAATGTTTTAAACGAGGCCGCGATCTTAGCGGCTCGAGCTGAAAAAAAAGAAGTAACAATGGAAGAGGTGGAGGAGGCAATTGACAGGGTGCTTGCTGGACCAGAAAAGAAGAGCCGGGTGATCTCAGATAAAGAGCGGGAGATTGTGGCTTTTCACGAGGTCGGGCATGCTGTTTTGTCAAAAGTGCTCTCCCATGCCGACCCAGTTCACAAGATTTCCATTCTGCCGCGCGGGATGGCCTTGGGTTATACATTGCAGCTCCCGGAACAAGACAAGCATTTGGTGAGCTATGGTGAGGCCCTTGATCAGATTACTGTTTTGATGGGGGGTAGGGTGGCGGAAGAAATTATTTTTAACGAGGTTACTTCTGGCGCGCACAATGATCTCGAGCGGGCTACTGACTTAGCTAAAAAAATGGTCTGTGAATTTGGCATGAGCAAGCTAGGGCCCAGGACCTTTGGCCGTAAGGACCGACAGATCTTTCTTGGCCGTGACATTGCTGAAATGAAGGATTACAGCGAAGAAACCGCTGATAAAATTGATGAGGCGATCAAAGGGATTGTTGACCTATGTTTTCAGCGGGCCAAGGAATTGCTGGCCTTAAACAAAGATCAGATGCACCTGATTGCTAAGGCCTTGATGACTAAAGAAACTTTAGAGAACGCTGACCTTGAGCAAGCCTTGGCAGGGTTAAAAGGTCTAACGTCAAATGTTCCGCGCCCAGCCTCAGATGAATAAGCTGGTTGAGTGTGTCCCGAACTTTTCCGAAGGCCGTGACTTAGCCTTAGTTGATGAGATTGTTGCTGCTGTTAAAACTGCTAAAGTTTTTAATGTCCACTCTGATCCAGACCATAACCGCACAGTTGTTACCATGGTTGGCGGGCCTCAAGAAGTTAAGCAAGCGGCTTTTGATCTAACTTTGCGGGCGATGCAGCTTTTAAATATTAGGGAGCATGAGGGGGAGCATCCATATATTGGAGTAGTAGATGTTATTCCGTTTGTTCCTGTTAGCTGTCCTCTGCCTGAAGTCTTATGTTTGGTGCGCGAATTAGGGGAAGAGCTCTGGCAAAAATTAGCTTTGCCTGTTTATTATTATGGAGAGTCGGCGTTAAAACCAGAGCGAAAAGAGCTCCCTTTTGTCAGGCGGGGTGGGTATCACCTTTTGTGCCAGGAGATCAATATACCAGAGCGCCAGCCGGATGTGGGCCATGACCTTCATTTTTCAGCAGGGGTGGTGGCTGTTGGGGTGCGGGATTTTTTAATTGCGTTTAATGTTAATCTTAAGACCACAGATCTGGATATTGCCAAGTCAATTGCCAAGAATATTAGGGAAAAGAGCGGTGGGCTGAAAGGGGTGAGGGCCTTGGGGATTTCGCTTCTTTCTCGAGGAATAACTCAAGTCTCAATCAATCTCTGCGACCACCGGATGACCTCACTAAAAAAGGTTTTTGCTGAAGTCAAAAACTGGGCACAAGAGTACCAGGTGGAGATTTTAGAGTCAGAGCTTGTGGGGATGATCCCTCAAGAGGCTGTTTTTGAGGGGATGGCCGACTATTTAAAGCTGGCTTCTTTTATAGACAAGCAGATTTTAGTTGTTGTGTAGAGGGCTTTCGTTTTCCTCTCGCACAAGATCATCTGCTAGTTTAAATTCGAACTGTGTACTTTCTTCTGGCACTCTGGAGAAAAATTTTACCTGGAGACGTCAAATCCTTGGCTCCTCACTAAAATCACCGTTCTTGAAAAGGCAAAAGCTAACAGTTAAGAATTCAACTTGGAAAGAGACCACTCTAATTTCTTCATTTTCTAAGAATGAAATATTAGCTGTTTTGCCTTTATATTGAATCCCAATCGGGAAAGAACGCTGAATTCCAGCAATACTACAAAGATTTACTGTCCCATCTGGCTTAACTTTTCTTGAAAAAGAAGAGGGCAGATTATCTCTTATTCTCAGCCAAAAATTTGCTGCTTCTTTTCCTTCGCGTCGTTTTCTAGTGGTCTCTGTTTCTCCTTTAGTATTAGGCGCTTCTACTTTAGTTTCATTTTTATCAACAGGCTGGCCTTCAAGAAAGACCTCCCTTTCTGAATTTCTGACGAGAAAGACTTCGCTTGGCTTTCCCTTCTGATCGCGCCACGCCTTTTCAGTAAAGACTGCGGCAAAGACCTCTTCTTTTTTTGGAAAGCAGAGGACAATGGTTTGCTCTCTATCTCTTAGGGTTTCAACTGGTAAGTAGATTTTTTTTCGATGAAACCAGGGGCAAAGTAAGATGCGTCCTTTATTGACAGCCGCTTTAATGGCAATGGTGGCATTGCTAATGCCATTCACAATTGGTCGAACACGATCGCGGTAATTCTTGATTGTTTTACCACTTAATGGATCTGGTCTATATGCTGGAATAGAAACATTTGACATGATTTACTCCTAATATTTATCTGTTAAATGAGAGAAAAATTTCACTTTGAGATGAGAATTTGCTAAAATAAAGATACTATGAACCAAGAGATTCCTAAAGTCTATAATCCAGCAGAAGTTGAACAAAAATGGTACAAAATTTGGGAAGAGAGCGGGATTTTTGCGCCAGCAGAAGATTCCTCAAAAGAACCTTTTACAATAGTAATTCCTCCACCTAATGTTACCGGCTCTCTTCATATGGGCCATGCCTTAGATAATGGGATCCAAGATTGTTTGATCCGCTACAAAAAAATGCAAGGGTTTAACACCTTGTGGGTCCCTGGGACTGATCATGCTGGGATTGCGACCCAAAATGTTGTTGAAAATGCCCTGCGCAAAGAAGGGACCAGTAAAGATAAGCTGGGCCGCGAAGAGTTTTTGAAACGTGTTTGGCAGTGGAAAGAAGAGTATGGCGGTCGTATTACTAAACAATTGAGAAGACTAGGCTGTGCTTTAGATTGGTCGCGCGAGCGCTTTACTATGGACGAGGGACTCTCCCAAGCTGTAACCAAAGAGTTTGTCACTTTATACCGCGAAGGCTTGATTTACAAAGGGAAACGTTTAATTAACTGGTGTCCCAGATGCGGGACCGCGATTTCTGATATTGAGGTTGAGTATGAGAATAAAAAGGGGAAGCTGTGGTACTTGAAATATTCTCTTGCCAAATCCGAAATCAGAAATCCGAAATCAGAACATGGTAGTAATTATATAATAGTGGCGACGACGAGGCCGGAGACGATGCTGGGGGATACTGCGGTGGCGGTTAATCCGAAAGATGAGCGTTATAAACACCTAGTTGGTCAAATGATTAAGCTCCCTTTAACTGATCGCAAAATCCCGGTGATTGCTGATGATTTTGTTGATCCTGAGTTTGGCACTGGGGCAGTCAAGGTTACTCCGGCTCATGATCACAATGACTTTGAAATAGGGGAGAGGCACGACCTGCCGCGCATTATTATTATGACCCCTGATGCCAAAATTACAGTTGGCGAGTTTAATGGGCTCGACCGCTTTGACGCGCGCAAAAAAGTTGTTGAAAAGCTAGAAGAGCAGGGCTTGATTGAGAAAATAGAGGATTATGAAAATTCTGTTGGCGAGTGCTACCGCTGTAAGACGGTGATTGAGCCGTATTTGTCAGACCAGTGGTATGTTAAGGTTGCGGATTTAGCTCGTGAGGCGATCAAAGTGGTTGAGGAAAGGAAAATAAAATATGTCCCTGACCGTTGGACCAAGGTTTATATTAACTGGATGACAAATCTTAAAGATTGGTGTATTTCTCGGCAACTTTGGTGGGGACATAGGATCCCTGTGTATTATTGCAAATCCGAAATCCGAAACCCGAAACCCGAACAATGTAATGAAATTATTGTAGCGGAGGAAAAGCCAAAAAAATGTCCGAAGTGCGGGGGATCAAAGATTGAGCAAGATCCTGATGTTTTTGATACCTGGTTTAGCTCGGCTCTCTGGCCGTTTTCAACTTTGGGTTGGCCGGACCAGACAAAAGAACTTAAAACTTTTTATCCAACTTCGGTTTTAGTCACTGGCTATGACATCATCACTTTTTGGGTTTCGCGCATGATTATGATGGGGACCCACTTTATGAAGAAGGTTCCCTTTAGTACAGTTTTTATCCACGGGTTGGTGCGCGATGCCTCTGGCAAAAAGATGAGTAAATCATTTGGCAACGTGATTGACCCGCTGGAAATTATTGATAAAGTTGGGGCCGATGCCTTGCGGTTTGCTCTGATCTCCTTAATTACCGGGCAGGGGCAAGATATCAAACTTACCCCAGATAAAATTACCGAAGCAAGGAACTTTGCGAATAAAATTTGGAATGTGGCAAGGTTTGTGATGCAAGGCTTGGGTGTAGCGGAGGCCTTTAGGCCCCCATTAAATGGCGACCTAAAGGGCGCCTCTACATTGGCGGATAAGTGGATTTTAAGCCGCTACAACAGTTTAATTACAGATACAACTAAATATTTTGACAACTTTGAGTTTGGCGATGCAGCCAGGGCAATCTATGATTTTCTTTGGGGTGACTTTTGCGATTGGTACGTTGAAATCTCTAAAAATGATCTTTACTCTGATGACCCTGAAAAAAAAGCAAGAGTGCAATGTGTGTTGCTTTATGTGCTTGGGGGGAGCTTGAAGTTACTCCATCCGTTTATGCCCTTTATAACCGAGGAAATTAACTCACAACTGACAACTGACAACTTACAACCAAGGTATTTACTATTAGATAAATGGCCAAAGGCGGAGAAAACGTTAATTGATGCGACAATAGAGAAACAGATGGAGTTGGTCAAGGAAGTTATTATCAAAATTCGCAATATTAAGGCAGAGATGGGGGTTCAGACCAAAGATATAGAGCTGGTTTTTGTAGCAAAAAATAAGGCGGAGCACGAAACCTTAAAATCAGCCGAAGTCTTTATTAAATCCTTGGCAAAAGCAGTCAAAATCGAGTTTAAGTCTGCAATGAAAGATAAGCCAGAACAATCTGCCTCTGGTGTTGTGGCTGATATCCAGTTCTTTATCCCGCTTAAAGGACTAATTGATCTTGAAAAAGAGGTTGAAAGGCTCAAAAAAGAAGAACAAAACCTAACTCAAGAAATTAAACGGCTTGAAGGGCTGCTGGCTAACAAGAATTTTACCTCCAAAGCTCCGCCAGAGACGATTACTAAGCAAAAAGAGGCGCTGAAAGCGGCGCAAGAAAAACTGGCGATAGTAAAGGAAAGAGTTAAAGAGCTTTGATTATAAAGTGGTCAACCCAGAAAATTTTGGTTTAAAGCGAGCTTTCCCGACTATAAC
>PEYM01000070.1:6427-6839 GCA_002774365.1 Candidatus Saganbacteria bacterium CG08_land_8_20_14_0_20_45_16 | reverse complement strand
GGCCTTGAGCTTATTAAAAAAGAAGTGCTTCAGCGTTTCGTAGACGGAATTAAAAAAGAGCAGATCCCCTTCTGCGGCGTGCTCTTCGCCGGATTAATATTCACCCCGGGCGGCCCTAAAGTCCTGGAATTCAACTGCCGGTTCGGTGACCCTGAGACCCAGTCAATAATGCCCCTGGTAGCCGGCGACCTGCTGCAGATGCTCAAAGCCTGCGCCGACAAGGATCTATCCGGCAGGAAACTCGAAATTTCCAGGAAAACCTGCGTCTCGGTGGTTCTGGCTTCCGGAGGTTATCCGGAAAACCCGGAAAAAGGCAAAGAGATAACCGGGCTGTATAAAGTCCCGGCCGGCGCTCTGGTCTTCCACGCCGGCACAGTTAAAAAAGACGACGGCTATGTAACAGGCGGCGGCC
>PEYM01000070.1:0-6342 GCA_002774365.1 Candidatus Saganbacteria bacterium CG08_land_8_20_14_0_20_45_16 | reverse complement strand
GCTTAATAAAATAGGAAATCTAACAGCAGATGGCAGGCCGATTTTAGGATTGGACGCGGAGAAGCTGGCTGAAATAGTTTTTAACATCTCCAAATATTGCGTAATTGTCCCAGCCCATGCTTGGACCCCCTGGTTTTCTATCTTTGGCTCAAAATCAGGCTTTGACACGATTGAGGAATGTTTTGGTAAGTACTCAAAATATATTTTTGCGATTGAAACTGGGCTTTCGTCTGATCCGGCCATGAACTGGCGGCTATCGATGCTGGATAATATCAGCTTGATCTCCTGTTCTGATGCGCATTCACCCTCAAAATTAGGACGAGAGGTCTGCGTTTTTGAAACTGAACTTTCTTATAATGCTATGTTTTCTGCGATTCGTCATAAAAACCCAAGTAAATTCTTGTTTACAGTTGAGTTTTTCCCAGAAGAGGGGAAGTATCACTATGATGGGCATCGGGACTGTCAGATTCGCTGGACTCCCAAGGAGACCAAGGCTCACAATAAACTTTGCTCAGTTTGCGGCCGGCCAGTCACTGTTGGTGTCATGCACCGGGTTGATGACTTAGCTGATCGCAGCGATGGTTTTCGGCCAGCTACAGCGATCCCTTTTAAAAGTATGATCCCGCTCCAGGAAATAATTGCAGAGAGTAAGGGGAGAGGGGTGGGGACCAAGGCGGTGCAGGAGGCTTATCATTCAGCGGTTCAAAAATTAAGGACAGAATTTAAAATTTTGCTTGAGACTTCAGCTGATGAGCTGCGGGCGGCCCTTTTACCAGAAATCGCAGACGGGATTATTAAGGTGCGTGAGGGAAAAGTCAGCATTGCACCGGGTTATGATGGCGAGTTTGGCAAGATCAAGATATTTTCCGAGCCTCACCCCGCCTCGTCCGCCTCTGGCGGACTCGGCACCTCTCTTCATTTTATGGAGAGAGGAATATAAGCAAGTTGATGAAGCAAGAAGCTAAGTTATTTAAAATATATAACAAATTACTAGATTATTTTGGTCCTCAACATTGGTGGCCAGCGGATTCGCCTTTTGAAGTGATGGTTGGCGCGATTTTGACGCAGAGCACGAATTGGGGCAATGTTGAAAAGGCGATAGCTAATCTAAAAAGAGTAAAAGTCCTAACCCCAGAAAAGATAGTAGAAAGTAGAGAGCAGAGCGTAGAACGTTGGATTAAACCCTCTGGATACTTTCGGCAGAAGGCGAGAAAACTTAGGGCTTTTGCAAAATTCTTTTTGAGGGAATATGGTGGGAGGCTGCGAGCGATGAGGTGTGAGGGGGTTCAAACGTTGCGCGAAAAGCTATTGGCTGTGCATGGGATTGGGCCGGAGACTGCTGACTCTATACTATTATATGCGCTTAATAAGCCCAACTTTGTGGTTGATGCTTATACTAGAAGAATTGGCCAGCGCTTGGGGTTATTTGATTTTGAGGACTATCATCAGATCAAAGAATATTTTGAAAATAATCTGCCCAAGCGAGTTAGGCTCTATAATGAATATCATGCTTTGCTGGTTGCCCTAGGTAAAAATTTTTGCCGACCACGCCCCTTGTGCCAAAATTGTCCTCTAAATGGATTGGGCCGGTGTAAAAAAAACTAGCATAAAAAGTGAAATTTAATTTTTTCCTTCTCGAAATAACAGTATATGAAAAACCAATCAATTGAAGGACTAAGGGTCCGTCGTTCTTGGGTTAAAACTAAAGCCCTGGAAAGGGGCATTGAAAAATTGCGCGCTGATTTGACGGAAGCTATTATCCGTTCCAAGCAAGGTCTAAATTATCAAGGTGATTTAGCGGCAATTGGAATTGATTTTGGCCAAAGAACTTTGCGGGTGGCGGTTTTAAGAAGAGCAATTAAACAGGGCTTATTGAACGAAATTGTGCTGCGTCCTAATGATCCCTGGGAAGAGAATCGGGTCCTTAAAGTAGTGATTGGCAAATTAGGTCGTCGCTCCAGTGTCCTATGGACGATAGGAGGCCCGACGCTTCAGACCCTCCTTGATTTTAAGTAAAGATTTGCTCCGCTAAGTTTTGTTTCGGCAATTGTCAATATGTCAGGCAAAGCAGAGACCAGACGGGTAGAGTATTTGCAAGCAGCCCTTGATTTTGCGGCAGAAAGGTTGGCTGGGGAAGATTTTGATCAGGCGATAGGAGAGGTGGCTCGTGCTCTAACTAATTTGAGAAATCCTCGACAGGTAACCTCATTCAAAGCCCAGATCATTAAGTTGGTCGAGAGTTCTTCCTTATCCATGGACGATGAGCTGGATTGGACGGTGCGCCAAGTAGCGCGGTTAGCTTATCTAAGCCAGGTGAGTGAAGATAGTTTGTATTTAGGTGTGGCTTGGAATCTAGTTAAATCGTTTACTGCGAGCGACCGGATTTGCCAAGGGCTAGAAGTGATCCTTAGCTCGATTGATGAGAGCCAGCATGTTTTAGTCCCAGCAATATTGGATTTTGTTAACACCCGGGCCAAAGAAATTCTTACTGGCCAAGAGCTTCTATACTTGGCTCAAATCGCGGGGGTTAATGGGGCCAGGCTCTCTAGTGAAAAACTGGTCGGTCTTTCTGAGGAAATACTGTCTGCCCCAGAACTTGTTACAATAAACCCATCTGGTTTTTTTTGCGGTTAGTGCGGGTCAAGGGATGGAGCAGATTCCTTCAGTTTTGGAAAAGATGTTGAGCTGGCTTAGGCGCTTCAATGCAACTCAATTTGAGGATGTTTTGTGCCAGCCGGTTTTTGTTCTGCTTAGCCAATTATTGCCTCTTTGCGACCTTTGTTTTATCGAGAAGTCTTTGTTATCAATCTTAGAAGTAATCGGTGAAATGAAAGAGTATAGAAGCAGCGGGCTGGCAAGCTTTGTAAACTTAGTTGAAGATCTGGAAATTAGGAGGCAAAGAAATGTTCAGCCAAGGGATGAAAAGGGGCTAGCAAAAGACGATTTTGCTGGGCTTAGGCGAACTTTAGCTGAAAAAATACTTGCACTTTTGGGGCATAGGGACCTTGCTTCTTCTAAAGAGGTGTTGCCAATCTTGTCGACCTTAGGCGCTTGGAGCCTGGGGCGTACAGCTATACAAATTCCAGATGCGTCCAAAGTAAGAATGTCTAACCAGGCAAGTTTCAGCTTTTTGGAAGAGGGGATGGCCTTAGCTGATCTGGAGGTCATCTCATGGACAATTTGACCTCTTTGTGTCAGTAAGGTATAGTATCTTCAAATGCTCCTTGATGACATCATTGCCAATAAACGCCAGGAAATAGAGAAGTTCAAAGGGGTTGATTTGGCTCGTTTTGCGGGCAAGGTTGGTCCTACTCAAAATTTCTTAGCCGCTTTTCACAAAGATAAATTGACGTTAATTGCTGAAGTAAAAAAAGCCTCACCCTCGGCTGGCTTGATCCGCCAAGATTTTGACCCGGCTGCTATTGCCAAAATATATGAACAGTCTGGGGCAGGGGCTATTTCTGTCCTGACCGATGAAAAGTTTTTTCAAGGTAAGATTGATTATCTTAAATTAGTGAAAGAGGCTGTGGCTGTGCCTGTGCTGCGCAAAGATTTTATCATTGATGAGTCCCAAATTTACGAAGCGCGTATTGCCGGGGCTGACGCGGTGCTTTTAATTGCTCGAATTCTTCAAGATAGTGAACTAATTAACTTTCTTTGCCGAGCGCATGAACTGGGCATGAAGGCCCTGGTTGAGGTCCATAATGAGGCAGAGCTTGAAAGGGTCTTAAATACTGAAGCCAAAGTTATTGGGATCAACAATCGCGATCTTGAGACTTTGAAAGTTGACCTTGGGATAACCAGCCGTTTGATTGAAACTTTCCCGCAAATCAAAGCAAGGATTATTATTAGTGAAAGTGGGATTAAAACAGCTAATGACATTGATAGGTTAAGACAAGTTGGTGTCAATGGGGTTTTAATTGGTGAGACTTTAATGAAGGCTGGCGAGATAGGGGCAAAAGTTAAGGAATTGGGATTTTGAGAGTTAACAATTGTTTGTTAATTGCAATTGGTCTTTTGTTATTTGCCACGCAAGTGGTGGCCATGGATGTTCCTCCGTCGACCAAAGAAGTGGTAACCCCGACGGTGGCGTTTGTGTGCGAGATCGGTCTGCCGGGTTCTGGGGATGGTCAGTTCTATTATCCATACGATGTAGCTTTGGGTGTGGTCGGTGACCCAGCAACTGGGCAAGGCAACCTTTTTGTGGCTGATACTGGTAATAACCGCGTGGTCAGATTAGACGAAGATGGTAACTTTCTTTATCAATTTGGCGGCTTTGGTACGAGCAGTGGGAAGTTTAACACCCCGGTGGGCTTGTGCGTTGATTTTAATTTTCGGATCTACACCTCAGAAAAAGATAATGATCGGATCCAGCTCTTTGATATCAGGGGAAATTATATTGCTCAGGTGGCAACAGGCGAGGTTAAATATCGCAGCCTTTATGACCCAGGCGGGCTGGCGGTTGACAATCTAGGGAACCTTTACATTGCTGATTCTGGTAACGACCGGATCTTAAAATATAGCAATACGGCTGAGTTTTTAGGTGAGGTGGGTGGTTTTGGCTATGGCAGCGGATTTTTTGATGGCCCAGGTGGGGTGGCGGTTGATCGCGACGGTTATATTTATGTGGCAGATACAGGCAATCATCGTGTTCAAAAACTTGATTATGATGGTCAACCGTTAGTTTCTTTTGGCAAGCTAGGTGAGGCTGAAGGCTTTTTTCACCGACCTTGCCGCTTGGCGGTCGATGATAAGTTTATTTATGTCACAGATTGTGATAACAACCGCTTTCAGGTTTTTGCTAAGAACGGACAATTTGTGCTGGCTTATGGGAGCAAGGGCAGCGGCTGGGGGCAGTTTAACGGCCCAATTGGGATTTGTGTTGGCAAGCGAGGCCAAATATTTGTGGCAGATACTGGCAACCATCGCATCCAGCAATTTAAGATCACTTATTAACCCTCCCAGTTCCTAGCCCCTAATACTCAAAGCAAATTGAAATTTCGTCTTCCTTTTAACGATATATATATAGAAAGGGAGGATCACGAATCCCATGAAAAAAATCAGGCTAGACCATTTAAAAACATCCCTTGACGAGATTAAGCGGTTGCAACGACTGGAAAGCTTACGCGGTGTTGAGGACATAGTTATCAAGCACATTGTGCTTTTGATCGAAACTGGGACAAGTGAGGCTAGGGAAGAGCTGCTGGCGATTGAAAAAGTGATCAATGAAGAGCTGACCATGACTAGAGAGAACCTTTTAATCTCCGCGTTAAAAAACAGCCTAAAAGGGGCCTTGTCTGTGGCCAAGTTTTATCTCCTGTGATACTATGTTTCGCAGGCCATGAACTTTTTGGAAACCAAAAATTTAAGCAAGAGCTTTGATCAGGTCTTAGCAGTCAACCAGGTGAACCTATCTATTAACCAAGGTATTAGCCTTGGTTTGGTCGGGGAATCAGGGTCTGGTAAGACCACTTTATCCCGTTTAATCCTTGGTTTAATTGAGCCAACCTCGGGTCACGTTCTATATAATAATGTAAAGGATATCCGCCGGGAGCTACAGATTGTTTTCCAAGACCCCCAAACCTCGCTTAACCCTAGGATAAGGATTGGTGAGGCGATTGCTGAGCCGATCTTGATCCATCAGCTTTGGCCCAAAGACAAGGTTTTAGATAAAGTAGTAGACCTCCTGACTATGGTTAAATTACCAGCTGACTATGGCCGCCGCTTCCCCCATGAGCTCTCAGGTGGTGAGCGCCAAAGGGTGGGGATTGCCCGGGCCTTGGCCACAGAACCTCGCTTACTAATTCTTGATGAGCCGGTCTCTGCCCTTGATGTTGCTATCCAGGTTGAGATCTTAGAATTACTTAAGCAGTTAAAACAAGAGTTAAAATTGACCTATCTTTTTATTGCCCATGATCTCTCAGTGATTGGTTTTATGTGTGATCAGGTGGCAGTGATGGAGTCTGGCCAGATTGTGGAGCTGGGTTCTATTGAGACTGTTTTAAAGACCCCCCAACACCCCTACACCAAAAAACTTTTAGCCTCTGTTCTTTGAATCCCTGAACGAATCCCCAAAAAATATGGGAAGTTTGGGGAGATGGCGACCCCTTCGAGGGGATTCAGGCCAAGTTTTTTTGGGAAACCTTATTAGTCTCATAAGAAATATTGGTTCTTTCGTAATTATTGTGGAAACCTCCTAGGGTTCAGTAAGCCACAGTGCTGATGAATTTTTAATTTGAAATACTTAACGTCTTTGTAACCATAGGCCATCCGCTTTAGTCTTTTGATTTTGTTGTTAATACCCTCTGATATTGCGGAGCTAATTTTCTTTTTGAACCAGTT
>PEYM01000001.1:1497-2432 GCA_002774365.1 Candidatus Saganbacteria bacterium CG08_land_8_20_14_0_20_45_16 | reverse complement strand
TCCCCCCAGCCGCGCTGTCATTTATCACTAGCCCGTCACTGCTAAAATCAGTATCTAAAATACCAACAATTGGAATGGTAGTAGTTGGGGTGCTCTCATCCGCCCCCTATCCTCCGCAACCGAGTAAAGAAACACCAAGTGCGATAATAATAATCATAAAAAATCCCATCAGAAAAATAGTTTGTTTTTTCATTGTTTTTACCGCCTCCTGATCATTACCAACCAATTTCAACCAACATCCTTATATTTTATGCTATAATAATCACAAAATCAAGAAGGAGAACCTCAAGGAGAACCTCATGAAAAAAACTATTATTGTCTTACTGCTTCTAATGGTTGGCCTGGTATTTACAGCCCAGGCCTCTGATTTTGACACTTTTAAAGGGCGGGCGCACGATTATGCCCGCGAAATCGTTAAAGGAAATGAAACTGATCTTAATGAAAAGCAAGCAATTCTTTGGGATCTGATCACCAGCGAGGACAGAAAGCTTTTTGATAAAAAATATGAAGCCTTAGATTGGGCCATTAGCAGCGCTCAAAACTCGATTAACGAAAAAATCCATAAAGAAAAGACCAAGGCTCAACAAGACAAAATCAGGGCCAAATGGGAAAACGCTAAACAAGAACTTTGGGACCTGCAAGACAAGGCCAAGATCGTTAGCGAAGATTTTTATAAGGCCTTAAGCATTGAATTTAATACCGGCAAACGACCGGAACCAAAACTGCGTTTTGAGATCGCCAGATCAACGGCAAAAAACGATAAATATGACCCTAACACTTTCTTTGGCAAGGTTAATATTTTTGTCAGAGCCATGCTAGAAAACCAAGAGATTGACACGGCCGAATATAAACAGGCAATTTTATGGCAGCTTTTGACCTTAGAACACTGGGAGACCTTTGATAAAGTCTTTGGGGAGATGATGTATATCTTAAAG
>PEYM01000001.1:0-1485 GCA_002774365.1 Candidatus Saganbacteria bacterium CG08_land_8_20_14_0_20_45_16 | reverse complement strand
GATTTTTTTAAGGTTTATTATTACGAACTAAAGGACGGCAAAAAGCCTGATTATAAATTCAGCTTTTCAATCAAGCCGATTGCCTGGCAAGTGCCGGCAGAAAACAAATCAACCCAAGCCTTTGCCAAAGAGTGGTTCAAGGCCAGCCAGGTAGTAAATCAGGCGCTTAGTGCCCTGAAAAACAAGAACCAGGCCCAATTTGCCGGCTTGTGGACGAGCGAAGAGCAACAAAAGTATAAAGCCGAACTGGTTGAGCTTAAGAAAAACCCTAAAAAATGGGTGAGTTCCGCAATTATTGGAGCGTACAATAGTGCCCAAAAATCCTTTCAAGAAAAAGAGCGCTTTGATATCCTCCCCTACTATATGACTAAAAACTTATATGTTAATGTGGAAAGCTTTGAAGACAAAGATATTATGACGGTTAGCGTGAGGATTTGGGGAACTAAACGCATAAACACCAAACCGGTTTATTTAGTTAAAGAGGGCAACTCTTATAAGATCCAAACTTGGCGGGTGAATTAGGGACATCAACCTTGTTGTTCCCTTTCAACCTCTTGTTTGATTTTTTTATAATCGAGTTTCTTTTTTATTCCTTCACAGCCATTGAGGTCATCCACCGCGTGCTCAGCCCAGAAAAGATAACCGGCTCTGATTAGACGCTTAATGTCATCCCCTGTCTCCACCATCTCATGAATAAAAAAATCCAGGTCATTGCAGGCTAAATCAAGCGGATCTTTGTCCGTACGGGCCTCTAGTAGTTTAAATATCCACTCTTTAATATCAGCAATCCCGGCTTCGTCCTCAAAATACTTTTCATCACCATTAAAATATGGCGACATTAAGGGCCCTGCAATACCAGGTCTTTTAAGCTCCTTTTCGGCAATAAGCTTTACAATCTCACTTAAAGGCGGCTCAAGCTCACCCTTGCTATGTTCATGATAGATTTTACCAATAATATTGGCTGCCATTGAACGCAAATATAGGGCTTCGTGATCAAGCAATTTAAAAAGCTGCTCTTTTACCTCATCCCAGTTGGATTTTTCTAATAATTTAACCCGCATTGCACTAATATAATTAACATCAACGATTTTGTCTTTTTCTAAGCTATCCAACCAAGCACTATAATAATCAATAAATTTTTTATCTTGGAGGAGATCATTAGTCACACTATATTCCGTAAAATCCGCTAATAATTTGGGCATTTGTTTTAATTTTTTGGCCAGCACTTTTAAAATTGGGCCAAAACGGCGGTCATAGCTGGGCAAATAATTGGGAACCTTAAAATAGTTTGTATCCTCTGTCCAAATCCCATTTTTAATATGGCGCTCGCCTGATGATTGATATCCATTTAATTCTTCAATCTCCAGCAACTTAACAGCCAAAGCAAAATATTTATTCCATATTTTAACCCGGATTATTCATACACGAGGGGAATTGCGACAGAGTGTCATTTTAGTTTAATCTAATTTTGGTAAGTTTTTTTTG
>PEYM01000074.1 GCA_002774365.1 Candidatus Saganbacteria bacterium CG08_land_8_20_14_0_20_45_16 | reverse complement strand
CCCAACAAAGAAATTTTTGAATACGCGCAAAACCAGATCAAGAAATTGAAACCGCTTGTGTAAAATACCCCTTTTTCACGCAGGTTTTAGGTAAAGAAGGTCTTCTAGCAGAACATCTGCCGCTTCAGGATCATAGTGTTCAAATAGGGCATTAACTTGGTTCTCAATCGGCAGGTTAGGAACGTTTCTTTGCTCAGCTATCGAGTAGTCAAACAAGAGTTGGTAAATGCCCTCAGAAGCCAAAGCTGGATGAGCCTCGATTGCTCCTTGATAGGGGAAAAAACTTGACCTCTCTTGGTATTTGGTATATGGAAGTGATCCTGCTAGCTGGCACTCTATTGGCTACGGCAGTCTCAAGTGATAAAGCTTGGACCATACCAGCAAGTTCCATCTCTGCTCTGGCTGCTTTTACGGTTGGGTGGAATGAGGATGGGCGATGACGAATAGCCTGATTATAGGCCCTAAAAAAACCACTTGGATCAAAGTAACCTTCCACCATTTGTTGATATATAACTTGATTAATTATTTCTAAGCCGCTCCCGTCTTCAGATAGATAATGAAGATTAGTATAAAGTCTACTATCAGTAGTAATGACTTCTGTTAAATTATCAATAAGGTAATCGCTCTCAGTATCAGCTAAAAGAGTTAAAGTAAGTTCATGAGCGAGCTCTTGCATCCTTGAAGATGGATCAAATTCCATAAAATAAAGAGAAGCCATAAGAGTCCGAGAGAGGTTGGTGCTAGAAGCAAAAGAATTTTCAGCTATTCCTCTCCTGGTAGCCTCAACAAAAACATTAAGCTGGCCGCTAAAAATTTCTTGGCGGCGTTCAGGCAAGAGGTGCGGCAATATTCGCTTCAGATCAAATCTGCCAATACGCCAATCAGCATTGTTTTCTTTATAATAGTTTTCCAAAAAATGGACTAGCGCTGCTGTTGGTATAGTGTAAAGCAGCCAAGGTTCATTGGTGTAATTAACATCACTTCTAAGGTGATCATGCCAGGATTCTCTGCTGATTATTTCTCTAGTTATTCTTCTGTATTCTTGATTGCCAGTGCGATAAGCGATATATGCTAAAAGGGAGACAGAGGAATGAAGCAAGCTAACATTTTCTAGGGAAAGGGGCTGGGCGGTGATGAGATTATTAAGATGATTAAAGAGTGCCTCAATTTCACCCTCTCTCCTGACTTCCGCAATGCAACACCCAATTTTCAGATGATATCATAAAGCGTCTTTTGTTCTTCGTCCATTTTTAAGATCATTTTCCCCTGTTTTTTCGAATGCGGTAATGTGTATTCCAACTGATACATATTATGCGTGAGTTCAGCGGCGCGTTTAGGGCTGAATCCGGCATTATGTTTCTCAAGAAGCTGCTCAAGTTCCTTGTAAATGGTATAGGCGACAAAAGCAATGCAAATATGCGCTTCAATACGCTTCCGTCGGTAATGATAAACAGGTCGGATCCGAAGATCGGTCTTTGAAATACGGAAAGCTTTTTCTATCTGCCACAAGTGGCGATAATTTTCCACAATACTTTTTGGTGACAATCGTGTATTGGTAATGTAGCCTTTCAGGCCATCCCATTTCCGGTCTTCTTTAACTTTTTCCTCATCAATTTCAACCTTAACTTCGCCTTTAAGGGCAAGAAATTTATTGTAGCCCTTGTTGTTGATGCTTTCTTTAGTTAATCTGCCGGACTTCACCTTTTGGCGCAACTTTAATAGTCCGCGTTCCCGGTTATGACCGTCTTTCCTTTGCCGCTTGTCCGAATATGTGATAACCAATCTTGTTCCATCCGATTTTTTCAGAACAAAGCTTTGTCCGTCCTTCAATCCTTTAGCCTGTTTTAATATCTCTTGTTGAACTTTATCAGTTTCGTTTTTGATTCGACCTCCAATGATGAACTAATATTTCTCTTTGGCGAGATTATCCAGGTTCTTTTTGGATAGCATGGCGGCATCAGCAATCACCGTCGGCTTAATTAGGCCGTATTTTCTTTGGATTCCTTCCAAAACGGGCAAGAGGGTGTGCCCCTCAAAAGTATTGCCTTCGAAAATGTTATAACCTATAGGATAGCCATTTTGCCCCACCAATAACCCCAGCATGATTTGAGGATTCTGGAATTTACCATCTTTGGAAAAACCGATCTTTCTTAAATCGTCCTCGTTTTCTGCCTCAAAATACAGAGTGGTCACGTCATAGAATACGACCGAGATATTCTTTAATGTCCGTTTAGTGTATTCATAAGTCACCTGTTCAACCGTTTCTTTATACTTATCACATAATTTATCGAGAAAACGATAAACCGTGTCTACTTCCATTTGTATCCCCCGGTAACGATACAAGTAATCAACCGTCTTGAGCTTACTGGTTGGATAGGCCAATCGGGCAACGACAAGATGACGAAATAGCTCGTCCTTTATCACGTTAAACCCAATTTGATTAAACAAACGGCCAAAGATAAGCTCTGGACCGATGGTGTGTATCTGCAAATTAGAGATGCCTTCTACAAAATTCTCAATGGTGGCGTCGGTTTTGGATAAAAAGGAAAACAAGGGGGCTTGATTGACAGGGTAATTCATCCGACTTTTTGCTTCAATAATGAGTTTTTCTACATCATCAGGATTTTTGGAAGTACCAACAGTCTCAACAACACGATAACGACCACTATCTTTTGAGATTATTTGAACACTGATCGAGCCGCTACGATTGCGAACCTTCCTAACAAACATACCACAATCTTAGCTTTGCAACACCCAAATCGCAAGATTTTACGAAGGAAAACATCTCATTTTGAGGCTTGTGCGGAAGTCAGGAAAAAAACGAGAAAATCAAGCAAGCGAGAAAAGAGAAAAAACGATACCATCCCGCCTTCTACGTAAATGAAGAGACAAAAAGTTTCATCTATTCAGGATAGCTAAACTCTATGGTTAAACCCCACTATTGCGTATGACCCCTATTGTCCATAGACCATTGTCACCAAATCCCTGACAGCGAGATCCGGTGAACATTGTCCCTAGAAAGAACCT
>PEYM01000124.1 GCA_002774365.1 Candidatus Saganbacteria bacterium CG08_land_8_20_14_0_20_45_16 | reverse complement strand
ATTTTCTTTTTTGGCGGGCTTAAGGTTAAAGATTTTGATGCGATCTTGGTTTATTCTCCGCCGTTGCCGCTGGGCATTTCTGGCTATTGGTTAAGCAAGTTAAGGCGTAAACCTTTGCTTGTTAATATTCAAGACCTTTATCCGCAAACAGTGATTGATCTTGGCTTGCTCAAAAATAAGTTCCTGATTTGGGTCTCGAAAACAATGGAAAAATTTATTTATTGCCGAGCCAATGCCTTAACCGTTCATTCATCAGGAAACAAAGAGTATGTTGTAGCCAATGGGGCTAGTCTAAACACAACGACAGTAGTCCATAATTGGGTTGATACAGATTTGATTAAGCCCGGGAAAAGAGAAAATGATTTTTCAAAAGAGTATAAATTGCAAGATAAATTTGTCATCTCTTTTGCCGGCGTGATGGGTTTTGCCCAGGGGCTTGAGGTGGTAATTAAAGCCGCAGATATGCTAAAACGACATAGGACCTCGGACCTCGGACCTAGGACAAAAGAAATAGTATTTGTCTTGGTTGGCGATGGGATCAAGAAAAAAGAACTGCAAGAGCAAGCAATAAGTTTAGGCTTAGATAATGTTTTGTTTGTCCCAACTCAGCCACGGACTATCTATCCGCAGATCCTCCATGCTTCTGACATCTGTTTGGTGACTTTGCAGCCAGATTTAGTGACCCCTGTTGTTCCAGGTAAGTTGCTAAGTATTATGGCAGCTGGCAAGCCAGTTATTACCAGTTTGCCCCTGACAGGTGACACACCTAAAATTGTTGAAGGGAGTAATTGCGGTCTTTGCGTGCCGCCAGCTGACCCTGCAAGCCTTGCTAAAGCTCTCCTTAAATTGTATAATGATACAAACTTGAGAGAAGAGCTAGGGCGAAATGGCCGCCAAGAATCGGAAGCAAATTTTTCTCGCCAAAGCTGTGTGACTCAATATGAAGAGATCCTAAAAAAATTAGTTGGAGATTAAAACATGGATTATTTAAAAAGGTATAGTGGGGCCAAGGTTTTAGTGACGGGTGGTGCTGGTGCCATTGGCAGCAATTTAGTTAGAGCTTTGGCTGAGGCAGGAGCAGAAAAGGTTTTAGTTCTTGACAATCTATCCTCAGCCGAACGTTGGAGTGTTCCTTCTTTGCCAAATGTCTTGTTTATTGAAGGGGATGTTAGGGACGAAGTAAAACTTAAAAGAGTATTTTTTGAAGAGCCACAATATATTTTCCACCTGGCTGCTTTTTTTGCTAATCAAAATTCTGTCGATCATCCAGAAACTGATTTAGAGGTAAATGGCTTGGGAACATTAAAGCTTTTAGAATATGCAAGTATCGCTAAAGCTAGCATCAAAAGATTTGTTTATGCGTCTTCTGGCTGTTCAATTTATGGCTCTAATGCGCCAATGCCCTTAAAAGAAGAGTTTATGTCCCTCCATCTCTCAACCCCCTATCAAATAACAAAAATGCTAGGAGAGTTGTATTGCAATTTCTTTCATCATCATTACGATTTACCAGTGGTAAAAACTCGGTTTTTTAATTCGTATGGACCAGGAGAAGTCCCAGGACAATACCGCAATGTTATTCCAAACTTTATTTACCGAGCTATCAAAAAAATGCCTCTTCCTATAACAGGGACAGGAGAAGAAACAAGAGATTTTACTTATGTTACTGATATAATTGAAGGTCTCCTGAAAGCAGGTCTTTATGAGAATGTGATTGGCCAGGAGTTTAACTTGGCTTCTGAAGTTGAAACAAGAATTAAAGATCTTGCAGAGATGATTAATAACATTACAAATAACCCGGCTGGCATACAATTTTTAGGAAGAAGAAAATGGGATACCAAGAGTCGTCTTTTGGCTTCGGTTGATAGGGCAAGAAAACTTATTGGGTATGAACCAAAAACGCTATTTGATCAAGGGTTAAGGAATACTATTCAGTGGTTTAAGGATAATTGGGATAATATCGAAAAGTCAGCCAGTTTTGGCCCTGGGGCTTCCTCG
This sequence comes from Candidatus Saganbacteria bacterium CG08_land_8_20_14_0_20_45_16, assembly GCA_002774365.1. Taxonomy (GTDB): domain Bacteria; phylum Margulisbacteria; class WOR-1; order O2-12-FULL-45-9; family O2-12-FULL-45-9. The sequence continues at coordinate 5,552 of PEYM01000124.1, read as the reverse complement.
GCAGTCAGAACAATTGTAACTAAATGAAAGAGACACGTATTTTAGTAACTGGTGGTTCTGGTTTTATTGGGACCAATATGATTAACCGCCTTCAAAGCGAGGGTTACCAAAAACTTCTTAATATAGATATCAAACCGCCGCGAGAAGAAAAACACCGTCAATATTGGCATGAGTGTGATATTTTAGATCTAGAGAAACTGCAGCGAACGATACAAGATTTTCAGCCTGAATTGGTGGTGCACTTGGCAGCTAAAACAGGATTAACTCGGGCAAACCTAGATTGTTATGCGGAAAACACCACTGGAGTCAAGAACATGATTGCTGCTCTGAGGGCAACTCCAACAGTTAAGAGGGCTGTTTTTACCTCTACCTTGCTAGTTTGCCAAATGGGCTATATTCCCCAAAATGATACAGACTATAAACCTTCAACTCTTTATGGTGAGAGTAAGGTTATTGGTGAAAAAATTGTTCGCGAGCAAAAAGATTTAAATTTTGATTGGATAATTATTCGGCCAATTTCTATTTGGGGGCCGTGGGGTGATGAGCCTTATATTAATTTTTTCCGCTCAATTAAAAAGGGCTGGTATTTTCACATTGGAAGCGGCCATTATCGACGGTCCTTAGGGTACGTTGAAAACGCGGTTTATTCAATATATATTTTGCTCACAGCTGAACAAGGTAAAGTAAGAGGAAAGACATTTTATATTGCTGATTATGGACCAGCTGATCTGTATGATATGGCAGCTGAGATCAGGGATCAGCTTAAGGCGCGTCGAATATTTCATCTGCCGTTGACCTTGGCAAAATTTATTGCCAAGATTGGGGACATTTTTAGGCAAAGAGGCTGGGAAAATGTTCCTCTGCAAAGCTTTCGTCTCAATAATATATTAACTGAGTATGTTTTTGATATGAACCACCTTAAACAAGTGATTGGTGAGCAGCCATTTTCGTTGAAACAAGGGGTTTCAAGAACAATTAACTGGCTTAGGCAAAGTAATGGCTTTTGATCTTAGTGGTTGCTAACTTTTATCAATTATAATAAAATGCAGTAATGTTATTTCTGATCTTACTGATCTCTTGTTTGTTTGCATTATGTCTGACCCCACTTTGTAAATATTTGAGTTATAAGTTGAGGATTCTTGATAGCCCCAATCATCGCAAAATTCACGCCAAACCTATTCCCTTACTTGGCGGCCTAGCAATTTTCCTTAGTTTTAGCTTGGGATTATTAATAACTGGAACTTTTAACAGAGAAATATTGTGTCTAATAATCTTTGGGGTTGCCTTTATTGTTTTGGGTTTTTTTGATGATGCTGGAATCAAGATTCGGGCCCGTTACAAGATTTGGTCACATCTTGTTTTTGCTTTTGTTTTTATCTATTTAACAGGCATCTTTTTTAATTTAGTGGCAATCAATTGGCTAAACTGGCTTTTAACCGCCTGTTTTATTACTTTTATGACCAATTCAACTAATATGCTCGACGGCATGGACGGCCTGGTCTCTGGCCTGGCTTTTTGGGCTTCATTATTCCTGGCCTTACTCGCCTATAACAACAACTTACCTCATATTGCAATGCTCTGCCTGGCCCTGGCCGGCGCAACCTTGGGCTTTTTAAAGTACAATTTCAATCCAGCCTCAATCTTTTTAGGGGAGGGTGGGGCGACCTTAATCGGTTTTTTGCTGGCCGTAATTGCGATCAAGCTCAAGGTCTACCAGCTTTGGAACGTCGCCTTGCTCCTGGGGATCCCCAGGCTCCAGTTTATTTCGTTTATTGTCCCGTTGATTATCCTGGCCATCCCTATTTTTGACACCTGCTTTGTCTTTACCAACCGCTTTATCAACCATATTAAAATGAGTACCCCGGGGAAGGATCATTCCCATCACCGTATTCATCTCATGGGGCTCTCTCAAAAAGCCACGGTCTTAACCCTTTATTCTGTCCAGATAGTCTTGGGTGCGATTGCGCTAACCATAGCGAATTCCGATCTGCAACAGTTTCTCTCTTTACTGCTGATATTGATTGTAATGGCTTTTGTTGCCTGGAATTTCCTCCTGCGGGTTAAGGTCTATTCGTGAGAGGTGAGGGGGGGTGTTTTCATTGACAATGAAAGCATTTAATGATAAGTTTTCTTTATGAGCGAAAATATTTATCAGACGTTTAGTCGAACAATGTTAAAAACGATTTTGCTGGAACAAAGAGATTTGTTTGCCAAAAAAGATCGGGGAATAAAGCGTGAGACGCTGGATAAGGTGAAAGTCGCTATGCGGTCGCCACACGCGATTGTTATCTCTGGTTTGCGTCGGGTGGGAAAATCAACCCTGCTGGCCCAGATAGCTGATCTTATAGGGGAAAACAATTATTATTATGTTAATTTTGAAGATGAGCGTCTGGCTGGTTTTTCTTCCTCTGCCGCTAATGACTTGCACAAAACACTTGGCCTGTTGTTTGGTGAAAGAAAAATTTTTTTGCTGGATGAAATTCAAAATATTCCTGGTTGGGAAAGATTTGTGCGCCGCTTTATGGAAATGGGGTTCAAGTTCTACATTACAGGATCAAACGCCTCGCTTTTAAGCCAGGAACTGGGAACAAAATTGACCGGTCGTCATATTCCTATTGAATTATTTCCGTTTTCTTTCGCGGAGTTTTTGAAATTTAAAGCTTTTTCGGTTGATGTGTCCCGGCTTACAACCATGGAAGAGATTAAATTAGAGGCGATGTTCAGAGACTATCTGGAAAAAGGAGGGATCGCGGAAGCCCTTAAGTATCCGGAACTGCCAATACACGCGACGCTATATAACGACGTGCTGTACAGGGATATTGCTTCCCGCTATCAGATTGAGGAGACGGCGGCGCTTAAAGAACTGGCGTTTTATCTTATGAGTAACCCGTCGTCGTTGTTTTCTTACAATAAAATTAAAGAATTGCTAAAACTTGGCAGCGTCAATACAGTGAAAAATTTTATTCGCTACACCGAATTAAGCTGGTTGTTTTTTGTGGTCAATGTTTACGCTTTCTCCGTAAAAAAACAACAGATCGCCCCTAAAAAGATCTACGCCTCTGACACCGGCATGGCGCAGGCTATCGCTTTCAGTTTTTCGAAAAACGAAGGAAAATACCTGGAAAACGCCGTCTTCCTGGCTCTGCGCAGGCAAGAAGAAAAAATTTATTATTACAAAACAAAAAGCGATAAAGAGGTCGATTTTTATCTGCCGACTAAAAAACTGCTTATTCAAACCGCCTTCACGATTGATGATCCCGCCGTTTATAAACGGGAAGTGGCGGCGCTGGCCGAAGCCATGGCCGAACTGAATATTAATTCAGGTCTAATCCTGATCGGTCAAGGGAAAAGACAAAACGCTCCCGAGGAAAAAGGGATTTTAATTTCTTCCGCTTATGAGTGGTTATTGGCTGGGTAATATGAATATCTATGCGGGTGAAGGTCTATTCGTGAGAGGTGAAGCGTGACAGGATTGACAATTCAATTGTACTATTGTATGATCATATCGAGGTGATTTAGTAATGCATTATCAGACAACCAATATAAGGGTTGAGTCAAATACCTTGAAAGAGCTGAAATTTAAGGCAGTGGAAGAAGGCCGACGTGTAGCGGAGCTGATCCGCGAGGCAATTCGAGAATATTTGCAAAAAAGCCGAGATAAAGTGAGCGCTAAAAGCAAGAAAAAGGATCCCCTTTTTTCTATAATTGGGCTTTGCCAAACTGGTTTGAGGGATGGGGCAGAGCATCATGATAGATTTTTGTACGGCAAGGCAAAAAAATGAGGGGTTTTGTTGATACCAGCTTTCTGATCGCATTAATCGATAAGAGTGATAAATACTTTAACGATGCCCAAGATTGCTTTAAGGCGCAAGTTAGCTCGGGGACGGTGTTGCTTACCAGCAATTTGGTTTTGGCGGAAACTCTAACTTGGCTCCGTTATCATGCGGGGTTTAGGTATGCCAAGGAATTTGGGGAAAAATTCAGGCATTCAAAAATTATCAAGACTATTTGGGTTGATCAAGAGCTGGAAAGAACAGCCTGGGAAATTTTTCTTAAATATTCCGACCAGTCTTTAAGCTATGTCGATTGCTTCTCTTTTGCCTGCATGAGGGTAGACAAAATTGATCTGGCCCTAACTTTCGATCGTCATTTTCAACAAGTAGGCTTTAACGTAATTCCCCAGAAATAATATTTGTTTTTGCTCGGAATTTTAGAGGTCGTTTCCTGCCAAAAGGCGGCGAAGTTACGTGATGTGGTATTAGACAGCAAGGGAAAATAAGTATAAAAAAGTGAGGTTTGTCTTGGGTAAGATGTGATATAATTATTTCATTAGCGAGGTGAACAAATGAAGGAATCAAAAGAAAATAAAATAGACGAAATAGTGTTTTTTACGAAAAAACTCCCGTTTTATAAACAAGAAGAGGCCTTGGATTATGTCAAATGGCTATGGTTAAATATTGGGAAAGAGACCGGTAGAAATATTAAAACAGTAATTAAGAATATTCGCGAAATTCAGCTCCGGCACAAAGCTGGCAAAGATTGGGACAGTGTGGATACTATTCGCAAATGGAGAGATTCTAGATGATTATTCTTGATGCTTCAGTTATTCTTAGGTGGTTTATTGAAGAAGAGCAAAGCGATAAGGCTCGAAAAATACAAGACGATTACCTGGTCGATAAATTGGATATTGCTGTCCCTGATCTTTTATTATATGAAGTAGCGAACGCATTAAGGTTCAATAAATCTTTTGAGGTAGATGAAATAGACCAGGTATTAACAAGTCTTTCTGATCTTGGCATAAAAGTTTTGCCGATCAATTACGCTTTAGTCGGGGAGGCCGCGCGTTTAGCTTACAACTACGAGTTAACTGTTTATGACGCGATTTATGTGGAATTGTCACTTAAGCTTGGCGCTGAATTTGTTACCGCTGACCAAAAGCTGTTTGAAAAAGTAAAAGACCTGCCTCGCATAACATTGTTAAGCGATAAATAAATGAGGCCTTAATGACGGATCTTAAATATGATAATGACTCATTAATCAAATTATGCGAAAAACACAATCTTAAATTGCTGGTTTTGCACGGTTCTTATGCCAAAGGCCAGGCAACCCCAAAAAGCGATCTTGACATCGGCATTTTAGCAAAAATTAAAATTGGGTTTAAGGAATATTCTGCCATTATGAATGATTTTGGAGAATTGTTTGGCGACAAATTTGATCCAGCTTTTCTTAACAATGCCGAACCAATGATCTGCCGACAGGTGGCGTTGGGCGGCCGACCACTCTATGAACAGCAAAAGGGAGATTTTGCTAAATTTAAGAACCAGGCACTGGCTAGATATCTTGACACTAAGAAATTTCGGGACTTAGAAAAAGACTATATCAAACAAGCGATTGGGAGGTTAAAGTAATGGTAGATATTGATCTGGTCCGCAGAAAACTGTCACGATTGAATATGTATCTTGATAAATTAGAACCAATAACCAAACATACTTTTGACGAATATCTGGCTGATTATTATTTAAAATCAACCGCGGAGCTCCTTATCCAGTTAA
>PEYM01000085.1 GCA_002774365.1 Candidatus Saganbacteria bacterium CG08_land_8_20_14_0_20_45_16 | reverse complement strand
AGAGACGAAGAGTATTTAAGGCTGAAAATATTAACTTGTATGTTGGAGGCACTTTAAATTGAGCCATTTTTACCCACTCAATTACACGAAGAGCCGTTTCTTTGTCACGACCCATAAAAATTTTCCCCGGTGGCCACGATTTCTTTTTTAAGGTATTCGGCCTGCTCCTGTCCCCGCGGAACAAAATTAAAAAGATCTAGATATAGCTGGAGATTGGAAACAACCTGATAACCCTTTATTGCCCGAACATTGTAAAAAACACTCTTTTTATAATACGGGCGAACCAAATGAATATTACCCCCACTTACTAATTCCTTCAAGCCAAGACGCTGGCGCATCTCTAGTATTTCCCTAGACCAATTTGATAATTCCAAATATAAATAAACCTGCTCGGTCCGCACAAATGAAGTTATCAGGTTCGCCCCGGCATGCAGGGTAAGAGCGTACCGCTTTTCCCGAAAGTACTCCCTAAGAGCAGCGAGAATATTCTTGTCAGGTGAATAATAGGTCTCAACTTGATTAAATTCAAATTGATACGCCTTCAGCCAGCCCTTTATCAAAGCTTGTTTATTGGCAAGGATAGAATAACTCCTAGGCCCCTTAACAACTCTCTCAATAAACCCAAGCTTTGCCATTGCCTCAAGCACCCCCTGGGCCATGCCCAGGCTCACTTCACTAAAGTCACGAGTTACCCATCGGCGGGCAGGGTTAGACATCATTTTTCTTAGCACCAAAGTTGCTTTATCCGCAAAAATATTCCGCGCCCTTTTCATTACGTTCACCCTTAAAGCATGTTCACTGATTATTGAACATTATACAATAAGTGAACATTGCAGTCAATTTAATTTTCTGTTTGCGTGGTTTGGGGAACGGCTCGGTTAGTCTTTCTTAAAATACTTGGTAAAATCTTCGGGCTTCATGTTCTGGATGAAATCTTTAAACTTTTTGGTCTCAGCCTCGTCTTTTTCTGCGTTGACCAACTTGGCCTGCATCATGACAGGCTCAGAAACAAAGATAGGAACATGAGATCTAACTGCCAGCGCAATCGCATCAGAGGGCCGCGCGTCAATCTTGAGCTGTTTCTTATCCTGCTCAATCTCAATTACCGCGTAAAAAGTCCCCTCCTTCATTTCACTGATCACTACCCGCTTAATTGTCGCCCCAAGTTTAATAATGCACTCGCGCAGCAAATCATGCGTCATGGGACGAGGCGGTTTAACATTTTGCAGTTCCATAGCAATGGCGGCAGCTTCAAAGATCCCAATCCAAATCGGCAGAAAATTCATCTCTTCTTGATCACGCAACAAAACCAAGGGGGATAAGTTCCTGGGGTCAAAGCCTAGTCCACCAACTACCAGCTCAATCATTAGCCTTTTACCATGGCCACTATTTTGGCAAAATCATCAGGATGATTAAAAGCTAAATCTGCCAAGGCCCGGCGGTCTAGCCCAACTTTCTTTTCTTTTAACAAAGCAATAAAACGGCTGTAGGTCAAGCCAGCTTCTCTAACCGCTGCATTAACCCTAACAATCCACAAGCTGCGCATTGTTCTTTTTTTCTGACGCCGATGACGAGTCGCGTGGACACCAGCCTTCATTAAGGCTTGGTGGCGCCGCCGCATCTGGGTCCTGGCCCCACCTCGAAAGCCCTTGGCTTTCCGGCGCATCTTAGTCCTTCTACGCCGAGCGACAAATCCTCTTTTTACTCTGACCATTGCACTAACCTCCTGGCAACATATGACGAACCCTGGCTAAATCAGCCCTTGCAACCGCGCAAACTTTGCGCAGGGAACGTTTTTTCTTTTTCGCTTTACACTCTAACAAATGTCTCATCTTGGTCTGCCACCGCAAAATCTTGCCATTTTTCGTAATCCGAAAACGCTTGGCAGCAGCTCTTCGGGTCTTAGCTTTTGGCATATCAAGTCTCCTATTTTGGCGCTAAAATCGCTAACAGTATTTTGCCGATCTTTTTGGGCGGGCCTTCAACCCTAGCCACATCGGCCAATAAATCCAGGATCCGCGTCATTACTTTCATCCCAACTTCAACATGAATATTTTCCCGGCCGCGGAAAAACATAGAAAGCTTGACCTTAAACTTTTTGCCAATAAACTCCCTAACCCGACGCTCACGAACATCAAAATCATGCTGGGCAATCTTGGGTGAGAGCTTAACCTCTTTGAGTACCCCGGCCTTTTGCGACTTTCGCGCCTCTTTTGCTTTCTTGCTCAGCTCATACTTAAGCTTGCCACAGTCTGCAATGCGACAAACCGGAGGCGTTGAACCTGGGGAAATCAGCACGAGATCTAAACCAAGCTCTCTGGCCATTTCAATTGCTCTGTCCCTTGGAACAACCCCAGCCTGCTGTCCCTCGGCATCGATCAGCCGAACATCCTTGGCCCGGATGCGTTCATTAATTATGTAGTCCCTAATGCCTGTACCCCTTCATTGTCATACATTATACTACATTTTCTCTTCTATTGTCTATCTCTTTCTTGAGCATTAGCAGGAACTGGCCAAGCAGCTTGGCCCCAAGGTCTCCCTTGGTCCGGTCCCTAATAGCAACCAGCTTTTCTTTGGCTTCTTTTTCGCCTAGTATCAGCATATAAGGGAGCTTTTCAAGCTGCGCCTGCCTGATCTTATAACCCAATTTCTCAGCAGAAAAGTCAATTTCCACGCGCAACCCGTTGTCCGCTAGTTCTTTTTTAATCTCTTGCGCGTAATCAAAAAATTTCTCAGAAACAGGAAGAAGCTTGACTTGGACCGGCGACAGCCAAAGCGGAAATTTACCGCCAAAATGCTCGATCAAAATCCCCATAAAGCGCTCAATTGAGCCGTAAATCGCCCGGTGGATCATCACTGGCCGATGCTCTTGTCCATCAGGCCCAGTATAAGTTAATTCAAAGCGCTCGGGCATGGAAAAATCAAGCTGGATTGTGCCACATTGCCATTTGCGATTTAAGGAATCCTTGATGTGAAAATCAATTTTGGGCCCGTAGAAAGCTCCATCCCCTTCATTGATCTTAAAATTGATCTTGGCTTTTTTTAAGGCCGCGGCCAGTGCGCCTTCTGCCTTGCGCCAAATTTCTTTTGAGCCCATGGCTTTTTCTGGTTCAGTTGAAAGCTCAACTTCAAAGTCCTTAAAACCAAAAGTCTTATATGTAAAAAAGACCTGGTCAATAACGCTAACAATTTCGTTCTCGATCTGCTCTTCGGTGCAAAAGATATGGGCATCGTCTTGGACAAATGTTCTCACCCGAAATAAGCCATGGGTCACGCCGCTCTTCTCATGGCGATGGACCCGACCAAACTCACCTACGCGAAGCGGCAGATCGCGATATGAATACTTTTTCTCTTTGAAAATTAATAGTCCCCCAGGACAATTCATCGGCTTGACCGCGAAGTCGCGCTCATCAACCTTAGTAAAATACATATGCTCTTTGTAATTATCATAGTGGCCAGAACGGTGCCACAGCTCTTCGCTTAAGATTAGCGGGGTCATAACCTCTTGGTAGCCACGCTTGGTATTCTCAGCCCGAGCAAAGTCAATCAGCTTATTGAACAATAACACTCCCTTGGGGTGAAAAAAAGCATTGGCCGGCGCCTCATCATGGAAACTAAAAAGATCAAGCTCTCGGCCCAGCTTGCGGTGATCGCGTTGCTCGGCCTCAACTTTCAGCCGGAGAAATTCTGCCAACTCTTCTTTACCCTGAAACGCAGTTCCATAAATGCGAGTTAGCATTTTGTTCTTTTCAGAGCCGCGCCAATAGGCCCCAGCAACAGAAAGGAGTTTAAAGGCCTTGATCTCTTTGGTGTAGCGCAGATGCGGCCCCCGGCACATGTCAGCAAAATCTCCATTTTTGTAAAATGTTACATTTTTGTCTGGGATTTCAACTAACAATTCGATTTTGTATGGTTCGTCTGCTGCTTTGAGCTGTTTTAAGGCCTCTTCTTTAGAAAGCTCAATCTTTTCGAATTTCTGATTGGCTTTGATAACCTCTTTCATCTTCTCTTCAATCTTGGAAAGATCAGCAACCGAGATCGCCGCTGGCAGGTCAAAATCATAATAAAAGCCCTCTTCAATTGCCGGGCCAATCCCCAGCTTTGCCCCAGGATAAAGGGCTTTGACTGCTTGGGCCAAAACATGCGAGGTTGAATGGCGGATTGTTTCTAGGTCATTTTGTGACATGATAAAAGTATAGCATAGTAAAGAAAGCAGGGGCAACCAACGCAGGTTAGCAAAAAAGCTGGACGTTAATTTCTGGGGCGCCAAGGAGCTGCTTGCTATTGAGGGTCTTAATAATCGAGGCCGGAACCTCCCCTTTCATACTTAACGCCGCCTGGGCCAGTCTAATCCCTAGAAAAGAGTGAGTAAAACAAACTAGCTCTTGTGGATCACAGTCTAAATTATTTGCCACGTAATCATTAAAGTGCTCAAAAAAGGCCATTAAAGTTTGGCCCCAACCATCAACCTTGGGCAAGCCTCGCTCTTTATGGGCCTCATAGCAGGCGTCAAGGTCAGCCTGATCAATGGTTAAAAATTGGTCAATCAACTGAGGGCTGCAGCCTTGAATAATTCGAGCGGCTCCAGCTCCATACTGTTGTTCTGAAAAAGACATAAAAAATGAAACAAAGTTAAGATCCCATTCCCCATAGCTTAGCGGCCCAAGCTGGGTGGCGCGTGGTAATTTCTCAAGATGATAAGTTTGGTTTTGTTTAACTAGTTCGCTAGCCATCTTATTAAACTTATCGTGATTGGCATGACAAATCTTGCGCCAGAAAAAACCTCGCTCCAAAACCCAACCCACCTATCGACCTAATCGCCCAACAACCCAAAGCCCCAATCCCTAGCCAACCCCTGATTTTTCTGATAAAATAGAGGCCATGTCGTCGGAAAACATCTTCCCAAAAGAATACGATGTCATTGTCATTGGCGCAGGACACGCGGGGATTGAAGCCGCCCTAGCCAGCGCCCGCTTAGGTTGTCAAACTCTCTTGCTAACTATGAATGTTGATACAGTCGCTTTTATGTCGTGCAATCCAGCGATTGGCGGCCCAGCCAAATCACAACTCGTGCGCGAAGTTGACGCCCTCGGCGGCCAGATGGGAGTTGTCACAGATTTAACATATCTCCAAATGAAAATGCTCAATACCAACAAAGGACCAGCTGTTCACGCCCTGCGAGCCCAATCAGACCGTAAACAATACCATCGGGTCATGAAGCAAGTTTTAGAAGCTGAACCAAACCTTGATCTGAAACATGGGTTGGTTGAGGAAATTTTGGCATCAGGGACTAGGGGTCAGGGGTCAGGGGTGAGGACAAAATTGGAAACCATATATTATGGTAAAACAGTCATTGTCACGACCGGAACCTTTCTCAAAGGTTTAATCCATACTGGTATGGTGCATTCTGAGGCCGGCCGCTTGGGCGAGTTTCCGGCCAATAGCTTGTCTGACAACTTATCAAAGCTTGGGCTCAAACTCGGCCGCTTAAAAACCGGCACTCCGGCTCGTATCAACAAACGCTCAATCGACTTTTCCAAAATGCAAATCCAGCCCGGCGACGAGAAAATCAAGTATTTCTCTTTTATTTGGGAATACCAACAGTATGGCCTAGTCCCTAGTCCCCAGCCCTCAACCCCCTCATCCCTCACACCCCACACCCCACACCCCCAAGTCCCTTGCTACTTAACTTGGACCAATGAAAAGACCCACCAGATCATTCGAGATAACTTGGACCGCTCCCCACTTTTTCAAAAAAAGATCAAGGGAACAGGCCCTCGCTACTGCCCATCGATCGAAGATAAGGTTGTCCGCTTCCCAGAAAAAGAGAGCCAGCAGTGTTTTATTGAGCCAACTGGCCGCGACACCCTGGAAATGTATGCCCAAGGCTTAAGCACCAGTCTGCCAGCTGATGTCCAGCTCAAAATGCTGCAAACCATGCCTGGGCTGGAAAATGTCGAAATCATCCGACCAGGTTATGCCGTGGAATACGATTATATCCCAGCTAGCCAGCTGCAATACTCACTCGAAACAAAAAAGATTAAAGGGCTTTTCTGCGCAGGACAAATTAATGGAACCTCTGGCTACGAAGAGGCTGCGGCCCAAGGGATTGTGGCTGGGATCAACGCGGCACAACAAGCCAAAGGACTTGAGCCAGTAACCTTTGGTCGCGAAGAAAGTTATATTGGAACACTCATAGACGATCTAATTACGAAAGATATTGATGAACCCTACAGGATGCTCACCTCACGCTCTGAATATCGCCTAGTTTTGCGCCAAGACAACGCTGACCTGCGCTTAACTGAAAAGGGTTATCATGTCGGCCTAATTAAGGACGATCGCTATCAAGCCTTTCAAAAGAAAAAAACTGCGATTGAACAAGCCCTTAGCTCACACCTCACCCCTCATCCCTCATCTCCCGAAATCCTTGAGCAGATTGAAATCAGCCAAAAATACGAGGGTTACATTCGCCGCCAGAACGAACAGATCAAGCGCTTTAAGCGGCAAGAGGACAAAAAGATCCCTACAGAACTGGACTTTCAAGGCTTGCACGGCCTTTCTAAGGAAGCCAGGGATAAGCTAACAAAATTAAAGCCTGCCTCAATCGGCCAGGCAGCCAGGATTGCAGGGGTTTCACCCGCAGACATCTCCGCCCTCTTGGTACACCTATTTCTTGCTGGACGATCACAAACACCTGTGATAAAATAAAACCAAACGGAGGGAAAACAATGAAAAAAATTACTGTTATCATTTTATGTTTAATGTTTGCTGCGACCCTGGCCCAGGCTACGAATTTTTCCAACATCGGGTTTATCGATGTCCAGAAAGTGTTTAAGGAATACAGGGAAACTGATAAGGCCCAGACCAAACTAAACAAACAAGAAGAGTCTTTTAAAAAAGAATTTGAAAAAAGCCAGGAAAAGCTAGAAAAGGCAGAGAAAGACGGGAAAAGCAAAGAAGATTTAGACAAAATGAAAAAAGAGTTTGAAGAAAAGCTTGCGCCTAAAAGAGAGAGCCTGCTCAAACTTAATGAACAGCTCACCGCCAAGCTGCAACTGGAAATCTTAGATTCAGTCAAAAATGTCGCTAAAAAAGTCGGCATTGACATGGTCTTAGATAAACAGGTCGTAATTACTGGCGGCATGGACTTAACCGAAATGGTAATTAATGAACTGAATAAATGAAGCTTTGCGACCTGGCTAAGCTTGTATCAGGTAAGATCATAGGCAGCGGCGATGTTGAAATTACCGGCGTGGCGCAGGCCAGCGAGGCCAAATCAGGTGATTTGGTCTTTGTGCTTGATAAAAAATTCCTCGCCGAGTCCCTTAGCTCAAAAGCTACGGCCATCCTAGCTCAAGAATCCATGCCAATTAAAAATAAAGCTGCCATCCTAGTGGCCAATCCCCGTCAAGCAATGGCGAAAATTTTGGCCTGCTTTGCCCCACCCAAAAGCCAGGCCTTGGGGATCCACCCCACAGCAATAATCCCCTCCTCCTGCCACCTCGGCCAAAACGTTTTCATTGGACCATACGTTGTTTTAGAAGACAATGTAAGTATCGGCGCTGGAACAATTATTGAGCCACAGGTATTTATTGGTCGGGACTGTCAAATCGGCCAACAGGTAATTATTCATTCCGGCGCCAGGATTGGCATCGACGGCTATGGTTATGTCCAAGTCGAGAAAAAACACATCAAGATCCCCCAGATCGGCAAAGTGATCATTGAGGACGAGGTTGAGATCTACGCCAATGTCTGCATCTCTCGGGCAACCCTGGGCTCAACAATCATTGGGGCTGGCACCAAGATTGATAACCTCTCCCATGTCGCCCACAATTGCAAGATCGGGAAAAACTGCGCCATTGTTTCCTTGGTAGGGTTTGCTGGCTCGGTTACTTTAAAAGATAATGTTTATGTCGCTGGCCAGTCTGGCTTTAACGGCCACATTACCATTGGCGAAAATACCGTGGTGATGGCCAAGTCAGGGGTAACGAAAGATATTCCGGCTAATATGGTTGTTTCTGGCTTCCCTGCCCAGGACCACGGCAAAGAAATCAAAGAAAAAGCCACGCTCAAACGGTTAGCTAAAAAAAATAAATGAGGATTGCCTTCTTTAGCAACTCTTATCTCCCATATTTAAGCGGGGTAACTGTTTCAATTACAACGCTAAAAGAAGACTTAGAAAAACTCGGTCACACTGTTTTTATCGTTTGCCCCAAATACCCTGATCACCAGATCTCCAGATCCCCCATCTTCCGCCTACCCTCCATCCCCGCCCCTTACCCCGGCTACCGTTTAGTTTGGCCCTACTCTTACAAAATATTCAAAAAGCTTAAAGAGGAAAAGATTGACATCATCCACAGCCACCAGCCTTTTGGCATTGGGCTGGCAGCGATGTTTTTAGCCAGAAAAATGAAGGTCCCGTTTGTCTACAGCTTCCACACCCTCTTTTCCCGCTATGTCCATAACATCCCGCTGCTGCCGAAAAGGCTCTCCAAGTTCTTGATCTCGACTTATTTAACCTGGTTCTGTAATCAAACGGATACTGTTATCGTGGGGACAAAGATGGTCAGACGCTACCTAAAAGCCTGCGGGGTAAAAACTAGGATTGAGGTTTTGCCAACCGGCGTAAAGATCTCGCCTTCTCGATTGCGGCACTACGGCACTACGACACTACCCCAAAAAAACCTGTTGTATACAGGCCGGCTTTCTAAGGAAAAAAACATCCCGTTTTTATTAGAAGCCTTCCAGCTAATTGAACTGCAAGAACCAAATATTCAGCTTATTTTAGTCGGCGGGGGGCCGCTAGAAAAAGAAATCCGCGAGCGAGCCAACAAGATCTCACCTAAAATAATTGTAATCGGCCAAAAAAGCCGGGACGAAGTTTTGGAATACTACCACAAGGCGGAGATTTTTGTTTATGCTTCAAGGACGGAAACACAAGGTCTGGTCTTAACCGAGGCTAAAGCTTGCGGCCTACCAATTGTCGCTGTTTTTAGCGGCGCCCTAGCCGATGTTGTACAAAATGGGACTGACGGATATCTTGTTCCGCCAAATCATGAAAAATTTGCCGAGCAGGTTATTAAGCTCCTTAAGGATTCTGCCTTAAGAAAAGGGCTGGGGGGAAAAGCCGCGCAAGATGCCAAAGCACGGTTTTCTGCCACTTCGGTTGCAAAGAATTTTGAAACACTCTATAATTCTCTCATCACTTAAACGTGAGGAGGTTCTTTATGAATTTTCCAATGTCGACAGACCGACGGCACTTATCATTAAAAATTTTTGTTCTCCCTTTGGCCCTTTTGGCTTTGTCATTTTTAATTTGCGCCGCGCAAGCAGCCACCAACGTCTTCCCTAGTTCAGCCCTAAATGGCTCATCCGGCTTGATTCGCATCCCTTCGGCTGACATTATTCCTTACAAAAACTTCAACCTAGGTGGCGCTTATGGCCAAACACTTCCGGACAACGGCGCTAGCAATGAGGCCACTGCTTACTATATGATGAACCTGGGGACTTTTCACGGGGTTGAGGTTGGGATTGTCGGCGGCACTAACAAAGGCTCCAGCCAGGTACGCGAAGGGGTTTTTGTTAATATGAAGCTAGCCCTCTCTACCGGCGACGAGCCAGATCCCATGCTGCTCGCCATTGGCGTTGAAAACCTTTTCTCATATTCGCAAACTGATGTTTACATGGTGGCTACTAAATATTTTAAACAGGGGCCAAAGCTTACCTTTGGTTTTCAAGGCGATTTTCCTGGCAACCGTTTTCGTCCCCTGGGTATGGCTGGGATTGAATTTCCCATTGGCGACACAATGTATTTGCTTTCAGACCTGATTGCCGGCGAAACCTTAATGCAAGTCAACGGTGGCTTAAGGCTTTACTTAACGCCTATCTTTTCCGTTACTCTTTCTGGCCTTAACCTGGCCAATAATATTGACGCCAAGGACGCGCGCGCCGCCCTGGTTGGTTTTAGCTGGGCCAATCCTTTCTAATTTTGATGTTTGAGCAACTGATTAGGCAGGCGGTCAATAATATTAAAGATTACACCCCAGGGAAAAACCCTAGCCAGCCTGGGGTAGTTAAGCTAGCCTCGAATGAAAATCCCTTTGGTCCCTCGCCCCTGGCCCTGGCCGCAATCGCCAAAGAAGCGAAAAATCTTCACATTTACCCTGACCAAAAATCCTTGGCCCTGCGGGCTGCGTTGGCCAAACAATTAAACTTACACGAGGACAACGTTATTATTGGCAACGGGTCAGATGAGATTATGCAATTGGCAGCCGCGACTTTCTTAAAGCCTGGGGAAGAAGTCCTTATCCCTGGCCACACTTTTAGCCTGTACGAAACCTTTACCCATTTATTTGATGGCCAGCCTGTGGTGGTTGATCTCAAGGACAAGGAGCAAGACTTAGCTGCCATGGCCAAGGCAATTACCCAAAAAACAAAATTGATCTTTCTCTGCAATCCCCATAACCCAACTGGCACCATGATCTCAGCCGCTAATTTAGCAAGCTTTTTAACCAGCGTCCCAGAAAATGTGCTGGTTATTCTTGACGAAGCTTATGTTGAGTTTGCTGACGCCAAAGATTTTCCCAACACCTTAGCCTTGGTCAAGGAGCTTCCAAATGTCTTGGTCTTGCGTACTTTTTCAAAATATTTTGGCTTGGCTGGTTTGCGAGTTGGCTACGGCTTATCCTCAACAGAACTAGTCAAATATATGTTTCGCGTCAAGCCGCCTTTCAATGTCAACCGCTTGGCCCAAGCTGGCGCCCTAGCCGCATTAGAGGACAAAACGTTTTTAGAACAAACTTATAAAAACAATCTTAAGGGCCGGGATTATCTTTTCACAGAGTTGGACAAGCTAGGCTTGGAATACAAAAAGACGCAAGCCAATTTTGTTTTTATTAAGGTCAAGCAACCAGCAGACGAGCTTTTCTTGCAACTGATGAAACAAGGGGTAATTGTCCGGCCGCTGACCAGCTTTGGCTTGCCAGAAGCAATAAGAGTTTCAATTGGCACAAAAGAGCAAAACAAAAAGTTTATACAAGCTCTGGCTCTACAAAAAGCTCAAGCGGCGGGGTAGGGTTTCCTTCCCCTCCATTTATTAATTTGGCTCTGGCCGGGTAAATAGCAACTCTGTCAATAGTCTTTCTGCCAACTGATTCTTAGTGTGGGCCATTCGAGTTTCGCCAAGAACTCTGGCTGAGCTTAACGCCGCAGCTAAAATCTCTTCCCTTTGATCTCCCCACCCTTCGGTCGCCGCTAAAAGATATGGAACAGCCTTGAGTGGATCATCGGCAAATTGATCAATGATCACACTCATGCTCCTGCCTACTGTTTCGGGCCTGTTATCATTACACAAAATTTTAAAAACTAGAGCGAATTGCGCTGGGCTTTTAACCTTGGAACAGGCTCCTGCCAAAAGCTCTCTGGTCAGCCCACTAACCCTCGCTCGGAATAAAGAAGAGTCAAGACACTGGCCCCAAAGGTCTGCCTGCTCTTCATCAGGTAGATAAGAAAAGGCCGCAAAAAAGAGCTGCCCCAACCTGTACGCTGGGAAATCGTCACTATTACTAGACAAAAAACTTATCAGGTCGCTCTCCTTAAGCCCATGACTTGCCACTGCTAAATATGTTGTCATTTCATCATCGCTATAACATAGCGCCCGAGTGTATAGGGAGCTCCGTTTTGCTTGAGGCAAACCGGCAAATAAAAACAAGGTAATGCTAACAGAAACCCCAACCAGCTGACTAATCCCTTGTGTTTGGCCACAGATCCTCGCGCGCGACGCAGTAGAAATCCTATTTGTTACCTCCTCACAAATAGCCACCCGCTCGGCTATTGGAAAATTATTCAAAACAATAAAAGCTGCTTCCGCCCTGGGAATTAAAGGCAAATGCGCCGTTACCTTAAGCAAAATTTCTTTCTTCTCTCCAGCAGATAGGTTGCTTGTTGTGCTCTTAAAAAGTTCTTGCCAATATCCTTTTTGATCAAAACACCTCTCATCAAAGGCCCGCTCAAGCCCCATTAGCAGATGCAAAATTTCTGCTTCGCCTAATTGCGACTCCCGGGCTAATGCCACCGCCACAGTTATTAAAGACTCCGGGTCCTGACATAAAACTGTCCGCAGGTTTTCCAACGTTGCGGCCCTTTCTGCGCCATGTAATCTAGTCACCACTTCTCGCCCAGCTGGCAAGCCTTGGCCAACCAAAGGTTTCCCGGCCCTAACTCTTTCTGCGGCTCTCGCTACCACGGCCAACCAATTTATCGGTAAGTGCTTTGAAACTTCTGTCATAATTTAAAACCCCTTTCTTTCGCTTTATGATCGGAACCTGAGCCTGAACGTCTCGGCTCCTCGCTCCTTGGAAACCTATACTATATTATCAAAAAAAACTTACAAAAATTTCACTTTTGGGTTAATTCAATATATAATTAATACAATGCTCAAACAAACCCCGCTCCTTGAAAAACACCGCCAACTTGGCGCCAAGGTTGTCCCGTTTGCCGGCTTCGAGATGCCGGTTTCCTACAAGAGCATTATCGAAGAACACAACGCTGTCAGAAATAATGTCGGTATTTTTGATATCGGCCATATGGGGCTGATTAAAATTGAAGGGGACGAAGCCCTGGCCCTAATCCAAAAAGTTAGCACCAATGATGCGGCAAAATTAGAACTTAACCAGTGCCAATACTCTGTTTTATGCAATGAAAATGGCGGCACAATTGATGATATCCTAGTTTATCGCCTCCCAATGTCATATCTAATAGTAGCCAATGCCTCAAACATGGATAAGGTCTTGGCCTGGCTAAAAACTCAAGCCAAAAACTTTGCAAAAGTGACAGTTGGGAGCTATGAAAACTATTGCATGCTCTCTCTCCAAGGGCCACAGTCCAAAGTCGTGGCGGGAAAAGTGCTAAGCCTTGACCTAACAACCCTAAAGCGCAACCATTTAATTTGGTGGAAGGACATTATTATTTCAGGGACCGGCTATACCGGCGAAGATGGAGTGGAATTGATTGTCGCAAAGTCAGAAGCCCCTAAAATCTGGCAAATGTTTATTGACGAAGGGGTCCAACCTTGCGGCTTAGGGGCACGCGACACTTTGCGGCTCGAAGCAGGCTTGCCTCTTTACGGACATGAATATAATGAGGAGACCTCTCCCCTTGAAGTCGGTTACGGCTGGGCAGTTAAGTTTGATAAGGGCGATTTTATTGGACGAGCAGCCCTGTTAAAAGAAAAAGAGACCGGCCTTAAGAAGCAATTGGTTGGGCTTGAGTTTGATGGACGAGCAATTGCCAGGGAAGGGTATTCGATATTTGATATTCGAAATTCGATATTCGTTGGGAAGGTTACTAGTGGCACTTTTTCACCGACGCTAAATAAACCGATCGCCCTGGCTTTCATAGATCATAAAAACGGTGATTCAGTGAATGTCGAGATCCGCGGCCAAAAAATCCCGGCCAAGGTTGTTGCGAAAACATTTTACAAGCGATAGAATAATCATGGAGGTGCCGAATGCCCTTTAGTAACATGGATCATAAAAAAATTTATTATTATGTGATTTGTGTCATGACGTTTTTTGTTTTGCTCTGGGGAGCGATTGATCTGGCAAGTTCCTCGATCGGCCTGATCAATCTGCACCGTAGCGCGCAGAACATCTCACTCCCCTCTGACGAATCCCCGCTCCCGCCAGAAAAAGGCGACCAGACCTTTGATTTTTACTATCAAGACAAAATGCTGCAAGACCGTTTTTGGGACAGCTTGGTGCGCGTCTTGCTCTCTGGGGCGATCTTTGTCTATTGCCGATACACCATTGAAAAACTGGAGGACAAAGCATGAGCGAAATAATCATTCCTGATAATTTAAAATACACCAAGGAACACGAATGGACCAAAATCGAAGGGAGCATCGCAACAATAGGCATCACAGCCTTTGCCCAGGACCAATTGGGAGATGTTGTTTTTGTAGAGCTCCCGGCTGTTGGCAAAGAGCTAAAGGCCGGGGACGAGTTTGGCGTAGTTGAATCAGTCAAGTCTGTCTCCTCGCTTTACGCCCCTGTTTCTGGCAAGGTGGTTGAGGCAAACAGCGCGCTGGCCAACAATACAAAAGCTGTTAATCAAGATCCATATGGCCAGGCATGGATGATCAAAATCGCCATGTCTAATCCGGCAGAAGTAGACAGCCTTCTTTCAATGGCGCAATACGAGGAAAGCCTGGCCGGCAACTAACGTGTCATACGTATCAAACACTGAGGCAGATCAAAAAGAGCTGCTTAAGACCATTGGTAAAAAATCACTTGATGAGCTCTTTAAAGATGTCCCGGAAAAGGTCCGGCTCAAGGATGACTTAAAACTCCCAAAGCCCTTGAGCGAGCCTGAATTACTTGAAGAGCTAAGATCATTATCAGACAAAAATTCCGCCCCTCATTCCTCTCCCTATCCTTTTCTGGGTGGTGGCAGTTACAATCATTTCATTCCCAGCGTGGTCAAGCACATAATTTCACGCTCAGAATTTTACACAGCCTACACCCCATATCAAGCCGAGATCAGCCAGGGCATTCTCCAAGCAATTTATGAATATCAAACCATGATCTGTGAGCTAACTGGCATGGACGCAACCAATGCCTCCATGTACGATGGGGCTACTGCCATGGCTGAGGCCGCCCTCCTCGCCTGCCGCGCCACCAGACGAAAGGAAATCTTGGTTACACAGACAGTTAACCCCAATTATCGCGCAGTGCTAAAAACTTACGCTGCTGGCGCTGATTTAGTTGTTAAAGAAATTCCGTATGACAAAAAAACAGGGACGATAGCCGAGATTCGAAATTCGATATTCGACATTCGGACGGCCTGTTTTATCCTGCAACAACCTAATTTCTTTGGAAACCTTGAAGATATCAATGGTCTAGCAGAGGACATCCACAAGCAGGGCGGGCTGTTTATCGTCAGCGCTGATCCGATCTCGCTTGGACTATTAAAAGCACCTGGCGATTATGGGGCAGACATTGTAGTAGGAGAAGGACAATCCTTAGGTAATCCGCAAAATTTTGGCGGCCCGGGACTGGGCATTTTTGCAGTCAAGAAAAACTTTATTCGCCAGATGCCAGGAAGAATTGTAGGACAAACTGTTGATAGCGACGGAAAACGCGGTTTTGTTTTGACTTTGTCAACACGCGAGCAGCATATCCGCCGCGAAAAAGCGACTTCAAATATTTGCAGCAACGAGGCCCTCTGCGCTTTGGCGGCCGGAGTTTATCTTTCGGTCATGGGCAAGCAAGGCCTGCGCCAAGTTGCTAAGCTGTGTTTGCAAAAAGCGAATTATTTGAAAAAGAAGCTCCCCTCACACCTCATACCTTTCCCCCTCACCCCCTCGTTTAAAGAATTTGTGGTTAGGATAGAAAAGCCGGTTGGGCTTGACCTCGCGCCGTTTTATCCCGAGTTAAAAGGTTGCCGCCTGATTTGTGTGACAGAGCTGGTAAAAAAAGAAGCCTTGGAAAAACTTGCCAAAGAACTTTAGTCATACTTATCAGCTGTTTAACCTCCTTCCCGTTTTATCCCCCCCAGCAAAATAACCTGAAATTTTTAAAAATAGTACACGAAACTAAGTTAAGAGAGTTCCGAAAAGCTCGCTTTTCTCGCGTAGGCACCCCTCTTAGGGGTGCTGCTTATCGTCGAGACGCCGAGCCTTTGAGGCTCGGCTACGCGGATAAGGAGGAAATTATTCGGAGCTCTCGTTAAGAGAAAACTCAAAAAAGGAGGTGAAAAAATATGGACATTTCTATGACAAGCGTAGTTGGCAAAGGGAGCGTTAAAGAAGCTGGTCAGTCTGGCCCAGCAAGAATAACAGTAACCAGCACTAACATAGAGCTAACCGGTGGACAAGGGGCAGACGGCTCGCTGCAGGTTAATATTACAGCCAACCTCAGCCAAAATATTCCACCAGGGATATAACTTAGCCAGAGTTGCAATCCACACCAACACTGATTACCCGCAACAAACTGTGCCCGTCAGACCGGGAACAAGACAAATTCAGCTAAGAAATTTGTACTTAAACCACTCTCTAGATTTCCCTACTGAGTACATAAAGGTCATACTCATCAGCTCAACCGGTCGGCCACCTATTGAGATTCACTTTGATGCGAATTTTCCTGGCGACAATTGATTATTTAGTTATCTAACTAAAATGAGCCCTCATATTTGGGGGCTCTTTTTTTGAGATAACCTGAAATTTCCCAAATCACCCCCCGATAAACAATTACCATGGGCTGGACAGATCTAGTAACAACTTTTCTTCCCCTATCTTGTTCTGGAACAGCAAGTTCTCAAACCAGCTATAATGATGAAAACTGTTCTGCCTTTTCTAATGACCCACCCAATCCAACCGCAGCCGTAAGCCAAGAGCCAGAAGCTCGCCTGCCGCTAATTGAATACGAATGTGAAGAAAGGGCCATCTGCCAAGCCCCACCAATCATCAGCGCTGACCTGTCAGCAGAAGAGTGGCAAGAAGCACAAACCCTGGCTGAAAACATTATTGGAAAAATCAACTTAAATCTTAGTCTTAACAATATTGTCTCTGATGTTAGGGCCTATGCCCTGCCAGAGAAAGCCCCAATTATGTTGGCTGCGATTAATATCTTAGTTAACGAAAATGAAGTTAATTGTTTGCTTCATCCCTGCCAGCTAGATGCTCTGGTCACCGCCTTACAACACAGCCTCGAAGAAACAAGCGAGGTCAGCCCACAGTATTTAGGAGATCTAGTTCCGCAAATTAACCTTGCTTTTGACCAAGCATTTTACGAGCAAACCCTTGATTTAGCCGCCATCTTCTTTCGCATCCAAAGGGCCCACGACCCAGAAAATCCTTTTCATGGCGGCTTGTTTTCCAACGATCTAGTTAATTGCGGTGGCCACCTTGACGCAGGCGATAACAATACATATTTATATACCGAGGCCCCGGCCATGCTCGCCTTAATGTTTGCTTACGAGCAAAGTGGCGACCAACGTTTCCTTGAGGAGGCAGAATATGGAGCAAGATTCTTAAGTGGCTTAGTTAGGACCGATGGCTCAATGTGGAGCGCAGTTTTCTCTGGCTATCCACCCTACTCTCCAACCGAAGAGAGCACTCGAGGTGAGATGAGACCGCTGCAAAACAACATGTGGGGACCAACTGAATGGGGAGCCAGCATCGCGGCAGCACTTTTTGTTCGCTGCGCGGCCCATCAAGTTGGCAGTAGCCAATACCTCAAAACTGCAGAGGATCTTGGCGAACCACTTATGGAGGGTTACGCTCAAGACATAACAGCTGGAGATCTGGGCAATAACCTACAAGGCTTTGGCGCCTTGATCAGTTACAACCTGACCCTTTATCAAATCAGGCACGACCCTTTTTATTTGCAAAGGATAGAATCGCTCACGAATGAAATTTTAAGCGCCCAAACATGCGAAGGCTATTTTGCTTTTAAGGACCAAATTGCTTTTCAAGATTATGTCCCGCACCTCTTCATTGAATCGCTCTACGAGCTGAGCCAATTTTATCGCGAGCAGGGTTTGGCTAACCAAGCCAGCCGAATTGAAACTTGTATTTTGAGCCTCGCTCGTTTCTTGCTTAGCACAACTGATCATATTTATAACAGGGTGCGTTTTTTAATTGATGGAGAATCTCAAATGTCGGTCCCTCTGCAACCCTGGATGACCGGCACCAACAGAGGGGCCAACAGTTATATTTTATCCTCAGCAAACGTTTTTGCCATTGCCTATCAAATATCAGGGGATCCCTTTTATCTCCAAGCCGCGGAAGACCAATTGCGCTGGGTCTTTGGCCGCAACCCGTTTGGCGTTAGTTTTTTTACGGGGATTGGAGACAATCTTTCACAATATCACGCCCGCTTGGCCCATGACCCAGTTTATCAGCAGATAGCTGCCAACGGAGCAGTCCCTGGTGGGATCGTTAATGGCTTAGCCGAACGTTGGGGCAGCCCTTATATTGACCTGGCCCCTTTTCCAAAAGAGCCACCGTCATGGCAAAGCAACGAAGTCTGGCTCCCGCACACAGCTTGGTTTGTGCTAGCAGCAACAAGGCTGAACTCTTTATAGCCCATTCCCTAGCCCCAGTACCTAATACCCAAAATCACTTCATAAAATCCAGATCATTCAAACTGACCGCCTCAAAACCATCGTCCCGGCTTTTGACCTTGCTCTCGTGATAATCGCTAATGTCAATCTCTACCTCTTCTGCGGGCCGAGCCTCTTCTACCTCCCAATGCTCAAAAAGATTGTCCGGCACATCCTCAATATAGCGCGAAGGCTTCATCAAAACCTGGCCTTCGTAACCTGAATAGACTAAGGGATAAGAAAGATAAAGCTGATCCTTGGCCCGGGTCACGGCCACATAAAAGAGCCGGCGCTCCTCCTCCATTTCCTCATCCTTGCCAAAACTTAAATATGAGGGGAAACGGCCATCTGCCAGCCAAACCACAAAAACAACTTCCCACTCCAGCCCCTTGGCCTGATGCACGGTTGAAAGGACACAGGCCTCTTTGTCCCCCGGCTCGCCCCCGGAAGCAATTGTTTCTGATTCCAGGCCAGAGACTAAAGCGAGCGAACTTAAAAGCTCTTCCAAATTTTTGAATTGGATTGAATAGGTCCCGAGCTGTTCCAGATCTTCCAAGCGGTCGCGATAATTTGGGTACTGCGCTTTCAAATATTCAGCGTATTCAGAGGCGGCAATCACCTTGATCATCTCAGCCGGCTTATCTTCCAGCTCTTTTAACTGCCTAAGCAAAGCCTGAAAAGATTTAAAAGCACTTTCCGCGCCCTGCGGGACAACCGTTAGCACCCCATCAGAAAAAATCTCTTCAAGCGGCTTAGCGTTCTTAATAATATATTGAAAGATCTTTTCCGCGGTTGCTGGGCCAACCCGGTCAAGGAGTTTTAAAACCCGACTCCAAGAAACCTCATCATACGGGTTGTGCAAAATTTTCAAATAGGCAAGAACATCTTTAATATGAGCCTCCTCAAAAAACCTGATCCCTGACCTGACCTCAAAAGGAATGCCACGCTTGGTTAGCTCCATTTGAATTTCCATTGATTGATAATGTGAGCGATAAAGGACCGCCATCTCATTAAGCGAGAGCCCTTCTTCGCGCAACTCAAGCATTCTCTGAGCAATAAAAGCCGCTTGTTCATAAACTGTACTAACAGAAATCAAAGCTGGCTTATCCCCTGTCTGGCGATTGGCCAGTAAGGTTTTATCAAAGCGCTCTTTGGCTTGATTAATTGTCTCGTTGGCTAAATCTAAAATTTCCGGGGTGGAGCGATGGTTGATCTGGAGCTTATAAATTTTCGCGTCTGGATAAACACTAGGGAAATTAATAATATTTTTAAAGTGGGCGCCGCGGAAAGAATAAATCGATTGAGAGTCATCTCCCACCACCATTATGTTTTTATGGTGTGAAGCTAAGATATTAACAATGCGAGCCTGCAAATAATTAGTGTCCTGGTACTCATCAACCATTACGTGCAAAAATTTGCGGCTATAATTCTGGGCAACTTCGTCGTTCTCGCTTAAAAGCCGCCACCAGTAAAAAAGCAGGTCGTCAAAGTCCATTAAATTATTGCGTTTTTTGCGGGCTTGGTAGAGCTCATGGATTTTTTCAATATCCAAAGTCAACGGCTCAAATTGCGCATAGTTGTAAGCAATGACGTCAGCCACTGCTCGTCCGGTGTTAATCGCCAAACCAAAAATAGACAAAAGCGCGTCGGCTTTGGGGAATTTTTTCGCTTTGACGTCTATATTAGCCTCGCCAACACAGGCACCAACCAGATCTTTTGAGTCAGCGCGGTCAAGAATATTATAGTTCGGATTAAAGCCGATCAGCTTGGCGTGCCGTCGCAAGAATCGGTTAGCAATATGATGAAAAGTCCCACCCCAAAGTCCTTTTATATCATGACCAAGCAATAATTCTGCGCGCGAAACCATTTCCTTGGCCGCTTTATTAGTAAAGGTAACCAAGAGAATGCTATCAAGGGGAACGCCGGACTCAACCAAAAAAGCCACGCGGTAAGTAACAGTCCTAGTTTTGCCAGAACCAGCACCAGCAATGACCAGCATTGGCCCACCCTTGGACGTAACAACTGGGAGCTGCTCTTCTGTCAGTTCCTTTTCATAATCAATGCGAAACTTCTGATCCGCATTAAAATGGGATTGTAATACATATTTGCGAGGCATAACGAAGCCATTATATCACACGATTACGAATCATCGAATTTCGACTATCAAATATCGTCCCTATAATTTCCCCCATTTGATAAGGCAGGGACTAACAATTTCTTCGCGACCTACCCCATTACTGTTTCCGGAAAAAGAACCACTAATAAAAATATCCCCGTCAGCGCCAAGAATAAGAGCCTTCACCGCTGTCGTACCACCAGCATATACCAAGCCACTCCCCATCTGGTCCCAAGCAGCGCCTGTCCAGCGATTGACCCCACCAGAAAATGTTCCTCCAGCGTAAAGGTTCCCATTGTTATAGACAAGTGCATCAACCTCAGAGGCAAGCCCATCTCCTAAGGCTCTCATTCCTTCTGTGGAATCCCATCTGACAATGTGATTGGCCAGAATAATATCGCTATTACTATTGTACGCACGTTCAAAACTACCACCAACATATAAACACCCGTCATCACCAGGGATCAAAGAATAAACAGCTCCGGCAACCCCATTCCTCCCAGCACCTGGAACGCCTAAACACCCCCAAAAACCATCTTCCCAATAAGCTACATAATTGTTATTATAGCTAGTCCCTTCTGAAGTTATCAAAGCGGTAAAACCACCCCCCAGATAAAGACGGTTCCCTACAACAGCCAAAGCGTTTACTTGATTATTTGTCCCAGAGTCTGGCCCATCAATACCAGACCAACGGCTGCCGTTATATTTTGCGACATACTTTACATCAAGAGAACTTCCAACTGGATAGCCTAGCGAAGCAGGATTGTAAACAGTAGTAAAATTCCCACCCGCATACAAAACTCCACCCGACCACACTAAAGCACGAACAGTATTATTCGCGCCATTATGTGCCAAGGATTCGCCAACCCTGCTCCAGGTTGAACCATCCCATTTGGCAATATTTTGCGCAGCAAAACCGGAATCTCCAACAGTAGCAAAGCTACCCCCCACATAAAGATTGCCGCTCTCATCCAGCGCCAAAGCATTTACAATTCCACCAACTCCACCGCCAACCCCTGTCCACCCCTCTGTTTCACTCCAAACAGCCAGGTGATTACAATCAATAGTCTTTATAATTCCAGTAAATTCACCAGCAATATATAATTTATGGTGGTCATAGTCATAAGCCATAGCATTGATTTGGTCAGTAGGATAGCAGTCTGATGAAAATATCCCTTGCCACCAAACAAGGTCATATTGCTTCCTATTTTCTCCGCTTGGGTTCCAGCCACTCTTGCTCGCATACAGCTGGATCTGGCTTGAGTTGCTCAGTTCAATTGATGAACCCGTAAGCCACCCGCCCCCAGCCTTATAATTAAAAGTCACATCGGGTGTCGCACAAGAAAAGTTCACTGTTAAGGATCTGGCCTCATAAGTTGTTTCGGCCTCATTAAAGGTCGGCAAAAAAGGTTGTAAAGTAAAAGCGTTACTCACCACATCACTAGGAACAAAATTATTACAAACTGTCTTAGCTGATATTGATTTGTTGCTACCAACCAAAATCTCTTCTGGAATAGCATCTGCTGTATTATCTGGCGACTCCCCTGCCACAGTAGTATAGCTAATTCCAAGGCCGCTCAGACCTGCCGGGACGCCAAGAGGCAAAGCTAAAGTCACTCTTTGCGGCTCATTAAAAGTCCCGCCAGTCGGCGTAACTACAGGCGCACGCGGCAATTTCAAAGTAAAGGTCCCGCTGGCAACCTCGCTGGGAGAAAATCCCGCGCGAAAAGCCAAGGCTTTAATAGTTGTTGTCTGATGAATCGTAATCCCATCTGTTGGCGAATAAAGGAAACAAGTGTCTGTCGCCTCAGGAACAGGAGGAGCATTATTTATCGTATAATAAATCGCCTCTCCTTCCCGATCTTCAAAAGTAATCCTCTTTGTATAGGCGGTTGTTGACCCGGGAATTGACCCAACCCCCCAATCAGGCGACTCAGGAGTCCCCAATAAAGTAGTAGTAGTACTGGTGG
>PEYM01000075.1 GCA_002774365.1 Candidatus Saganbacteria bacterium CG08_land_8_20_14_0_20_45_16 | reverse complement strand
TATAGTGCCTTATCGTCGTTTTTTGCCGGTTGTGACCCAGGCTCTAATAATAAAGTAAATACCAATATTTTGATTTTCATCTCAAAGCCCTCCGATCCCTAATTTTACCCACTCCCAGATATTTTTGCCAGGAGGATTTTAATTACATACTCCCTAATTTTAACAAAACACTTTCAATCGCCGGAAGATAAAGGCCGCTTATTTTATCAAGCTCCTCGGAAACCTCTCTCTGCTTGGAAATATCAGGCTTCTGGGCCTCCACGGCAAAATCAAAATCAGCGTGGTCCCCATGATCACCCTTTGCTCTTGAACCAAAATGAATTATCCTTGAAGGCTGGAGCATTTTTCGCAAAACCTCTGTCGCTGATTTAATAATTTCTTCTTCTCTTTTTTGCAACATAAAAAAACCTTTAGGTGATATAATAACACATATGAACGCCAAAAACTACGAAGAGCTTGGGTTTGCTAAGGTTGACCACCACCGCATTAAACGCCAAGGGATGCCAGAAGTTATCTATTGTGCGGGGAAAACTCCTAGCCAAGTTGCCAAAATCGCCCAAAGCATTGCTAAATCCGGCCACAATATTTTAGCTACGCGCGCTGATAAAAAGCAATTTCAGGCGGTTAAGAAAGCATTAAAAAAAGCAAAGTATTTTGAAGAGGCTAGGATAATTGTTCTAGAAAATCGAAAATCGAAAATCGAAAATCGAACACAGGAAATAAGTATAGTCAGCGCCGGCACCTCTGACCTCCCCATCTCCGAAGAAGCTGCCATTACCGCTGAATTCCTAGGACATAAAGTTGAACGGTTCTATGACGTTGGGGTTTCCGGGATTCATCGACTTATGAACAATATTGAAGCCATTAAAAAGGCTCAAGTGATTATTGTTGTTGCTGGCATGGAAGGGGCTCTGCCCTCGGTTATCGGGGGACTCGTAGACAAGCCAATTATTGCTGTGCCAACTTCGGTTGGTTATGGCGCAAATTTTGAGGGCTTGTCAGCGCTACTCACCATGATGAATAGCTGCGCCCCTGGAATTGCAGTTGTAAACATCAACAATGGTTTTGGCGCAGCAGCCATGGCACATACTATTATAAATTCAACAAAAACTGAATATGAAAAAGACACTATTTTGCAAATTGAGACTAATATTGATGACATGAACCCAAAACTGTGGAATGAAACTATTACACAATTAATGGAAACCGGCGCTTTGGACGCATACATCACTCCTATCAGAATGAAAAAAAAGCGACAAGGGTATAATCTGGTTGTCTTATGTCAACCAGAGCAGAAACAAAGGGTGCTGGATGCAATTTTTGAGCAGACGACAACTTTTGGAGTACGCATTCAAGAAATCAAAAGAGAAAAACTGGCCAGAAAATTCAAATTAGTTAAAACAAAGTACGGCCAAGCCAAAGTTAAGCTCGGATTAAAAGGGAAAAAAGTTATAACAGTTGCGCCTGAATATAAAGATTACAAAAAACTAGCGAAAAAACATTTGATCCCAATAGAAAAAGCTTATAGTGAGGTACTAAAATGTATATAGACACTCACGCTCACCTAACTTTCCCCCAATTTAAAGACGACCTTGACCAAATAATTGCCAGAGCAAAAGAAGTCAAGCTTGAAACAATTATCAATATAGCTTTGGGCTATGAGGCATTAGAACAATCCCTTAAAATAGCTGAAAAATACCCTAATTATGTCTTTACCGCCTTTGGCTTGCATCCCCACGAAGCCAAAGATTGCACCGATGAGATCTTTGTAACAACAAAAAAGCTGGCTCTCGATAAAAAAATTGTGGCGATTGGTGAGATGGGACTAGACTACTTTTACAAGCACTCCCCTCCCCCTGTCCAGCAAGAAGTTTTTCGTAAATTTTTACGATTAGCCCAAGAATTAAACCTACCTACCATTATCCACATTCGGGATGCCAGCGCTGAAGCCGTCAAAATACTTAAGGAAGAGAACAATGGAAACTTAAAAGGGGTGCTTCACTGTTTTGGCGGTGACATGAAACTCGGCCAAGTTGCCCTAGATATGGGCCTTTTAGTTTCATTTACTGGAACAGTAACCTTTCCCAAGGCTAATCAAGTTAGAGAAGCTGCTAAACAAATCTCACTAGATAAAATAATGATTGAAACAGATTGCCCTTTTCTAGCTCCTCAAGCCTTTCGGGGCCAAAGAAATGAACCGGCTTTTGTAGTCGAGGTGGCCAAAAAGCTGGCCGAGGTTAAAGGGGTCTCATTGGAAGAGATTGCCAAGCAAACCAGTAGCACTGCACAAGCATTTTTTAAGCTCTAGAAATCCGCCTCGCCCCATTTATGATTATTAACCGCATTCTTTAATTGGGGATGGACTTTGTCTTTTGGCGACAGGATCGGCTCCCCCCCAACCTCATTAAGGGGCCAGGCGACATTGATATCAGGATCATTCCAAATAATAGCTGACTCATTAGTCCCGCTGTAAACACCAGTACACTTATACCAAACATGGGTATCGTCCTCTAAACACAAAAAACCATGGGCAAAGCCTGGAGGAAAATAAATCATCTTCATGTTCTCACCAGACAAAACTTCTCCATACCAGCTGCCAAAAGTTGGCGAGCCTTTTCTTATATCCACCCCAACATCAAATATTTTTCCCTTAACGCATTTAACTAGTTTTCCCATGGGGCTGGGATGATTTTGGTAGTGAAGTCCGCGCAAGACCCCTTTGTTAGACAAACTGTGGTTATCTTGCACAAAAGGAGCGGTAAAACCTGCCTCCTTAAAATTATCAATATTATAGCTCTCCATAAAAAACCCGCGCTCGTCTTTAAACACTCGTGGTTCAATCACTAGAATCCCAAGTATCTCAACTTTATTAAACTTTAATTGGCCCATTTTTCTCTCCTTACTTATTTTAAGACTAAACACTCCAAGGTCAAAGCCATCCCCAGATCACCATCAAATTTCACTAGCAAAAACAGACTTAATACCAAAGTTACAATTTATTCATCAATAATAGCATGCCAACAATAATCAAGCCAAGCCCGCAAAGTCTCTGAATTACGCCAACATATTTATTAATAACTTTCAGTAGGGCGAGAGAAAAGTTCACTGCCAGCGAGAATAAAAAAAGGGGCAAACCTAACCCTAATGAGAAAGCAACTAATTGCAGCATCCCCTGCCAAGCCGTCCCACTTTGGCTGGCATAGACCAAAATCCCAGCTAAAATCGGGCCAATACAGGGGGTCCAACCAATGGCAAAGACCATACCAATAAAAACTGAACCAAAATAGCCAGCAGGTTTACTTGAAATTTCAAATTTCTTATCAAGATCAAGCCAAGAAAGTTTCAAAAGGCCCAAAAGATACAAACCGAAAAATACGATCAACCAACCACCCAAGAGACGAAAAACAACTTTATTAGCAATTAAAAAGCCTCCAAGGAAGCCAGAGGCTGCCCCAAGCAGAGTAAATATAATAGTAAAACCAAGAATAAAGCAAAGTGAGTGAACAATTGTTTTCAAACGAACATTTTTTATCTCCTCAAAAGAAAGGCCAGTAATATAAATTAAATAAGCTGGAATGAGAGGGAAAAAACAAGGTGAGAAAAAAGCCAATATCCCCCCAACAAAGGCAATTAGCAAGTTTAAAAGTGTCGTCATCAATTAAGGCACATACCTCAAGATTTCTCCTAAAGCTCCCACAGCCCAACCATGGCTGGCATCAAAAAAACAAACACCATTCAAAGAACAAGAAGAAGGTAGATATTGGGCAACCCAAGAATTACCACTGTCCAAAGTGTGATAAACCTCATGACCATTCGAAGAAGAAACAACCCAACCTTCTAAGGTTGAAACAAAGGCCACATCACTTAGCGTAGAATATTCGACCCCACTCCCTGAGTAGCCCAAGTACTCCCCCCATCTGTACTGTGGGCTATGATCCCATATCGCCCAACCACCCAACCATTATTTTCATCAGCAAAGAAAATATTATTGGCACGACAATGAGCATCAACATCTGTCCACGTTCCACCCTCATCTGTTGTGCGATAAATAATTGTACTTCCAGACCCATCATATGGGGTAATCCAACCACAATCACTCACAAAAAAAACATCTCCTAACCAAGCAGACCAAGAGTTGCTCTGCAGTTCCCAATTATCTCCTCCATCAGTAGTTTGCCAAAATAATTGATCATTTCCAACTATCCACCCATTAGTATCATTATTAAAAAACACGCTCTTTAGGATAGCGTCTGTCCCGCTCTCTTGGCTGGTCCAGGTAACGCCAGCATCTTCAGTTTTAAGGATTACCCCATCATCACCCACTACCCAACCAGTCGTAGTGTTAACAAAAAACAGATTATTTAGGTCAAGACCAAAACCACTTGAACGATCTTGCCAAGTATCCCCGCCATCATCAGTATAAAGAATCGTGTCATCATCACCCACAACCCAACCAACCGTGCTAGAAACAAACATGACTTTATTTAGATCGGTAGTAACCCCACTATCCAAACTCTCCCAAAGCAAAGTTGTAGTTGTGCTAGTGCTAGTGCTAGTGCTAGTGCTAGTGCTAGTGCTAGTGGTCGTAGTCGTTGTGGTCGTCGCCCCTGCTGCGGTCGTCGTGGTCATTGGCTCATCAACCACTCGTCCGCCACAGCCCAGTAAAGTAAAAGCTGTTATTATAAAAACCAACAGAAACAGGCAAATTATTATTAAGATTCTCCCTCTCATTGCAACAACCTCCCATCAAGCAAGCTTTTGATCTCTTTCTCACTCCACTCTCTACTGCCAACCAATTTCGAAACAATTTCTCCTTTTGCATTAATAATAAAAGTGGTCGGGATCCCTTGGATGCCATATTGCTGCGAGACCTTCCCGTCTTCATCCAACAAAATAGTAAACGTATACCCATTTTTATCAGCAAAGGACTTAACCTCTTGTCCCCCTTGACCGCTATTAACCGCCAGCATTACATATTTGTCTTTATCCCACCTCTCATAAAGTTTTTGCATTGACGGCATCTCCGCCCGGCACGGAGGGCACCAAGTCGCCCAAAAATTCAAAAACACAACCTTTCCTTTGTAATCAGAAAGGGTGTACACCTTCCCGGCTAAATCATTAAGGGCAAAATCAAGGCTAGCTGACTGCTGACTAGGAACCTTCCCCATGGCCAAAGCAAAACCAGTTAGTAAACTAATGAGTAAGCAAGTTATGACAATTGTTTTCCGCATCAAAATCTTGAGTTCTCCCACCAAACAACATCATCACTGCCATAATAAGCACCAAAAAGATCAATATCCCCATCTTGATCAATATCTAGCAGAGAAAAAGACATGGGAAAATCAAAAGTGATATTACATATGGTATGCTGACTAAAGCTTTCAGCGCTACCATCATTGTGCAACCAATAAACATTATAATTGCCACGAACCAGCACATCAGGTTCACTATCCCCATCAAGATCACCGGCCCAAGCAAAGGAAGCCTGATAAATACCATTATCAATAACATGATAGGTAAAACTTTGACTGCCGTTATTCTGCCACCAACTCACCTCATTACTTGAGCCAGAAGTAGATAAAACATCAATATCCCCATCCTGGTCAAAATCTACGGCCAAGACTGAATGAACATCAATATAGTCATCGCTGATAATACGTTCGGTGAAATCGCCCAAACCATCACTATTATCCCACCATCTAATAGTATCGGAATAAGCGTGGGCACTAAGCAAATCAGGGTCACCATCATCATCAATATCCACGGCATAAACATCTCCTGTAAAAGCACTCCTTAAGGAGTGCTTGGTGAATGTCTGATCTTGGTTATTCTCCCACCAGCTAATAGTTGAGCTATCACCAACAACAATATCTCTAAAATCATCACCATTCAGGTCAGCCACATAAATTGAAAATACGCTAGCATCAGCATCAAGAACATGAGTGGTAAAATTTTGCGAGCCATTATTTTCAAACCAAGCCAGACCCGAACCCGTAAAACAACCACCAACTAAATCAATGTCAGCATCATTGTCTAGGTCAGCAGCATAAACTTTTTTCACACCTTCAAAGGTAGAAGTAACACTATGTTTAGTGAGATTCTCGCTCCTATCATTCTCATACCAAGCAATCTCATCAGCTTTCTCTGCCACGGCCACAACATCAATATCACCATCGCTATCAAGATCAACCCCGAAGACGGAACTGGCCCCATCAAAATCAGGATCAATAGTATGAGCAGTAAAACCAATCGTCGTTGTGGTCGTGCTGGTGGTTGTGGTGCTGGTAGTGGTCGAGGTAGTTGTTGCCACCCCTGGCGGCAAGGTTACTGTAGTTGTGGTCGTGCTGGTGGTTGTGGTGCTGGTAGTGGTCGAGGTAGTTGTAGTTACCCCTGGCGCTAAGGTTACAGTAGTACTCGTTGTTGTAGTCGTCGCCCCTGGTAGCAAAGTTATAGTAGTGCTGGTGCTACTTTCATCAACCACTCTGCTGCCACACCCAATTAAGCCCGCAGATAGGCCAACAATTCCTAAACACAACACAACAAAAACACAAATTTTAACTTTGCTGAACATGCCCCCCCCTTTATAATCTTACAATACACTTTGTCGGACATTTTGCTATCGCCGAGTCAGCAGCACTATCTCCATTTTCATAATTGACTCTAGCAAGATTGCAATTGATAGAATATCCTTCTGGCGCTGTTTTAACACAGAGGGTACAAGCAATACAGCCAACTTTACACGCTTTTCTGACTTCTCCACCCTTGTCATTAGAATTACAAGCAACCACGATTCGATTGGAGCAAGGAACAAGCTCAATAATTTTTCTAGGACAAGCTTCAACACACAAGCCGCAAGCAGTACATTTTTCTTCAATTACGTGAGGCAGCCCATCAGGGCCAACCTGGATAGCATCAAACGGACAAACCGTTTCGCAATCACCAAAACCCAAACAACCATACGAACAGGCCTTAGCTCCACCACCAACCAGCTCAGCCGCAGTGCAATTTTTAACCCCGTTATAATCAGCTCGCTCTTTTGCTAGCTCTCTTGTCCCGCCACATTTAATAACCGCCCGCTTTTCTATTTGATTGCCAGCGTCAATCCCAAGTATTTTCGAAATAGCAGCAGCAGCTTTTGCTCCGCCAGGCGGACAGCCCAGGTTATCTAAACTCCCTTGGGCCGCGATCTTTTCCGCCAGGTCGTGGCAGCCAGCAAAACCGCACGCCCCGCAATTAAGTCCAGGCAGGGCCGAAAAGACATCTTCTACAATTGGGTCTTCCTGAACTTTTAATTTTTGAGAAGCAATGCCTAACACCACGGCAAAAAATAAGCCAAGCCCCCCCATCGCTATTAATGATATTGCTAAAATGTTCATCCTGAAATAAGTCCTGCAAAGCCCATAAAGGCCAGGGCTAATAATCCCGCCACAATTAAAGTAATTGGAGCCCCTTTAAATGGCTCTGGAATTGGGGCTAAATCAAGCTCTTCACGAATCCCCGCCATAATGCATAAAGCTAAAGTAAACCCAACTCCAGCCGCCAAGCCAAAAACAACGCTTTGGCCAAAATTATAATTACGCAGAGCAGATAAAAGAGCCAAACCTAAAATCGCGCAATTCGTGGTGATGAGCGGCAAAAAAATTCCCAGACTACGATATAGCGGCGGGGTAAACTTGCGCATAAACATCTCGACAAACTGGACCAGCGAAGCAATTACTATAATAAAAGAAACATACTGCAAGAATGGTAAGTTGTAAGGAATAAGGATTAAGTTATTAATGAGCCACGTAACTGCTGCTGCCAAGACCATGACAAAGGTTGTTGCCGCTCCCATACTCAAAGCTTTATCAAGCTTATTAGAAACCCCCAGGAAAGGACAAATCCCCAAAAAGTAGCTCAAAACAAAATTATTAACTATTGCTGCGGAAATAAAAATTAAGACTAAATCCATTAGTTAACCCCTCCCTGCTCACACCCAGGACAAGCAAGTGGACACGCCGGCGCCAGCTTAGCCTTTGTCTTGTCCTTGATCACATTCATTAAAGCAATTAGCAGACCTAAAGTTATAAAGGCGCCACTGGGCAAGATCATAATAACCCAAGGCTGACCAAGCATCCCAGAACCTAAAAGCTCGCGAATCGAACCAATCAAGGTCAAGGCTAAGGTAAAACCAAGTCCCATCCCCAATGCGTCAACAAACGAAGGGATAACTCCGTGCTTTGAAGCAAAGGCCTCTGCCCGACCAAGAATAATGCAATTAACCACAATCAGCGGCACAAAGGGTCCTAAGGCTTTAGAAATATCAGCAAAATTTGCTTTTAAAAACAGATCGGCAACCGTTACAAAAGCCGCGATAATAACCACATAAGCAGCAATCCTTATTTCTTTAGGAATCGCGCTGCGCAAAAGAGAGACAATCACACTTGAACAAAGCAAGACAAATAAAGTCGCTACCCCCATGGAAAAACCATTGATAATGGAAGTTGTCACTGCCAAGGTCGGACACATACCCAAAAGCTGGCGAAAGGTTGGAGATTCGTCCCAAAGCCCTTTTAATAATTCAAACATTAAACCTTTTTTCATTTAACTCGCAGCCATTCCTCAATTGTTTTATTAATGATATTAACCACTGATCTTGATGAAATTGTCGCGCCAGTAATCGCTTGGATCTCGTTGGGTTTTGAAGGAGATATCCCCTTAACATATTCGATCGGCGGCCTGGCCGCCAAATTATTAAACTGGGCCTGAAAAACTGCTTCAGAAATTTTCGCTCCCAAGCCAGGTGTTTCCAGCTGTTCTAGCACACTCATCCCTGTAAATTTGGAAAAATCAGCATTAACACCAACAATCAGTTTGATTACCCCTTGATAACCATTCCCTTGGCAAAGGATAGCTGTCCCCAGCTTTCCGTCAACATCATCAAAACACTCAAAATAGGTCAAGTCATCTTTTGCTATGGTCTTATAAGACTTTGTCCCAGGAACAACTTTAAAGACCGCAGCATCAGTTTCCCGCACTTGGTTAGCCGCGATCTTAAGCTCAGCCCACTGGTAGACATAAGCCAGTACCCCGCCGGAGATCAGACCAATCAGGGTTAAGACAACTATCATCTTGAGTATTTTCATTTTTTTCTGCCCAATATTCTCGGCCTGGTATATCTATTAATCAACGGCACAAAAGCGTTCATGAACAAAATTGAGTACATGACCCCTTCTGGTAGACCTGAAAAAAGTCTGATAATCACCACTAATATCCCTGCCCCAATTCCAAAAATCCACATCCCTTTAGCAGTAATCGGCGAAGTCACATAATCTGTGGCCATGAAAAAAGCCCCCAGTAGCAAGCCGCCGGCTAGCAAATGGAAAATTGGGTCAGCTTTAAAAACAAAGCTTAAAACAGCAACTGTTCCCAAATAACTAATCGGAATACGCCAATCAATAATCCCTTTATACAATAGATATAATCCACCCAAGAGTAAAAGCAAGACTGAAGTCTCGCCAATACAACCGCCAACATTGCCATAAAATAAGGCCAGGTACGAGGTTCCCTGCCCACTAAATTTCATCGCGGCCAAGGGGGTTGCTTGGGTCACAGCGTCTAGTCCGCGATAGGCAAAAGCATTGGCCCAGGTAGTCATGTGAACAGGAAAAGCCGCGGCAAGAAAAGCGCGGCCAACTAAGGCCGGGTTAAAGACATTAAAACCAAGGCCCCCAAAAAGCTGTTTACCAATAATAATGGCAAAGATCGCACCAAAAACAACCTGGTAGTACGGCAACGAGGGAGAAACGCAAAGCGCTAAAAGCAAACCGGTTAACGCCGCGCTCCCATCCATAATACTAACTTCACGCTTCATCATTTTATTCATCACCAGTTCGGTCGCCACCGCAGAAATAACTGATAACAAAACAAGGATAGCTGCTGACCAACCAAAGAAATATACTCCCCCCAACGTGGCTGGAAGCAAAGCCAGCATGACAACACACATTATAATTGTCACTGATTTATTGTCCCTGATATGCGGGGCTGGCGAGAGTAAAAAATTCATTTCATCTGCCTCAATTTCAATTTTCCCAGTTTAACTAATTGAACAATTGGGATCTTGGCCGGACAAACATAAACACAGCAACCACACTCCATACAATCCTGGCCACCCCATTCATCAAAGTCACTAAATTTACCGGAATTAGCATAAGCAGCTAATCTGGTTGGGACCAAATTCATCGGGCAATTGCGCACGCACCGGCCACATTTGATACAAGGATAAATTTTTTCTTCTTCAACGTCTTTCTTGGCTAACACCAAAATACAACTGGTTGCCTTAACCACCGGCACATCCAAGGTATATTGAGCCACCCCCATCATTGGTCCACCCATAATAACCTTATAAGCATCAGCGGTTAAGCCCCCGCACTGCTCAATAATATCTTTAAAAGTCGTCCCAATTCTAACCAATAGGTTCTTGGGCTCGCAAATTCCTGAGCCAGTCACAGTGACAACCCTTTTAATTAAGGGCAAACCCATAAAAACCGCTTCAGCAATGGCAACGCAGCTCCCAACATTAGCAACTACGACCCCAACATCAAGTGGGAGGCCACCAGAAGGGACAGCGCGGTCAAGTACTGCTTTGATCAGCATTTTTTCGCCACCCTGGGGATATTTGGTCGCAAGCTCCACTACTTCCAGCCCATCATAAATTCCCTCTTCAGGCTTATGGCGAACAACCTCACGCAGGACTTTAATTGCATCTTTCTTGTTAGCTTCAACCCCAAAGATTATCCGGCCAGCATTGCAAGCTTTAGCAACTAACTTAGCCCCTTTAACAACATCTTCTGCCCGCTCCAACATAATCCGGTGGTCAGCAGTAATATAAGGCTCGCACTCACAACCATTAACTAAAATAGTATCTATTTTCTTGTCTTTAGGCGGCGAAAGTTTTACGTAAGCAGGAAAAACCGCTCCCCCAAGCCCCACAATCCCCGCCTCTTTTACTGCGGCTCGAATTTCAAGATGACTGATATTTTCAATCCCTCGACTTTCGAATATCGAATTTTCTAATTTTCGACTATCGTCCCCACTCCCCTCAATCACAATTGATAGTACATTTGTGCCGCACGGGTGCGGCAGTTTTTCAATTTTGGTAACCTTACCAGCAATCGAAGCATGAACAGGGGCAGAAACAAATTTTGAGGTTTCGCCAATCTTTTGGCCGAGAGCAACATCGTCCCCAACCTTAACTAGCGGCTCGCACGAAGCCCCCAAATTTTGGTGGAGTAGAATAATGACTTTCAAAGGAGCAATGGCCTCAACAATCCTAAGCCCCTTCGTTTCATTTTTACAATATGAGGGATGTATCCCCTTAGCAAAAGTTTTCATAAAAACAAATCTTATTATATCACAAGGTGGATTTTTCTGAGTCCATCTTAGACTTTTCCTTATCCACAACCTGGGCAGCATGCAAACCAGCATTAAAAATAGAAATAACTGTAGCCAAAGTATAAATGGCGTTCCAGTGAGGTTCGGTATTAGGCAAGAAATTGCTCGCAAACTGTCGCTCCAAAAAATGGCTCCAGAAAAAAGCAAAAGGAAAAGTCTGAAATAAGGTAATGTCAAACTCTTGCCAATAATTTGGCGCAGAGCTTGCCTCAAGCGTGCTCGCTAATACCGGGGCGCTGCTCAAAGTGAAGATCAAAGCCAAAACTAATATATAGCGCATAAGTCTATTATACAGCAGCCAATTTGAAAAATATATTTATTTAAGCTATAATTTCCATTATGTTCATCCAAATAATGAAGTCAAAAATCCACCTGGCCACTGTCACGGATCTGTTGCTTTATTACGAGGGCAGTATCGGGATAGACAAAGAGCTTATGCAAGCTGCAGGGTTAGTCCCACACGAAAAGGTCCAGGTCTTAAACTTCAACAACTCGCAGCGCTTTGAAACGTATGTTATTGAGGGACAAAAAGGTGAAATTTCCCTGCGCGGCCCAGCTGCTAAGCTAGGGAAAAAAGGTGATAAAGTTATAATTATTAGCTATGGCCTGGTGGACCAAAAAGAAGCCCTACAAGTAAAGCCAAAAATCGTCTTAGTTGATGAAAGAAACGAACCAAAGCCCTAAAAATAGCCCTTGCCAGAAATATCCCCTGATGTTAAAATGCGACAAACTTACCAACAAGGAGAGAAAATCATGTCAACAAAGCTGAAAATTGGCCTGCCTAAAGGGAGTCTGCAAGACTCGACTTTTGAGCTATTAAAAAAAGCTGGTTGGAACATTAAGGTTTCGGCCCGGTCCTATTATCCAGTAGTTGATGATCCTGAGCTTGAAATTGTTTTGATCAGGGCCCAAGAAATGGCCCGTTATGTTGAAAGTGGTGTTTTGGATTGTGGTATAACTGGCAGCGATTGGGTCTTAGAGTCTGGCTGTAAAATAAGAAAAGTAGCTGACCTGGTTTACGCCAAGCAAGGCTTGCGCAAAGTTCGCTGGGTTTTGGCTGCACTAGAAAGCTCCAAGATTAAAAGTGTTAAGGACCTCAAAGGCAAAAGGATTGCCACAGAACTGGTTAATGTAACCAAAAAATATTTAAAGACTAACAAAGTAAATGCCAAGGTTGAGTTTTCTTGGGGGGCCACTGAGGCTAAGCCGCCAGAGCTGGCTGACGCTATTGTCGAGCTAACAGAAACAGGCTCATCACTGAAAGCCAACAAGCTTAAGATAATTGAAACAGTGTTAGAATCCAATACTGTGGTTATTGCTAATCAAGAATGCCAGCAAGATCCATTCAAAAACGAAAAACTAAAAAATATTATTTTACTCCTTAAAGGCGCGCTCGTGGCCGAGACCAAGGTCGGTTTAAAAATGAATGTTATCAAGACCAGGGTCAGGCACATTTTAAACCTCCTGCCTGCCATGCAAACGCCTACCATTGCTGAGCTGTCTAATTCTGCTTGGGTTGATGTCGACACTGTGGTCGATGAAAAGCTGGTCAGGGACCTGATCCCTAAACTGAAAAAATCAGGGGCTCGGGGTATTGTGGAATATCCACTAAATAAAGTTATTGACTAAAGGTTGATTTTTCGTCAAGGACAATCACTTCTAGAGTGCCATCATCCGCATATACATTGGCCCATAAATCGAGCCGACGATTACCATAGTTAAAACAATGTTAATCAGCAAGCCAATTACAATAGTCGAAAGCAAAAACAAGAACACCTTATTGCCCGGAGTTAATAAAACAATTGGCATCCCTACTGCCAGTAAGTAAATGGCATACAACCCCAAAATGGCTAAAACACTTAAGCCTGGCATAACTGAAAAAATACCCACTAACCAGATTGGAGTAACTGAATAAAGCACTAATTTAACAGCAGTAGTAAAATCGGTTTTTGACTCAAACAAAGGCGCTAATTTAAAAACCACCCACCCTCCAACTAAAACTCCCAGTAAATTAAGGATGTAGCCAACTATCCCCCCAACTAAAGAAGGCAAAAACGGAGCTCTGACCAAATCGCCTAGAGGCATTCTGATCCCAACAATTGTCATGCCAATCAAGTTGGCCACTGCTGGGATCAAGGCCAAGGGAGTGGCATAGTTGATAAAAAGTTCTTTAATAGTAACTGATTCAGCCCTGATCACTTTCCAAGTGCCACGAGGATTCACCAGCAAATCCCTGGCACGTTCATAAATTTTATACGTTGACATTTTTTATTGCCTCCAATAATTTAACTAACAAACCTGTGCTGATTTTATCATTCGCAACTTGTATTGACAAGGCGTTTTTGCTAAAATTCTTTAAAAAACAGGGAGGCAGGTAAGATGAAAAAAAATATTGCTGTTATAATTATACTTTGCTTTTTTGCTCACAGCGCCCTGGCTATCTATGCGCCTCGAGCCTTAAGCATGGGCGGTGCTTTTACCGCAGTCGCTGACGACGCCTTTGCCGCTTATTATAATCCAGCTGGTCTAGCAATCAATCCTGGGATTGACTTGGCTGCCAGCTATCAGTTAAATAATCGCAACCAACAAATCGGTGATAATGCTTATGCCCTCAAAGCCTGCTTTGAGATTGGCCTGAACCCGTTTGCCTGGATAGCTGGGGTTGGACTAGCTTCAATGTTTGCTTACGACGGGGCCAAGTATTTAGCTAACCAAGGCATTGTTAAAAAAAATTGGGGCAGAGAAGGAGAAAAAACCAAAAAAGATGAGTCAATGGCTGATCAGGCTAAAGCCAAAGACGAACAAGATCGCGCGGCTGGCCAAGAGCTCGAGCGCAACCCAATCTCTAAAACTCAAGCCTTAAAAACAGCAGCTAAAGCCATGGCCAAAGGAACTATTCACATCACAGAAAGCCTGGCCCAAGTCGCGATCCAAGAAGCCAAGTTGCAAACCCGTCACTACTATTATGCCCCAGCTTGGTACCAGCCTCATTACTTTCGCCCCACTTATTGGGACAATCGTTATGATTATAAAGAAAAAGAACTTACCCCCGATGGCAAAGCCCAATTTGCCGGCGGTATAACCATCATGTCTGATAAAAATTCAACTCCGGCAGTTGATCAAGACACTAATTGGTACGCCTTTTCTCTAGCCTCTGGCTGGGGCGAGATCGTGGCCTTGGGGGCCAACCTTAATGTTTATGATTTAAGAATTTCTAGTACAGATATCAGGGGCTTGGGCGCAGGCTTAGACCTGGGCGGGCTACTTAGAATTTCTGACAAGCTTTTCTTTGGCTTGGCAGCCAAGGAGCTGCTGACAACAGATATTAAATTCAGCAACAATACCATCACCCGCTATGAAATGACAGTCAATGGCGGTGTAGCAATTAAACCCATGCAGCCAATCCTGCTCTCAGCTGACGTCCATAATATCTTTGGCCAAAACAGTCAAACCCCAACCATGCACTATGGGGTTGAAATAAAACCAATTTATGGGGTTGCTCTAAGGGCCGGCCTTTACGATGGCAGCAAAACAGCCGGTATCAGTTTTGGCCTTGGTCAGCTCATCGTTGATTACACTATTTTGGGCGGCTCTTTTAATAGAACCCAGCTCATTGGTGGAACCTGGAAGCTTTAATAATGTATGGTGACAGTCTTGAGCTAACAGACCCTCACACCTGGAGAAATATCAGGCGCTTAAGATATGTTCAACGCAAGGACTGGCTTGAAAAAAACCTCAAAGACCTGATCAAGATCTTAGAAAAACTTCCCTTAGAAAACCTGGAACCCTGGCAAATTCTGGGTCAGAGTTGTATTGATGATAACCTTTATCAAGAAGCAGAACAAATCTATGATCATCTCTACCATAAGACCCAAAAATGCCATGGTGATACTGGCCAAGCCGCTTACTATCGGGGGATCACCCATTTTTTGCAGGGCCGCTTTCAAGACGCTTATAAAGACTTTAAGCTCTCCAGGCAAAACGATTTACAAAGCAAAACTTTTAGCGGGCCTTCTGCCCGGGCCATTGCTTATATGGAAGAGACCCTTTTCCCGACCCGCGATATTATTCATAGAAATCACGACAAATTAGTCAAGGACATCAATATCCCTAGGAACCTTGATCACATAATGGGGCCAAACCAACTGCGCACTATCCACAAATGGAATTCCGCCAGCCCGTTGTATTCAAGGGGTATTTCACAAGGCGGCGGCTATTTTTTAACCTTGAAAAATAGCTCTGGCCACACCAAGGGGATTGCCATTGACCCTGGTTATGATTTTTTTGATATCTTTAGGGACATCGGCCTTGGCATTGCAGACATTGACGCGATAATCATCACCCACGACCATGACGATCACACTGAGTCTGTCGAAGGAATACTTTCCTTGTTAGCTAAATATAATGATTACAATGAGCAACATAAGACCAAGGTCCTTGATATTTTTGGTTCGGCAGGCACCTTGCTCAAATTTCACGGGCTCCTCTCGGCCACTGACCTTTTTGGCAATCGAGAGATAAATTTCAAGCTACTCATCCCAGGCTCGGAAATCACAGAAATTGAAGGGCAGTCCTTGCTGGAAAAGCATGGTTTCACAATTTCAGTCAAACCAGCTTTTCACACTGAATGCTGGACCAGTCAAGAATCAGCAGTTGGTCTGGTCCTTCACACAACTTTCCCAGACCCTAAAAATAGTGACAATTTAAAGATTGGCATTACCGGCGATACTCATTATAAGATCGGCCTGGGCAGGGAATACAAAGACTGTGGCGTACTTTTGCTCAACATTGGCTCAGTTGAAAAAGAAGAAGGCAAGTATTTAACTCAACATCTGGGCATGCTTGGTTGTATCAATCTTTTAAAGGAAGCCCGCTTAGGCAAACCATTATTAGCAATTTTAACTGAATTTGGCGAAGAGTTTTCTGGCAAAAGAGAGATTATCAGCCGGATTTTAGAAAACTGGGCCCAACCAATGTCTGGCGGCAAAAAGAGCGAGCTTCGGGTAATCCCAGCTGATGTTCACCTAGAAGTTCGGCTATCTGATCTTAATATACGCGAAACAGATACTAATGTTTTCTTCCCTTATAATATGATTGAGATCGATGAATCTGACCCTGAGGTCCTGCGTTACAAATTCAGCGGTTAGCCAAGAGTTCTCTCACCAGTGACCGATCATCAAACGCGATTTTCTGACCATTAAGATCCTGAAATGTCTCATGACCCCGGCCAGCAATTAAAACAGTGTCCCCCTTCTTAGCTAAGATCAAAGCTTTTGTAATAGCTTGGCGTCGATCAACAAAACT
The DNA here is from genome assembly GCA_002774365.1 of Candidatus Saganbacteria bacterium CG08_land_8_20_14_0_20_45_16. Lineage (GTDB taxonomy): Bacteria > Margulisbacteria > WOR-1 > O2-12-FULL-45-9 > O2-12-FULL-45-9. The sequence goes on along the minus strand of PEYM01000075.1, from coordinate 11,743 downwards.
CGTGATTCGTGATTCGTGATTCGTGACCTGCCCAATAATTCCTTTGATAATCTCAGCCGGATTTTCGCCATGCGGATCATCAGTCGTCACAATAACAGTATCAGCAAGTCTTTCCGCGATCTCTCCCATAATCGGCCGCTTCTCACGGTCACGCTCCCCAGGACAACCAAAAACTAAAATAATTTTCCCCTTGGTCAGCGGACGATAGGTTTCCAGCAATTTTTGCAAAGCATCTGGAGAATGGGCAAAATCAACTATCACCTTAAAGTTCTGACCGCAGCTAATTGATTCAAATCTGCCAGGAACATTCTTTAATTTTTCAATCCCCTTAATGATTGTTTTGGGAAGCACATAAAGATAGGCCGCGGCATTATAAGCGGCCAAAATATTATAAACATTGGGCAGGCCAATAAGTGATGTTTGGAGTTCAAAAGAATTGATTGAGAGCGACATCTGATCCGGCCGGATGAGGATGCCAGAAACCTCTGCCTCAAAGTCATTATGCTTGACCGAACGAAGTTCCCGCCTGGCTTGACTTACACCATAGGTGATGATTTCCGCGCGGGTCTCTTCCATGAAATACTTGCTCGCTGGATCATCAACATTAATGATCGCCACATCATCACCCTCCAGCATTTGGAAAAGCTTGAGCTTGGCTTGGAGGTAGCCGGTCATATCCTTATGAAAGTCCAGGTGATCATGGGTTAAATTCGTAAAAATCGCCACATCAAAATCACAACCAAAAACCCGATCTTGTGCCAAGGCATGGGACGAGACCTCCATTACCACATGAGTGATCCCCTCTTCTACCATCTTGGCTAGCAAGCCTTGCAGTTCAAGGGATTCAGGGGTAGTCAAGGCATTATCAATCGTGCCGATAATCCCAACTTTATAGCCTGCTGTTTCCAAAATTGAGCGGATCAAATAAGCCATGGTGGTCTTTCCATTTGTCCCAGTGATGCCAATTAATTTTACTTTTTGTGAAGGGTTGTCATAAAACTTACAAGCCAGGTGGGCCAAGGCCTGCCTACTGGACGGGACCTTTTCAAACTTAACCCCCACAGGAACTTTGGACTCCCGCTCTGCCACAATCACCGCCGCTCCCTGCTCTATGGCCTGCACGATGTAATCGTAACCATCCACTTTAAGGCCCGGGATAGCAACAAAAGTGTCGCCAGGCGCTATCTTACGTGAGTCATACTGGATCATTGAGTTACTCCCCTAAAGAGTCAACAATTTTGCCTCTGGTTAATAAGCTACGGATATTTTTAAACCACACGACCCCATGCTCAAAAACATTATAAAAAAGCAAGCTGTAAGGAAAGTTATAGGCCCCGATATATTTGACCACCTGGCCATTAAAGCCTTTTTTAAAACGATACACTCCAAATAAAGGATGCCCTACCCTGGGATTGACCGGGATCCCCCATAAATCATAAGTAACAATTCCTTTGGCCTTGGCCCATTTGATAATCTCCCAGTGCAAGAGATGGTTGGGCATAACATTGCGGTGGGCAATTGACGAGGCTCCGTACATATACCAAAGCTTTTTGCCAAAATTAAAAACAATGACTGAAGCAATAGGTTCATCTTTGTAATATGCTATAAAGTTACTGCCCAGCCCCCGCTCAAACATAATCTCCCTAATTTTTTGGTAATACTTGATCGGGTGGATTAAAAATTTGTCCCTAATGGAAGTCTCTTGATAAAGCTTATAAAACGCCTCGATCCCTAAAGAGCTGGAGTCTTCTTTGACCACCACCCCTTTCTTGGCCGAGAGGCGAATGTTATAACGGGTCTTTTCCTCAAAGCTAGCGATAATCTCATCAAGGCTTGGCTCTAAGTTAAGTAGAATTGTGGCGCGGGGTTGGATTTGGCGCGAGGCTTTGAGAAAACCGGCACGCTTTAATTGCTCCAAGTTTGGCTCGTCGTCTGCTAAAATATCAGGATCAATTTTTAAAAGGGTGGCCCTTTGTTTTTCCGCCTCTTTTTCAACTTCCTCCATCAAAAAGTGGAGGAGCTCTTTTTTTTGATAATCAACAACCGGTCCGCGGGGAGCATAAAAAATAGTATGTTTAATATAAGGTATCGTCTTTTTGAGGATCGAAATGCCGGCAACAATCTTGCCAGCGTTTTCAATCGCCAAGCGCAGCGGCTGCCAGCCAAAATGTGATTTTAACTCCCCCCATTCAAAAGATTGGAGGACAGGAGAATCTGGCGAGTTAGCCACAAAGTTGTTCCAAGCTTCACGATCAGGATAAGTTATCAAATGGGCTTTCATGTTATAATTATTATAACATGATTTTAATGATCGATAATTATGACTCGTTTACTTATAATTTAGTCCAATATTTAGGCGAGCTGGGCGAAGAGCTCCAGGTTTTTCGCAATGACAAGATTTCTATTAAAGAGATTGAAAAGCTCAAACCAAACAAAATTGTCATCTCCCCTGGCCCAGGGACGCCAAAAGACGCAGGGATCTCCATCAAAGTGATTAAACAATTTGCCGGCAAACTTCCGATATTAGGGGTTTGCCTTGGCCATCAAGCTATAGCTGAAGCCTTTGGTGGCAAAGTCATCAGGGCCGCCCGCTTGATGCACGGCAAGACATCAGAGATTCACCATGATAACAAAGGGGTTTTTAAAGGACTCGCCAACCCTTTCACCGCCACCCGCTATCATTCGCTGCTCGTTGAAAAGAAAAGTCTGCCTGATTGTTTTGAGCTTTCTGCCTGGACAGAAAAAAACGAAATCATGGGTCTGCGGCATAAGGAGTTTAAGCTTGAGGGGGTACAGTTTCATCCAGAGTCCATACTAACTAAATCAGGCAAAACACTGCTGAAGAACTTCCTCTCTCTTTAACCTCCTTCCAAAACTGAAATTTTTCATATTTATGATGATAATATATTATGAAAATAAGGGGAACAGGAGCAGACAATACACCAGTTGGAGAATTAAACTTACTTAACCTAAAAAAAAACAGGGCCCAAGCAGGTCAGATCCTTATGATTCCCTTTCCACAAGCAAAAGCCCTCCTTGGCTCAAAAGGAACACTCCTATATCTTGGTCCAGCCAATGACATCTGGAGACCACTACTGTTAACAAACCTGCCCACAATTGTTTTTGCTGATATCAAAGATGGCAGACAGGAAGTTTTGCAAAAGCTGCAAAGAGAAGCAACTTGTGAAGACCAACTACAGATAAAAACACCTTGGCTAAGAATCAAACCAGGAGCAAATGAATACAAAATGGTTTTGCGTTTTAGAGGAGAAGAAAGAACCATCATTTATGCAATTGGCGATGCAACAAAAAAACTCCCCCTTTCAGTTGCCAGGGGTTACGACGTTCTTCTAACTTCAGCATCACACTATGTCTTGTTCCGCAACAGGAGCGCCTTTCAAACCATTTTGGGCCCGCTGCAAGCTAATGGCTTCTATTTGTCTAGCCATCTTTCAACAGAGGGGCTAGCTCCAAGAAGTTTCGGGCTAAGGCCTGTATTCTCAATTAATCTGTATTCTGCCCCGGATGAGAGGATCCCCATAGGGGTTTCTGACTATTATCTAATCAAAAGAAAGCCAACAGGTTTAACCAATTTATCTGAAGATCTCTTTACCGAATGGAATTTGCAGCATAATCTACCAAGGGAAAGCGATTACGCGCTTGCTCCCCTGATCAAACAAGCAGGTAGGGTAGCAGAAGCATCACCAGAAACTTATACAGAGGCCCGACAAAGGTTTACTTTCATTTTATCTTCTCTTTTCATATTCGTTGACTATCTTAATCAATTTGAAAACCCTGAAAAAAAGAGGACATACGCAGCCAATCTAGGGTCAGTTGAACTTTGCTCAAATGAAACAGAAAATTTGGTCAAACAAACCATTGAACTTATCAACCGAGACGATCCAGCAAAGAAAGCCGAGCTTCTTGAAAAAACAACAGCTTGTTTTGCAACGCTTAGATCAATCCTTAATTAATCCTTATCAATCGGAGGTTTTCGACTGCTTTGAAGTTTGAGGTTTGTCTTTTTCCGCTGAGGGCTGATCCACCTTTGGAGGAGAGGCTTTTTCTGTTTTCTTTTCTATTTTCCCCAGTCCCTCGTCCCTAGTCCCTGCCCCCCTTTTATAATCCGTCACATAAAACCCGTTCCCTTTAAAAACAATCCCAGCCGCGGAAATTAAGCGGTGGATCAAACCAGCACACTTAGGGCATTTCCTCAATAACTCGTCAGTCATCTTTTGCTGAACCTCAAAAATATGACCGCATTTTTTGCACTTATAATCGTAGAGAGGCATATCTAAGCTTCCAACTTCTTCTGCCCGCCAAGATATGGTTGAAGAACCTTAGGAATTTCTACAGAGCCGTCTTCAAGCTGAAAATTTTCTAAAATTGCGGCAAATGTCCTGCCCACTGCTAACCCAGAACCATTTAAAGTGTGGATAAATTCTGGCTTAGCTTTTGGGTTAGAGCGAAAACGGATCCCTGCTCTTCTCGCCTGGAATGACTCAAAATTTGAGCAGGAAGAGATCTCGCGGTACTGGTTTTCTGACGGGAACCAGACCTCAATGTCATAAGTCTTGGCTGAAGAAAAACCCAAATCTCCTGTAGAGAGCTCTACCACTCTATAAGCCAAGCCCAACTTTTGCAAAACAGATTCCGCGTCTTTAGTTAATTTCTCCAGCTCATCATAAGATTTATCAGGCTGGACAAATTTTACCAGCTCAACTTTATTAAACTGATGCTGGCGAATAATCCCTTTAACATCTTTGCCGTAGGAGCCAGCCTCACGCCGAAAACACGGGGAATAGCACGCGTATTTGACCGGCAGCTTCTCCCCTTCTAAAATCTCATCAGCGTGAAGATTAGTTACCGAAACTTCAGCCGTAGGAATAAGATAAAAGTTATCATCACGAGTAGCAAAGAGATCTTCTTCAAATTTTGGGAGCTGACCGGTCCCTGTCATGGACTTGGCATTAACCAAAACCGGAGTCATCACCTCTTGGTAGCCATGCTCTTTCGTGTGCAGGTCTAACATAAAATTAATCAACGCCCGTTCAAGCTGGGCCCCTAGCCCATGATAGACCACAAAACGGGCGCCAGATATTTTAGCGGCCTGCTCAAAATTAAGTATTCCTAAATTTCTACCGAGCTCATCATGGGCTTTGGGTTGAAATTTAAAGCTCGGTTTTTTGCCGTGAGTCCTAACTTCCCGGTTATCGCGGCTATCCATCCCCTCGGGAACAGAAAGGTGCGGCAGATTTGGCATCTCCAGAGCAATCTTTTGAGCCGCTGTTTCAGATTCTTTTTGTTTGTCAGTTAACTCTTTTATCCTGGCTGAGACCTCTTTCATCTGGGTAATAATTCTGGAGGCATCCTGCTTATTTTTTTTCATCTCCGCGATTTCGTCAGAGACCTTGTTGCGCTTGGCCTGCAGCTCCTCAACTTCAATCGTAACCTTGCGCCACTCCTCATCAACTGCTAAAAACTTATCAACCAAAGAGCTATCTCCCTGGCGCACTTTTAAGCCTTTTTTAACTGATTCCGGATTATTCCTGATTAATTTTGAATCAAGCATGTGTCCACCTCGTTCCTTGCGCAGTATCTTCAATTATTATACCTTGTTTTGCAAGCTTATCCCTAATTTCATCCGACTTCTTAAAATCTTTATTCTTCCGCGCAGTTTCCCGATCAGCAATGAGTTCTTCAATCTCACAGCTATCGAATGTTTGAATTTTCGAATTATCGAATCTCATCCCCAACACCCCACATAACCCCAGAACTTTCTCCTTCATAAGCGTCAAACACTCTTTTTCCCGATCCCCAGATTCAATCGTCTTGTGGCAAAAGCGGATCAGCTCAAAAATCGCGGCAATGGCGCCGGCAGTGTTAAAGTCGTCATCCATTTGCGCTTTAAACTTTTCTTCATAAGGGAGAAAATCCTCAGCCATATCCTTACGCTCAACACTTGGGGCATGTTCAGTGGTCTTGGAAATTATAAAATCAACATCAGCAATAAACTTCATTATTTTTCCATACGCTTCTTTGGCATTATCAAGTTCCTGGTCAGAATAATTAATTGGGCTGCGATAATGAGTCGAGAGTAAAAAGAACCTGACTACCATCGGATCAAATTTCTTAAAAATATCTTTGAGGGTAAAAAAGTTACCCAAGGATTTAGACATTTTTTGCTTATTAATATTAACAAAGCCATTGTGGAGCCAATATTTTACCCAAGGTTTGTGGGTTTTGGCTTCGGTCTGGGCAATTTCATTCTCATGATGAGGAAAGACTAAATCAAGACCCCCGCCATGAATATCAAACTGCTCACCCAAATATTTGGTCGACATAACAGAACATTCAATATGCCACGCCGGCCGCCCCTTCCCCCACGGCGAATCCCAGGATGGCTCGCCTTCTTTAGCTGCTTTCCACAAAGCAAAATCGAGCGGCGATTTTTTACGCTCATCAACCGCAACCCTTGCCCCTGACTTCATATCATCAAGTTTGCGGTTAGAAAGCTTGCCATAATCCTTAAACTTCGCCACCTCAAAATAAACATCACCCTCTACAACATAAGCAAATTCACCGACAACTAAACTCTCAATCCATTTAATCATTTCGATAATGTGTTCAGTAGCTTTAGGATATTTATCCGCTCGCTGCACATTTAATTGGTCCATCACCTCAAAATAGGCCTGAATATATTTTTCAGCAACTTCCCTAATACCAGACACCTGACACCCAGCCCCTGCTTTTGCAATAATTTTGTCATCAACATCCGTAATATTTTGCACATAAGTCACTTTAAAACCTGATTCAACCAACCACCGGCGGACGACATCAAACGTAACGTAAGCACGGCCATGACCCAAGTGAGTTTCATCATATGGGGTGATACCGCAAACATACATCTTGACGTTAGGAAGATTTAAGGGAAGAAAATCTTCTTTTTTATTAGATAGAGTATTGTGGATTTTAATCATGATAGTTATTATAGCAAAATACCTGAAATTTTCCTGGGGTTTTGACGAAATATAGTTAGGAGAGCTCCGAAAAACTCAATTTTCTCGCGTAGGCAACCCTGCTTGTCGACGCGACGCCAAGCCTAAGAGGTTCGGCTACGCGGGGAAGAGGCCAATTTTTCACAGCTCTCATTTGAAAGGAGGTCGTATGACAACTGTTACTAAAATTAGCAACTCTCTGCTCCCTCCACGCTTAGCCAAGCTAATTATTAGTTGTCAATTAGTTAGTCATTGGCCAAAGATTGAAAAAATTGTTGGGGGTAAATATAAAGTTACGGCAACGGTTGATGTCTCTGGCGTCCCCCAAAATAGTCACTTTGATTTATCCATCAGGGTCTTTTTGCCTTGCCAGATCCAAGTCCGGGGAAAAATTATAGAATGCGACAAACAAAAAGAAGTTAGGGCTTTCTTAACTGTAGAACGTAACGGCAAGCATGAATTTTCATTTGAAGTAGGCCAATTTATCAGTTACAGTCCAATCAATGGTTGGCCCAATATAGAGGTTAACCCAAACTATATTCTATTGATTCTCCACGCAATGCTGCCGCCAAATTAATACAACAAAAATTAGGGATTGACTCCAAATAAATAATTGTTAAAATACAATCAAATATCCATGAGGGGGCAAAAAATGAAAAAGAATATTATGTATCTTGGTTTTTTTATCTTGATCGCCGGCTTGATCTTCTTAAGCATCGGCTGCGGCAGTAGCACTAGCTCAGACACTGCCACTACCACCACCCTGCCGGCCGCCGCCGCCACAGGGAGTGTCAGCATCACTGGCACCCTTAATACCGGCACGATCGCTTCAAGTGTTGCGATAAGCTCAACTGGAGTAAAAGCCCAGGCAACGGCTTATGCCGCCGAGCCTGATTATAACGTTGTTGCAATCAGCAAAAACTCTGGCGAAATATATTTTGCCGATGCCGCCACCGACAGCTCTGGTTCCTTTACAATTTCTAACCTGCCATCTGGTGAAAGTTATTATCTAGAGATCTTGGATTCAAACAATAAGCTCGCCGCTCCAGTTGCTTTTGGCGCATCCGCTGGCAAAGCAATTATGGCCGTGACACCAGAGGCTTCTGCCGCCATTGAGCTGGGAGCTATTGTGTATGATGATTCTCAAGACAGCGCAGCACCTACCACTGCGCCAACCAGCTATTTTGACAACTCTACCAGCGTTGAGGTCCAAGCTGGGACTACGCTCGTTCCCAAAGGTGCCGGCAATTTCGGCAAAGGGAGCGAAACAGAAATCTCCAGTGGCTATGATGATAACAAAGTCGATGGTGATAACGACGGTCTGCCCAATATCGTCGATGCGGATAACAATGGCGACTTAATAGTTGATGAATTAGACGGGCTCTATACAATGGAAGCTATCTCTGCCAAGTCAACCATGAACTTTTATCCTTACGCCTTTACTAATCTCAAGGTTGATTATAATAATCGGACTAGCTTTAAAACAAACTATCAAGAGTTTGACATTGCAGTCGGCGTTACACCTGGTAATAAAGGAAGCGCGTCAGCCAAGACTATCTCTAGCGCTAAAGTCATAGCTGGACCAGCTTGGATTGATACAGCCATTGTTGCTGGAACCAACACCGCAGCCGACGGCTCGCTCTGGGGTACAACTGATCATAGCTTGGTTAACAGGAGCGGCTCTGATGCTTATGAAGTACACTTGAGCAGCCTAAAGCCATTAACAGACGTCAATGCCGGTGATGCCCTTAAATTTAAGGTCATCTATACTGACGGGACCAGTGAAGAGTCGATGAAAATGATCAATTTTGTTTTTACTGATATCCCACAAGTGACTGGCATAAAGTACGGCAGTGGCGCGTGGCAAACCAGCGGCTTAACTTTTCCAACCAGGGCAACCTCAAACGAAATTACTGTCCGCTGGACCAGGCCGCTGGATGAGAGTACTCGTGAAGTTATCGGCGGCAGATATACCTTTGAATATAATTCGAGCGGCGGTGGAGCAATTGAAACAGTTATCATAACCCGGGACGCGGACAGTACCCTGACCTCACTAGAGGGTTCTTGTAACCTACTAACCTTGCCCAGCGCAGCTATCCCAACTTATGGTGATGCCAGCATCAATATGCTTATTGGCGTTTGTATCCGCAGTGATAACAATGACAACGCGGCAGAAAATATTTGGTTCAGTCGAGGTGACACCTGGTAATTACTTAATCTTTTCTTCCAACGCCTTAATCCGACTATTGAGTTCATCAATCGCTTTGTGAACTGGGTCAGGAAGTGAGCCGTGCTCAAGCGGATCTAAACGTCGGCCGTCGCGGCGGACTATCCAGCAAGGATTACCAACAACTGTCGTATCAGGGGGAATCGACTTGGTCACAACTGAACCAGCACCAATTCTAGAATTATTACCAATAACTATCGCTCCTAAAACAATCGCCCCAGCCCCCACCACCACATTATCCCCAAGTGTTGGGTGGCGTCGGCCTTTTTCCTTCCCTGTCCCGCCCAGCGTTACCCCCTGATAAAGCATCACATCATCGCCAATAACAGTTGTCTCACCAATAACCACCCCTACCCCATGGTCAATAAAAAAGCGTTGGCCGATCTTAGCGCCGGGATGGATTTCGATTTGAGTTAACAGCCTGGCAATTTGCGAAACCAAGCGCGGCAGGACAGGGATCCTTAAAACATAAAGCAGGTGAGAGAAGCGATAAAACCAGATCGCCCACAGACCCTGATACAAAAAAACCTCGAAAATATTACGAGCCGCAGGGTCTTTATCAAAGATTACTTTAATATCATTGAACATTTTATTCTCCTATTACCGATCAAAAAACGGATTTTTCCCTGTCGCTGACAGCGGGATCCCATATGCCACTTTAACGTCTTTGACCAGCAAATTCAAGCTAAGCGCGGCTTTGCCCGCAGTGTACATGACCCGGCTGTCAAGACGATGGTCTGCCGCCACAGAAACCGCTGAACCAATAGCAATCCCTAGATCCCCCGGGTTATAGGCGCATAAAGCCCCGGCCTTTTCTGCAGCAGCACAATTCTCATACCCACAAAAACCACAATAACGCAGGCCAATCGTCCGAGTTTTTGTCCCGATCAAAAGAACCACTTGAGCCGCTAAGATATTTTGCCCATCGCGCAAAAAGGTTGGGTGCTCTTGTGCTTGACCTATCCGCAGCATTTCGGCTGATAATTTCTCTATCTCCTCGCCCGCAATCACAACAATATCAAGCAAATCAAGCCCTTTAGCTTTGGGCGCAGTCCTCGCCGCCACAGACATCTCTTTGGCAATTTGTTCAACAACTTTGATCTTAAAATCCTTCTCCTTATTTATCATTTAACCATCTTTTCAAAAAGTTCAAGTTGTTCTTGGGTCCCAACCGCTACCAAAATATCGCCCTTTTCAATTTTTGACACAGCCAATGGTTGCAAATTAAATCCGCCGTCTTGTTTTCTGACCGCTAAGACCGTGGCCCCTGATTTTTGCCTAATCTCTGCGTCAGCTAAGGATTTATCTATTAACTTTGAAGTGTCCGGAATAAACATCTCCCGCAGGGAAAACTCTAAATGTTCGCCGCGCATGACCATGTCCAAAAAATCACTGGCCACCGGGCGCAAAGCCAAAGCCGCCATCCTGCGGCCGGAAATTAAATAAGGGGAAATCACTTTATTCGCTCCGGCCATTTTGAGCTTGCTTTCAGCGTTTTTGCCACTGGCGCGAGCCACAATAAAAACAGACGGGTTGCTGGCCCGAGCCGACAGCGTCACAAAAACATTTTCCATATCAGAGTCAGCGCAAGTAACGAGCCCCTTGGCAGTTTTAATCCCGGCAACCTCAAGGTTGCCATTAGCAGTCGCGTCGCCAATAATATATGACACTTTTAATTTATCCAGCTCTTCTTCGGATTCCGGCTTGGTGTCAATAACCACACAACCTATCCCGGCGCTCGTCAGCTCTTCAAGCACTTCGTGCCCTACCCGGCCGTAGCCGCAGATAATAAAATGGTCTTTCATCTCCTGCAGTTTTTTCTTCATCTGTTTTTTCCTCCTATAACCGAATAATTGCCCTTCAACAATCAACTCTCCCGCCTGGCCAACCGCGTAAACAGCCGTGCCAACCCCGGAAACAATTAAACCCATAGTTAAGAGCCTTCCCAAGTCAGAAAGCGGATGCACCTCGCGAAAACCAACAGTAAAAAGAGTAATAATCAGCATGTAGATTGAATCAAGGAATGACCAACCCTCGATATTCATATAGCCAACCACGCCAATTGAAGCAATAATCAAAAGGGTAAAAAATGCCGGAACCAATCGCCTAAGCGGATTCATAGATCCCTCCCTGTGCCAAGGATGAGACCTCCTTGGCTACGCGTAGCAGAGATTGTCTCAATCTCTGCCCTCACTACTTCAACAAAAACACCGTAAAGTCGCCTAAATGATAATCGTGTCGCAATATATAGCGCCGGCAGATCTGGCGACACCAGCCAAGAACCTCTTCCGGCTTAAAGAAAAAATAGCGGCCGGAATTTAAATCCTCCTGGTTACTGATCGGGATAACGTCTTCACTTAAGAAGTTGATCGCCACCCCCACTTGTATTAAATCATACATTTTTTCCAGCATCAAGCGGACATATTCGAGGTGGGACTCACGATTATAATGTACTGAAAAAACTGGACAGGAAAATCTAAGAGCAGTTTCCTCAAAAAACAGATAAAATGTTTAAGAG
>PEYM01000114.1 GCA_002774365.1 Candidatus Saganbacteria bacterium CG08_land_8_20_14_0_20_45_16 | reverse complement strand
TTCTTGCTAACCAAAACCGGACATTTTCACTTTGCCCAATCCGGACATTATCACGTTGCTGCTACATTACTTCTGTCAGCCTTGACAAGCAAAGGGCAAGCTTTATAATTACGGATGAACAAGGGGGTTATATGAAAAAAATATTAATGGTCTCAAAGTTATTCATTCCAATGGTGGTAGTAATCATTTTTGCCTCGTTGGCCCTGGCAGTGCCACAGTACATTAATTATCAGGGTGTTTTGCAAGATAGTTCTGGGGACTTGGTGACTGGCACCAAAACAATGCTCTTTAAGATCTATGATGCGGCCACGGCTGGGAATCTATTGTCTACCACCACCACCAGCGCGGCAATTTCTAATGGTTTGTACAATGTCCAGATCGGACCAGTTGGTTACGCTGAACTCGGCTCTGGCCGGCGTTGGCTAGAGGTTAGTGTTTCAGACACCATCCTTTCCCCGCGCCTTGAGATACTCTCGGTTGCTTATGCCGTGACTGCGGCCACAGCTGAGAGCGCGGCTAATGCTTATAAACTGAGCGGTTATTCTGCGGCTACAACAGGGAGCGGCAGTTTTATTCCAGTAACAACAAGCGGCAAGCTTGATAGCTCTGTGATCCCGAGCAGCAGTTTAGCTGTTTCTAATGCTGACTATGCTACCCTAGCTGGGACAGCGACCATTGCCGCGTACGCGACTGTGGCAGGGACGGCAACTACTGCGGCAACAGCGACCAGCGCTAGTTTGCTTGGAACTTACGAGGCAGCACTTAGCGGCAACAATATTATTCCGATAACTAATTCAAGTGGTAAGCTAGCAGCCGCAGTCTTGCCAACGTCAGGCATTACTGCTGATTCAGCTGAAACCGCGACCACGGCTAATTATGCTACTGTGAGCGGCACAGCCACCAGCGCGGCTTCAGCCACAACCGCAACCTCGGCTGACAGTGCTGACTATGCCACAACCTCAGGGACAGCCACCTCTGCGGCTTCTGCGACCTCGGCTGACAGTGCTGACTATGCCACTGTTTCAGGGACAGCTACAACAGCAGCTACCGCGACAAATGCTAATGCTGTTGATGGCTTAAGCGCTAGTACTGAAGTAATAGCCGGGCAAATCCTGGCTCTTGATGCTAATAAGCAATTAAAGGGAATGTCTGTGTCTGCAGAGGCCAATGATGCGTCGCCCTATGCCATGTTCATCAATGGCCCGCTGGGCGCAAGTGCTGGCGGAGCTGGGACATTAGGGGATCCAGTTTCTGTGGTTTGCGGGATTGGGACGATTGCTTCCACAAACGTGAATGAAAATGCCACTGTCTATAATTCTTATGTTACAACAAACAGTAAAATATTTATAACAGGGCTCTTTGCTAGTGCTGGTGCACAATATAAAGAAAAATGGCTAAAGGTTGATAGTGTTTCTGATGGCTCTTT
>PEYM01000139.1 GCA_002774365.1 Candidatus Saganbacteria bacterium CG08_land_8_20_14_0_20_45_16 | reverse complement strand
TTTTGTCATGCAGCGTACTTTCCATGAACCAGTTATCAAACTCAACACCAAGCGCCTTAAGAATAGTTTTCTGCTGATCGAGGATAGAACTCAGCATCTCTTCGCGAGTGCCGCCCTGAACATCTTTTATATAACTCCCACCATAACCACCCTCGGGAACATCTTTTCCTCCTCTGGCAGCTAAGACAGAAGCTTCTAATTTCTCAACTTGATTACCAATATTATTAACATAAAATTCAGTAGTGACTTGATGGCCAGCAGCCTTTAACAACCTGGCAATGGTATCTCCAATCACTGCCCAGCGGCCGTGGCCAACGTGGAGCGGGCCGGTTGGGTTGGCAGAAACGTATTCCATAAGAATTTTCTGTTGCCGGTTGCTTGTTACCTGTCCCCAGTTATTGACTTGTTTGGCCACTTCAAGCAGTGAGGCTTGCAAATATTTATCAGAGAGGAAAAAGTTTATAAAGCCTGGGCCAGCAATCTCAATTTTGGAAAAAACTTTTTGGGTATCGACGACTTTCAGGGCCTCAGTGAGGTTTGTTGCCAGTTCACGCGGGTTTTGGCCGACTTTTTTAGCAGCCACAATGGCAATATTAGTCGAATAATCGCCGTACTCTTTTTGGCGCGGGATATCAACCTTGATCTCAAGATTATCTTTGATCTCTAGCTGCTCAAGGGCTGATTGAAGCAGCAAACAAATCTGCCGCTTAAGCATGGACAATTAATCTTCCTTTTCTTTATCTATGTCTTCTTTTATTTCAGAAAGTTTAGCTTTCCCTTTTTCAATGGATTCCTGAAGCTTTTTTCTAGTCTCTTCCCCCTTGCGCGGCGCAAACAGCAACCCCATAATAAGCCCGATGATCCCGCCAATCGTTAAGCTCTTCGTTATTTTACCCATCGCATTTTTCCTCCTTATCAAAAAAGACTTTAAGCCCTCTTTTGATCCCGGCTATCGCGGCTATCAAGCTTGACTTGCTACTGGAGCCTTTTTTTTTAAGCCTGCCTCCGAACTGCCCAAGCAGAGAAACTACATCAAAAATTGAGGTGATGATCATTAGTTTTTCTTTAACTTGATGGACCATTTTTCTGGCGTCTAGCAAGATCAAAATCCCCTGGACGGTAGCGACAACTAAAGCCAGCAGCAAAATGATCCCGGAAAAGATTAAGATATTTATTAAAATTTCATACATTATTATTTATCCTCCAATTCACCAGCAACCCGATTGGCCTCTTCTTTCCCCTCGTCAAAAGCCTCGATAAATTTATCAATTACCTCGTCAAGTTCTAAATCTTTAAATTTTTGTTTAAGTTTTTCCCGGATAGCGTCACCGGTCGCTGGAGCAAAAAGTAGGGCCGCGGCAGCACCCAATAAACCGCCAAACAACAAGCCTTCAATAAAATGCGAATCTTTGCTCATGACTTTATCTTATCATGCCTTGGGATATGAACCAAGTAATTTCATAAATGAGGTCACTTGTTTAACCTCTTTTAGAGCATGGGCAATCAGCTCCTGGCTGCGATGGCCTTCCATATCCACAAAAAAATAATAATCGCCTAGAGCCTTCTTTGACGGGCGAGACTCAATTTTTGTCAGGTTAATATCGCGGTCGGCAAAAACCTTTAAGACATCGTGCAGGCCACCAGGACGGTCGCTCTTAATTGAAAAAACTATCGAGGTCTTATCTTTCCCTGACCGCTGGGCGTCTTTTTTAGCCAGAACGACAAACCTGGTCTTATTATCTTTAGCATTAATTTTGGCGGCCAGGATTTTTAGTTTATAAAGCTCGGCAGTCCCCTTGTTGCCAATCGCGGCAAAAACAGAACCTTTAACCTTACCATGGGCAATCACCCTTTCACCAAGTGAAGTCGCTACCTGGCGCACTGCATCAGAGGTGCTGTATGACATATGAAGTTTAGCCTTAGGAAATTTCTGCCTTAAATAATTTTTGCACTGGTCAAGGACCTGGGGATGGGAAATAATATCGGTCACGTCAGAGAGCTTGATCCCTGGCTGGGCAATTAAATAGTGGTAAACCGATAACACAAGTTCTTGTTTAATCATCAGGTCAACATCTTTAACCAGCATATCAGGGACAATCCCAATGGTCCCTTCGGTCGAGTTTTCAATCGGCACAATCCCTTCGTGGACCTTGCCTGACTCAACGGCAAATAAGATATCATGAAAAGTTGAAAACGGAATAAGGTCTATTTTTCCTTTAATCTTTTTTAAATAAAGCTTGCTCGCCTCTTCGGAAAATGTCCCCTCCGGTCCTAAAAAGCCGATTTTCATTTTGCGACCTCCTAATAAGAAGCTTAACATGGAAGGCATTATATTCGACTAAAATCTATAGGTCAAGAAGTTTTGTGATGGACAACCTGTATCTGGCTCTCATCAAGCATCTGCTTAGCCAGCTCGTCTGGATAGCCACCGGTGTAAACTAACTTTTTAAGCCCGGCATTGATCATCATCTTGGCACAGATAACACAGGGCTGGTAATTACAATATAATGTGCCGCCGGAAATCTTCACCCCGTGGACAGCAGCCTGGATAATCGCGTTTTGCTCCGCGTGCAGCCCTCGACAAAGCTCATGCCGATGTCCCGATGGAATCCCCATCTCTTTGCGTAAACAACCCAGTTCTTCGCAATGCTTAAAGCCTTTTGGCGTACCATTATAACCTGTGGAAAGAATCCGGTTGTCCTTAACAATAATCGCGCCGACTTTGCGCTTCACACAAGTCGCCCGCTCGGAAACATCGGCTGTAATCTTTAAGAAGTATTCGTCCCAAGAAGGCCTGCTCATTTTTTGCGCCCTAAAACATTTTTAACAGAGTTGATAATTTCTTGAGTGGTCAAGCCATATTTTACCAAGAGCTCATCAGGCTTGCCGGATTCGCCAAACGTATCCCGCATCCCTACCCGCCCCATCGGCACAACTTCGTTTTCCACAATCACTTCAGCCACCGCGCTGCCAAGCCCGCCAATAATTGAGTGTTCTTCAGTTGTGACAATTGCCCCTGTCTCTTTAGCACACTTAATAATCAGATCTTTATCAATCGGTTTAATAGTGTGCATATTCACAACCCGCACATCGATATTTTCATTGGCCAATTCTTCGGCAGCTTCTAAGGCTTTAGCCACCATCAGGCCGCAAGCAATAATGGTAACATCTTTGCCAGGACGGAAAATTTCACCTTGGCCGATTTTAAAATCATATTTTTTGTCTTCGGTAATAACAGGTGTCTTGGGCCGGCCCAGGCGAATGTACATCGGGCCGTAAAAATCAGCAGCCGCCTTGATCAGCTTTTCTGTCTCAAGAGCGTCACAAGGGACCACCACTGTCATATTGGGGAGTGAACGTATAATGGAAATATCCTCGTTAGCTTGGTGGGAGGCCCCATCTTCGCCGGTAGTAATTCCGCCATGGGTCACCACAATTTTCACGTTTAAACGCGTATAAGCAACAGAGACCCGAACCTGATCCCAGGCTCGGCCGGAACCAAAAACCGCAAAGGTTGAGGCAAAAGCAATTTTACCAGAGGCAGCCAAACCCGCGGCTGTGCCAATCATATCCTGCTCTGCGATCCCCATGTCAAAAAACCGGTCAGGGAATTCTTTGGCAAAGTCAGCTGTCTTGGTGGAGACAGCTAAATCAGCATCAAGAACAACTATATTAGGATTCTCTTTGCCAAGTTCAATCAAGGTTTTTCCGTAAGCATCTCTGGTCGCAATCATCTTCATGATTCAAATTCCTTTATTTCGCAAAGTTCGCATATCGCTTTCTTTTCTTCATCGGGGGTCGGCGCCTTGCCGTGGTAATCAAGGGGTTTGGCTTCCATAAAAGAAACCCCTTTCCCCTTCACCGTGTCGGCAATAATTATAGACGGTTTCCCCCGGCTCCCCTTAGCTTTTTCAATCGCTTCAACAATAGACTTCACATCATGGCCGTTGCATTTTAAAACATTCCAGCCAAAAGCTTTCCACTTGTCAGCCAATGGTTCAATGTTTTTCACGTCTGCAATTTTGCCGTCGATCTGATACTTGTTGTTGTCAATAAAAGCGATTAAACGATCGAGTTTATAATGGCTGGAGGTCATGGCTGCTTCCCAAACCTGCCCCTCTTGGCATTCCCCATCACCCATTAAACAATAAACATGGTAATCTTTACCGTCCAATCTCCCGGCCAGCGCCATCCCATTGGCAGCCGAAAGCCCCTGACCAAGTGACCCTGTTGACATCTCAATTCCCGGCAGGGACAACATATCAACATGACCTTGCAAAGAGCTGCCGATTTGGCGCAGGGTATTTAAATATTTGGCGGAAAAATAGCCTGCTTCAGCCAAAGCAGCGTATAAAACCGGAGCTGCATGGCCTTTGCTCATGACAAAGCGGTCGCGGTCAACCCAACCAGGGTTCTCTGGATTTTTTTTCAAAACATGGAAATAAAGCACTGCCACAATGTCCGCGGCCGAGAGTGAACCGCCGGGATGGCCGGAGGCCGCGGCACAGGTCATCCTGATAATATGCTGGCGGAGTTTATTAGCAACAGTTTCAAGCTCTTTAACTTTTTCTCTAGTAAGCATGAAAGTTATTCTAACACAACCTTAACTTCTGGCACAAGATCAACTTTTTTTACCCGCGACTTGATCAACTGGACTAAATTAAGAACATCCTTGCTAGTGGCTTGTCCTAAATTCACAATAAAATTAGCGTGTTTTTCGCTGACTTTGGCATCGCCAACTCGTAAGCCCTTACAACAGGCCTCTTCAATTAATTTGGCGGCAATTAACGGCTTGGGATTTTTAAAAACACTGCCGCAGTTTGGCAAATCAAGAGGATGTTTGGCTTTTCTTTTAGAACGATACTCTTTAATTAATTTTAGATCCGCGCCTTGTTTTACTTTCAATTTTGCTTCAACTACAACCCCTGCAATAGCACTAGATCGATAACTATAATGCAGATCAGCTTGCCTTAGAACCTTTTCTTCTCCCTCATAACTAACAACTTTTACCCACTTAACAAAAGTGCCAATCTCACTCCCCCACGCCCCTGCATTCATCACCACTGCCCCACCAACTGAGCCAGGGATCCCAGCTAGAAATTCGAGCCCGCCTAAGTTTTTTTCAGCCAAAGTATCAACCAATTTATTCAGACTTACTCCTGCTCCCACCACAACTGTTTCGCCTTCAATCTGCAAGCTGGTGCAGCACTCATCAATTTTAATAACTAAGCCATCATAGCCTTCATCAGCAAAAAGCAGGTTAGTCCCGCGGCCAATGATTATTTTTTTACCTTCAAAAGCGAGCGCTTCATTTAGCTCGGCAATGTTTTTCGGCGCGCAGAAAAACTTGGCCGGCCCGCCGATTCTAATCGAAGTGTGGTTTTTTAGCGGTTCACCCTGTTTTATTTCCATCTTGCCTCATTCTGAGCCTTGTTACCAGCTCTTTGCCAACTGTGTAAATATCCCCAGCCCCTAAAGTTAAAATAATATCACCTTCTTGGGCCATTGAGAGGAGATAGTCATTGATCAGTTCCTTGCGTGGAATATATTCAACCTGCTTATCCTTAATGTTATCCACAATAGTCTTGCCGGAAATCCCTGGGATTGGTTTTTCCGAGGCAGCGTAAATATCAGTGATTATCACTTTATCAGCATCAGTAAAAGCTGCGCCAAATTCTTTTTGGAGCAAGGCTGTCCTGGTAAACCGGTGGGGTTGGAAAATACAGATGATCCGGCGCTCTTTCCAACCAAGTTTTGCCGTCGAAAGCGTTGCTTTAATTTCAGTTGGATGGTGTGCGTAATCATCTATAACTAGAATATTGCTGACCTCGCCGATTGTTTGAAAACGGCGGCGCGCGCCGACAAAGGTCTGCAAGGCCGAGGCAATAGAAACAAAATCAAGGCCAAACTCAAAGCCAATGGCAAAGACAGGCAGGCTGTTTAAGACATTTTGCCAGCCTGGAACAGACAAATGGACCGATCCTAAATCTTCGCCAGACCTTAACAAATTAAAAGAGGAATTAAATTGGTCAAAGTGGCGATTTTTCGCGGTATATTGAACATCCCCCTCAAGGCCGTAGGTAATAAAGCGACGATCGATTTTGGCCATTAATTGTTGATTGTTCTGGTTGGTTCCATCCAACACAATAAAGCCGGTCGCGTCAACCCTTTGACCAAATTTTTCAAAAGTTTCCTGCAGCACTTTAATGGAACCAAACTGCTCCATATGGTCAGGCTCAATATTGGTAATGACCGCAACTGTGGGTGAATAAAACAGAAAAGAGCTGTCTGATTCATCAGCCTCGGCTATGGCAAAGCGGCCGCTGCCCAGCCTGGCATTGCCCTCAACATAATCCATATCACAGCCAATTAAAAAAGTCGGATTGAGCTGGCAACAATCAAAAACCTTGGCCAGCATCGCGGTGGTGGTGGTTTTACCGTGGGTGCCGGCCACGGCGATCTTGGTCTTGTTTTGCTCAAGGATCCAGTCAAGCATTTCTGCCCTTTTAATGATCGGGATTTCTTTGGCCTTGCCTTCCCGGCGCTCATTGTTGCGCGGAGAAACTGCAGAGCTGTATACAATTAAATCTGTCCCGCGAACATGCTCTGCCTCATGGCCAATAAAGACCTTGACCCCTAAGTCCCTCAAACGAATAGTGTTTGGCCCTTCCCGGCTATCAGTGCCAGAGACCTGGTAGCCCATCTGGTGAAGGATCGTGGCTAGGCCAGACATACCACAGCCTCCAATACCCAAGAGGTGGACTTTTTTGATCCTCTCCATATTAAACGTAGTCATAAATGAAATCAACAATCCTTTCTGCCGCTAGAGGCCGAGCCAACAGCTGACACGCTGTGCTCATTTTAGCATATTGTTGGCTGTCAAAATCAGTCAGCAACTTAATAAATACTTGTGGGGTAAAGTCCTGGTTTGCGATAACCTTGGCACAGCCAGCTTTGGCTAAAACTTGGGCGTTTTGCCACTGATGATTGCCAGCAGCATAAGGGAAAGGGATTAAGACCATTGGCAGGCCAACCACTAAAAACTCGGCCAAGGCTGTTGCGCCGGAACGGCTAACCACCAAGTCAACTTTTGCTAAGAGCTCGGCCATATTATCAACGTAAGCCAGGGGCAAATAATTTTCTTTTTGGTGCCCAGGGGAATAATCGCGCTGGCCAATGACGTGAATAACTTTAATTGCTTGAGGGATCTTATCAATAGAGCTTATAACTGACTGGTTAATGGTCCTAGCCCCTTGACTGCCGCCAATGACCAAGACTGTTGGCTCATGGGGCTGTTTCTTTAGCTCAATAATTGCTCGCCTGACGGGATTGCCGACCACTTCCCCAACCAGATATTTCTGGCTCTCTTCAAAGGCGAGAAAAATTTTGGTGGCTAACCTAGCACATAAGCGGGTGACGAAACCAGGCAAGACATTTTGTTCTAAAAGAATAATCGGCACCCGTAACAATTTGGCCGCCAAACAGACTGGCAGGCTAACGTAGCCGCCAGTTGCGATCAGGATATCCGGTTTTTCCATCAACAGCAAAAAGATCGATTGAAAAAAACCAACCAAAGAAACAAATGGCGCGGAAAGCGCTTGGTATGATAATTTACGTAGCATAGCCCTAGCCCAGATTAACTTGATCACAAACCCGGCCTTAGGCACTAGAATTTTTTCCAGCCCTTCCCAGCCACCAATAAATAAGATCGCGCCATTTTTGCCACGACGAGTTAGCTCTTGGGCAATTGCAATCCCTGGATAAATATGGCCGCCAGTGCCGCCAGCCACAATTGCTGTTTTCATTTGGCCTTGGCCTTGCTTTCCTTACCTGGCCAAAGAGAAATGTTGATCAATATCCCCACGGCGAACAGATTAACAATGGTTGATGTCCCGCCATAACTTATAAAAGGCAGCGGTATCCCGGTTGTTGGCAAAAGCCCAATTACCACCATAATATTCATCAGTGTTTGCAAGGCCAGCCAAGACACAATGCCGGTGGCTAAAAGCGAGCAAAAATGGTTGTGTTGCGAGAGTGCGATCTTAAGGCCCCTAACAATAAAAATAATGAACAAGATAATGACTACCACCCCGCCAATAAAGCCTAATTCTTCGCCTAGTATGGCAAAAATGAAATCAGTGAATTGTTGGGGCAGATAAAAATACTTTTGCCTGGAGGCCCCTAGGCCCAAGCCATGCCAGCCCCCAGAACCAACAGCTAAAAGTGACTGGATAATCTGAAAGCCTGAGCCTTGCGGATCTTTCCAAGGATCAAGGAACGCGGTCAGCCGGCGGAGCCTGTAAGGGCTAGTCAGTGATAGAGCAATGACTGCTAGCAAGCCAGAGCCAAGTAAAAAACCAAGGTGGGCCAGCCTGATCCCAGCCACAAACAACAAGATGACAGAGATCAAAACAATGGCAATGGCTGTGCCCAGGTCAGGTTGTAAAATAACAATTATGGCTGTCAATCCAATCAAGACTAGGATGGGCAATAGCCCATGCAAAAAGTCGACTATCCCCTCTCCCAAATCAGACAGTAAACGGGCCAAAATAACAATCATTGAAAACTTGATCAATTCTGATGGCTGGAAGGAAATCAACCCCAAATTGATCCACCTGGTAGCGCCTAAGACCTGCCTGCCAACCCCGGGCACGAACAAAAGCAATAATAAGATCATAGAAAAAGCGTAAATAGCAAACGCCCACTTTCTTAAGAGCTCAAGATCGCAGCGAAGGGCAAAATATAAGCCGCACAAGCCAAGCAAAAGATAAAAAAGGTGACGTTTTATGAAAAAATATGTATCCCCAACCTTAAGGCCCATTGTTGGGCTGGCTGAAAAGACCATAATTGTGCCAATAGTGATTAAAGCAAAAATAGAAAAAAGGAAAATATAATCAGTTTTTGGTTGACGCATATTGTAATACCGTTTGCTTAAAAAGCCGGCCCCTTTCTTCAAAATTACTAAACATGTCAAAACTCGCGCAGGCTGGTGACAATAAGACCACATCACCCTGGCGCGCCAGCTCAAGTGATTTTTTAACTGCGTCAGGCATAGTTTTGGCCAGAAGAATCGCCTTAAAACCCTTTGCTGCCAAGACTTGTTTAAACCTCTTGGTTGCTTGGCCAATCAAAATAACTTCAGCCACATTTTTTTTGACTGCTTTGACTAACTGCTCAAGGCTAACACCCTTATCTTTGCCGCCTAATATTAGGACAATTCTCTTGCCAATAAAAGTCTCAATTGCAACCAGGGTTGAATCAGGATTAGTTGCCTTGGAATCATTATAAAACTTAACACCGTTAATCGCCCGCACAAATTCTATTCTGTGCTCAACCCCAGGAAAAGCCTTTAATACTTTAGCGATAATTTTTTCATCTACATTGCACAATTTAGCTACGCTTGCAGCGGCTAAAGCATTTTCCAGGTTATGACGGCCAGGAATTTTGATCCCGGCCGGATCAAGGGTGACGATACCTTTTTTGTCCTTACTAAACGGAACTGGTTTGGCCTTGGCAGCCTTAACCATCTTTTCAACCTGCGGATCGTCTAAGTTGTAGACCAGATAATCATCACTTGTTTGCTGGGCAAAGACCTTGGCCTTTTGCTTAATATACTCTGCCATGGTCTTATGCCGCTCTAAATGATCTGGTTGGATGTTTAAAACAACTGAAATAAATGGTTTAAACTTCTTGGTGGTTTCCAATTGATAGCTGCTAATCTCAGCCACAACATAATCAAGGTTAGTGTCATCAACCTCGACCAGTGGGTTGCCAATGTTGCCGGCCACCGCGACTTTATTGCCGCCAGCACGCAAAAGTTCGCCAATTAAAGTAGTGGTGGTGGTTTTGCCATTGGTTCCTGTGACTGCAATAATCGGTTTTTTTAAGATTTGGAAGGCGAGCTCAATTTCTGAAATAATTGGGGCGGTGGCTTTTTGCAAAATAGGCAGATCTAAATATATTCCCGGACTGACAACGATCAAATCAACACCTTGCAAAAGGCTTTCAGGGTGCCCTCCCAGCTCACACCTCACACCCAAATCTTTTAGGTGACGAATAGTTTCTGGTTCAACATCACTGTCTTTTTTAATGTCTGTAATCGTCACCCTCGCGCCAAGCAAAGCTAATTTCTTGGCAGCAGCCAAGCCGCTCCGAGCCAAGCCAAAGATCAGGATGTTTTTGTCTGCTAAGTTGTTCATTAACAAACTAGTAAGCTGACTAGGCCAAAAAGAGCAGCCAGCAGCCAGGCAGAGATAACGATTTGAATTTCTGAAAAACCTAGCAGCTCAAAATGATGGTGCAACGGTGTCATTTTAAACACCCGTTGCTTAAACAACTTAAATGAGGTTACTTGAATAATAACAGAAAGAGCCTCAAGCACAAAAACTCCGCCAATCAAGGCCAAAAGTAATTCTTGTCTAATGATGATCGCAATTCCGGCTAGGGCTGCCCCGATGGCTAACGCGCCGATATCGCCCATAAATAATTTTGCTTGAGGAAAGTTAAAGTAGAGAAAAGCCGCCACTGCCCCTGCCCCCACAAAACAAAGGGTAGCTGCGTCAGTACTTTGGGCCCTGGCAGATAAAATTCCTAAAAAAAGAAAAGCGATTAAGGCTGTCCCAGCCAGTAACCCATTAAGACCATCTGTTAAATTGGTGGCATTGGCAGAACCGACTATAATAAAAACTGAGCAGACAAAAGATAAAACAGGCTGACCAAAGCTAACCCGGCCAAAACCAATTATTAGCACCAGACTAAAAATAGCAGCCGCCACAATTTGGGCGCCCAACTTTTGCCCAAAGGTTAAGCCTAGGTTTTGGTGCCTAACAATCTTTATCAAGTCATCAATAAAACCAATCAACGCAAAAGCCATAATTAACAACAGCAGTACCAGAAATTCTTGGTTTAAGTCAAAGTCAGTAAAGATTAAGCCAAAGATTATGATAGTGGCCACAAAACCTAACCCGCCCATTGTTGGGGTGCCAGCCTTGGCTTGATGACTTGCTGGTCCCTCTTTTCTAATGGCTTGAAAGGCATGAAAAAATCTCATTACCCATAACACAGGCCAGGTAATCAAAAAGCAAACGATCACTGCCGCGGTAAAGAGAAAAATACTATTAACCATTGATTAATTCTAGCATACCAGAAAAGGGGCCGCAATTTGAGGATAGTAGAACTTGACCCGGGACCTAAAATGAATTGACCCTCATTAGAATAATAATGAGGGTCAATTGCTTTTAAAAAATTTATAAGCCCAATTGGCCTTTAAAAACTGCTCCAGGAAGGATCGTGGTTGAATTTGAGCCACCTGTACCAGTATAAGACAAGAAGAAAATATCAAATCCCACTTCCAGCGCTTCAGCTATCGGAGTTCTTACGCCATAATTTAACGTAATTGTTCCTGAAGCCCCAGTACTAGAGGTGTTATATGACAAACCAACCGAGGGTTGAATTTTGCCAACCTTGGCCAAGTTATAATCACCCTTTAGCAACAAGCCATAGACACTTCCAGTGCTGACATAATATGTACCTAGGGCAGCGCTAAAATCACGATTGATGTTATAGCCTAACACTCCCCAACCTGACCAGTCACCAATATAAAATTTGCCTACATTGCTAGTGTCAGTATAGACAGCGCTTTCCTTAGCTACAACATTTTTAGCAGGGGCAGCCCAAACAGCAGAGGTAAGTATAATTGCACAAAGCAAAAAGAATAAAACCTTTTTCATTTATTTCACCTCCTTTTTATCAAAGGTAACAGTAATGTAACACAAAAATTTAAGGGGTGCAACAAAAGAATGTCAAATTATAGTTTTTATCTGCCTTTGAAAAAGTTGTGGAAGAAATCAGCAGCCATGTCCTTGCACCCAAGGCCAAAAGCAATCGCGGCCGCCAAAGCTGGGAAGCCAATGATTATACCCAAATGAGGGGCAAGATTATTTAGGTCAAAGCCTAATTCTGACAAAGCAGCCAAAAAAGCGAAAACAATAATAATATAATAAATTGTTTTAGAAACTGGTTGCGCGCCTTCAAGGCCTAAATTAGCAATGACTACTTTGACAATAACCGAAATAACCATGGCCAAAAAAAGTCCTAAGCCAAGGATCAAGGCAGCGACAAGCACTACCCCCAGATGAACAAACAACCTCTGCAAGGCTGGCTCAATATCAAGGCCATAAAAGCGCATAATTGCTGTAATGACAACCAGGTTGAGGGACCAGGCAACTAGATCACCTAAAAGTTCTGCCAGGGTTTTCTTAACCCCAGCACGTTCCAGCGTGTTCGAGAAATTAAGCCAAGCAGCTAATTTGTTAAGTTGGACAAGATTTAAGACAAAAGCAGTGATTTGACCAAGCCGTTTAGCAATTAACAAGCCCAGAAACAAGAGCAAGAGGGTTAATAAGAGATTGAGTGTCACAGGCCAAATACTAGCCAATGAAAGCTGGATTGAACTAAACAAAAGGGACAGCGACATAACAACCCCTCCTAAAATTTAAGAAGCGCCAAAAGAACAGAAACTGACAAAAAAACAATGGTACAACCCCAAGTAATGGTATCAAGCCCCTTTTCCATCCCCTTAGGACTGCCAAATAATTTTGCCGAGCCTCCAATCCCACCTAGTCCCTCACCCTTGGCTGAATGAAGTAAAACAGCCACAATTAAAACCAGGGCAGACAAAAACTGAATAAGTAATAATAATCCTCTCATTTTGTCTTCTATTTTAGCTAAAAGACAAGGCTTTGTCAAACCAATTCATTTATACTATAATAAGAGTTATGCAATGTACGCCTGTTTATCTCTGCATCCTTGATGGTTTTGCCATTGGCAAAAATGATGAAAGCAACGCTATCTACCAAGCTATAAAACAAGGCCGCGCCCCATACATTGCTGACTTGATCAAGACTCACCCCTTTGCCAAGCTTGAATGTTCTGGCTTAGCTGTTGGTTTGCCTGCTGGGACAATGGGAAATTCTGAAGTTAACCATTTAAACATGGGAGCAGGCAGGATTGTTTACCAATCAATTGAACGAATCAATGTGGCGATTGAGGATGGGAGCTTTTTTAATAATGATGCGCTTAAAGCCGCAATCACCCCACTCAAACCTGCTCTCCATTTAGTAGGCTTGCTCCAAGGCCACGGCGGCACTGTCCACGCCAGCATTAAACACCTTTTTGCTTTGCTTGAAATGGCCAAAAAAGAGCAGGTCAAGGTCATCCACCTCCATTTATTAACTGATGGTCGTGATACTAATCCCAAAGCCGCTGGCGAAGTCTATTTACAAATGTTGGAAGATAAGATAAGGGACTTGGGACTGGGGACTAGGGTTAATATTTCTACAGTGATGGGACGAGAAATTGCCATGGACCGCGATACTTCTTGGGACAAGACCTTGATTGCCATGAAAGCTTTGGTCACTGGCCAGGGCGAGTATAAAGCTTTATCCGCTCGCGAAGCGATAGAGGGATCTTATAAACGCGGGGAAACCGATGAGTTTATCCGGCCAACTATTATAGGGGGCTATACCGGGATGGGGCCGGCAGACGCTGTTGTTTTCTTTAATTTTAGGCAGGACAGGGCGATGCAGCTCACCACAGCCTTTTGCGAAACCGACCATAAATTTTTTAATTACAAAAAAGGGACCAGCCCTATCAGCGAATCCGCTTACCAGGACATTCAAGCCTTAAGAAAGAGAATCAGTCAAATAACTTTTGTGGCCATGACCGAGTATTATCCTGGCCTAAATTGCTTAACCGCTTTTCCGGAAAAAGAGATCCCCAATACTGTTGGTGAATTAGTCTCAAAAGCCAGTCTTAAACAATTACGCCTGGCTGGCCCGGAAAAGTTTGCCCATGTTACAGGTTGGTTCTCCGGCCGGAGAAACGACCCCTTCCCTGGCGAAGAACGACACCTGGCCCAGGATTTAAAGCTCAAAGAGCGCACTGAAGGGGGCAAACGCTACGATTTAGTTCCGGAAATGACTGCTTATTTAGAAACAGAATATGCCTTGGGCGCGATCGAAAGCGGAAAATACTCCTTAATTGTCCACAACTTTCAAAATTGCGACATGATTGGCCACACCGGAAATCTTGAGGCAGCAACCGCGGCTATTGAGGTGCTTTCAAAATGCTTGGAAAAATTAGTCCCTACCTGGACTAAAAAAGGGGGCGTTTTTATTATTACCGCGGACCATGGCAACGCAGACGAGATGAAGCTTAATAATGACGTCAGCACCCAACACTCTCTTAACCCTGTCCCCTTTTGGGTCTTGGGCAAAGAGGTCAAGCTCAAAGAGTCTGGGATTGTCCCTGATGTTGGGGTAACAATTTTGGATTTGATGGGGCTGGCTCCATCTGCGAATATGACGGCTGGAAGCTTACTTGTTACGGAATAAAACCTTCAGGCAAAGCGCTCTTTAAGTACCCTAACACAAAGCCAGCATTTCTTTGATTAAATATTTTTCTCGGGTCAACATAACCTTTTTGTTGCCTACGTGATTTACAGTTAAGAGTTGTACTCCTGACCTCTTCAGCCTCTCCTGGTTCTTGACTAGGGATGTTACACGTTATTTCTACCTGACTCCCATTCTTAACAATAGTCACGATTACGCCACTGCCAGTTGTAATTAATCTCCTGCTTCCCCGCGCTAGCTTTTGAGTTGGCAAAGTTGCTGCTTCTCGAGGTTTTTTATTAGCGGGAGGTTTTCTGGCAGGCAAGGCTGGCTCAGCTGGCGAAAGACGGACAATATTAGGTTTGCTCTGGGCTCTTTGCCAACGAGCGAAAGCTTGAGCAAAAGCCTCTACCTTATCCACAAACGTAGGAAATCGCCTCATTATTTCTTTGGCAATATCTTGATCAAAATAACCCTCTTGCTCCTGTAGAAAAAGATAGGCATTCTCTTGCCGACCAGAGTGGAACATTGCTAAAGCTAGCATATGTCTTGTCACCTTTGTTTGAGCCGCAGAAAAACCACTCGTTTCGCCCAGCTCAAGGACAGATTCAAAATCTATAATAGCTTGGGCATAAAAACCCGAAACAAGCAAGGCTACTCCTCTATTATGGCAGGTTTGGGCTCTTAATTTTGGAGTACAAGCCGCATGGTCAATAACAACACTGCTTATCTCAATGCTCCTTGAAAATTTTCCTTGCATAAGAAGGATCACGACAAAATCAGATCTATTCAGGAGATAGGCTGCTGGCGGGCTTTCCTTAATTGCAGCCCCTGTGTCAAGATCTTCCATGGCACCAGCCAAATCACCGTTATCGCGTTTTAGGGTGGCCCGTAAGCCCAAAAGCTTAAACCGATCTTGGGGTTCAAGCAAGGGGCTGGCTAGGGCAAAATCTAACAAAGCAATATCAACGGTTTGGTCACTATGTTGCAGCGCCTTGATTAGCTCCAATGTTACTTTAAGATCAAGCTCATTGTTTGGGTCATTGACCAGCGCTTGGGCAGCCTTAATATCCTTTAAGCATTTGTTTTGGCCCTGCTTGCCTGAATTAATAATAAAACGCATATAAAACAGTTCTTTAATTACTTCAGGCTTAAGCACAAATTTGTTTTTTTTATGATAGTCAATTAATAAATTTAAATCATCTAGTTTAAAGATTATGGCCCCTTCATCTTTGCTTTGGATACAAAATGTCAGCAAAGTTAGAAATTGCTCTAGATATCTTTGGGGGAAAGTTTTCATTTGACTGGTTATTGATTTAAGTATTTCGTATGCTTCAACAACCTTTTTTTGCTGACAAAATATTGCCGCCTTTTGCATCTGAAGCAGGGCCCTACCTTGCGGAGTAATATTTTCTTGGGCTTGCAATACTTTGATCCCTTCTAGTCCCCGTTCGTACAGGAGGCTTGCTTGATCTAGCGCTGGAGATGTTCTACCAGACATTTCCAGATAAATAAAGAGCCTGGCTATTTCAAACCCTTCGCCCTCAATCACATGGTTATCACCTTCAAGCAAATCATCATAAGCCTCAACCAACTCCCCTTTTGCATAATGAGCATAGGCTCTCAAATAATAGAGTTGAGAGGGATGGTCTGAAAAGGCGCCTTGGTTAAGGGCTTCAATTGCTTCACTTAACACCTTAATTGCCTCATCATTTTCGCCACACTTGTAAAGCATCTGCCCCCGAAGAGCCAGCGATTGTTGCCTGGTAGTTGGGGTATCATTCTTAGCTTGGCCAAGCAACGTTTCGTATTTGTCTAAGAACCTATAAGCAACCTCAAAGTCGTTTCGTTGAAACGCGTCATAGGCAAGCTCATAAGCAATCCTAGCTTTTTCTAGCAGGGTAGTTCCCTTGCTCTTGAAACGATTTTCTAAAACTTGTCTATTTGCTCTATCCATTGGCCTCAAGATAGGCGGCCCAAGCAAAAGGTCGTTAATAATTCTAACCCTGCGTCTCCCGCACGCCGGGCCGCCAGCTTGGCCCAGCCGATGACCAAATATATCACTATTACCCGTGTCAATTCTTGAATGGCTTATTCCGTAAGGTCCAACGCTGAATCCCATAATAATATATCACTATCTAGTTGAAGAAATTTCAATAATTGGCAATTGTTTTTTTTGTGAAATTTATGCTTATAGGTGACGATACTAGATAAGGAGAGCTCCGAAGAATTAGCAAACAGTGATTTTGCGGGGTTTCGAGGTTGTCGAAGGAATTCGCCACATGAATATACTTTTGAGTATACGGATATGACCCAGGCTGAAATAGAAAATATCAAACTTGCGGAAAGGGTTTTCCAGCAACACAGGGCTTATCTTTGGCCAATCACCCCGCCGCCCAAAATCCACTGCGTTCAACCTAAACCAACTAGTATTCAGCCTACTAATTAGCTGGACAACTTTTATTTTCTTTCACATTCACAAACGCAAAAAAAATGAAATTTCAGTTAAAGCTTGCCGATAAAAACAGAAACAAAAATCAGCAAAAGAATGCAGCAATCTTAAGGAGGAAAATAATATGACAGGAGTAGCAGAATTAGTAACGGGACGGCTAGGGCGTCCCATCAAAAGGGAAAAAGCAGCTTCTTCTTTTGTTCATGTGAGTAGAGATCAGAATACCTCCAATAAAGTGGTTCTCACTATTGCGTCTTTTGATTCACCAACTGAAGAAAGCTCACGCACATTTACTTTGGCTAGGCCAGAACCTAATATCCCTATTCCCATTCAAACTGCCATAAAAGATGACCCTGGGGCTGTTCACTTTTCAACATTAGCCTTGCAAACAGATCAGGAAGGGGTGGTGGGGACAAGCCATATGTTCCTCTCCTTTCTCAATGTTCCCTCAATTATGGATGGTCAACCTATGATAGATGCGGCAACAAGAGGTGGGCTTATTCGTGAAGATGGCACTTTACTGCCAAGCCGTTGTTGGCTAAATGCATTCCGGTTATCCCAGGCACTTGGGATTTCAGAAGAAATGGCGTTGAGATTCTTTTCCAAAGAAATGACCGATCTTTACGATACATTAAACAGCAGACTTCAAATATTCTTTGAGTTAGGCGCCTTTAGTGGACAGGCACAATTACATCTAACCGCTTACCATCGATTCCCTTATAGCAATGAATTCAGTAGTGGTTTTAGGGGGGATTTTCAGGCGGCAGAAGGAGAAGTTTTTGGGTATGGAGATATCCAAGGAGAAATCACAATAGAAAAAATCCAGGCCCGCAGGCAGTTATCCTTATCCCTTAAGGCAATGGACGCCGTATTATTTGCTCATAAAGATGCTCGGACTCCTCTTGAAAGAGTTGACGACGATGGAATACCTTTTCATGAAGAAGATGAGGCTGCGGCTACAGCAAGTCAAAGAAGAATCAAAGAAGTGGGAACAGGTGAATGGGATGATATTGACTGAAAACAAACTCCATTTAAGACTAGAGCCAAACTCTCTTTTTCTGGTTGAAGGTAACATCTTTACCGGGAAAAATTTCATCGGTTAGCCCATCAGGCGAAAACCAAAGTTTGATCTCATTTTCCGCTTCTGGCTCTGTAGCAGAACAATGCAAAACATTCTCAAACAAACCTTTGGTCGTCAATCTGCCATATTGGCCCCTAATAGTGGTGGGATCTGCCTATTATGGATTAGTAGAACCGGCAAATTCACGAACTTTACTAATGTCATCCCTACCATGATAAACCAGGGCCATTACCCGCTGATACTGCTCCCCAAGGAGCTGGCCTGTCAAATATTTGACGACCTCCTCAAAAAATGGTTTGTTACTAAGGTGGGCATAGTGCTTTTCAGCTAATTCACGAGAAACTTTAAGGACCTTTGTCCAAATAATGCGTAGTTTGGTTTTGGATAATCGAGTAAGGATATTGCCAGTTAAAGACTTATTAAGGCCATCCGGTTTAATAACGACCAGAGTTTGCTGACGCAACTCATGATCTTCTTTCATTTTTTCTCCCCTACCTCGAGTCAATGGAGCTGATGGGGATCGAACCCACGACCTTCTGATTGCGAACCAGACGCTCTCCCAGCTGAGCTACAGCCCCAAATTCGCCTTTGGCGAATAATGTCCAATTAACAATTTCCAATGACAAATGAATGTATCTTATTATAATAAAAATGCCGAAGGCATACCAGCATTGGAAATTTCCTATTTGTCTTGCAGAACCGCGATCCCAGGAAGAACCTTGCCTTCAAGAAACTCTAAGGAGGCGCCGCCACCGGTTGAGATATGCGACATCTTATCGGCCAGGCCAGCCTTTTTAACAGCCGAAGCAGAATCTCCGCCGCCAATGATCGAAATTGCACCATTCGCGGTTGCCTCAGCCACTGCCTTAGCAATCGCAATTGTGCCAGTGGCAAACTTATCCATCTCAAAAACCCCCATTGGCCCATTCCAAATAATAGTCTTGGCGTCTTTAATGGCGTTGGAGAATTTCTTGATCGTATCAGGACCAATATCCATCCCTTGCCAACCATCTGGAATAGTGGTGCGCGGAACTTCTTGGGTATTTGCGTCCTCGGCAAATTTATCAGCCACAATATGGTCTAAAGGCAAAAGAAATGGAACATCTTTATCAATGGCTGCTTTTAATATCTCTTTGGCCTCTTTAATCAGCTCTGGTTCAACCAGCGAATTGCCAACCTTGGTCCCTCTAGCCTTAAAGAAAGTATAAGCCATACCACCACCAATAATTAGCTTATCAACTTTATTAAGCAGGTTTTTAAGGACTTCAAGCTTACCGGATATCTTTGCCCCACCAATAATCGCTACAAATGGCCGTTTAGGGTCTGTTAAAGCCCCTTCAAGAAACTTTAATTCTTTTTCAATCAAGAATCCAACATAAGCTGGCAAATCATGGGCAATCCCTTCGGTCGAAGCATGGGCGCGGTGAACAGTTCCAAAAGCATCAGAAACATAAATATCAGCCAGTGAAGCTAATTCTTTGGCAAAACCAGGATCATTTTTCGTCTCTTCTTTATGGAAACGCAGGTTTTCGAGCAGCAGGACCTCGCCGTCTTTTAAGGCCTCAACTAGCTGTTTTACCTCTGGCCCAATACAATCAGAGGCCATTTTAACCTCAAGCTTTAAAAGCTCGGCTAGCCTTTGCTGGACTGGCTTTAAGCTCATTTCTGGTTTAACCTCACCCTTAGGCCGACCTAAATGAGAGGCCATGATTACCCTGGCCCCCTTCTCTATTAAGTATTTGATCGTCGGCAAAGCCGCTTGGATCCGTTTATCCGAAGTTATCTTAAGCTTTTCATCCAGCGGGACATTAAAGTCACACCGGACAAAAACTTTTTTCCCTTTGAACTCACTGGCTGGGATATCGGCAACAGTTTTCTTGGCCATGGGTTTGCTCCTTACTTTTTGCTGGCAATCAGCTTAAGTAAGTCAACTACACGGCAAGAATAACCCCACTCATTGTCATACCAGGAAACAACCTTAAAGAATCTCTTTTCACCCTTCAAGTTGTTTTGCATCGTTGCCAATGAATCATAAATTGAGGAGCGCTGGTCATGGATAAAATCAGTTGAAACAACCTCTTCATCTGCCACGCCCAGTATCCCTTTAAGATAGCTTTTTGACGCTTTCTTTAGCATAGCGTCAATCTCTTCAATAGAGGTATCTTTTTCAGAACGGAAGGTTAAGTCAACCACAGAAACATCAGCAGTTGGGACACGGAAAGACATACCAGTTAATTTACCCTTGGTTACTGGCAAAACCTCGCCAACTGCTTTAGCCGCGCCAGTTGAAGACGGAATAATGTTGATCGCTGCCGCCCGACCGCCGCGCCAATCTTTTTTGGATGGGCCATCAACGGTTTTTTGGGTTGCGGTGTAGGAATGGATAGTGGTCATCAAGCCGGTCTCAATCCCGATCCCTTCTTTAAGCAGGACGTGGACAACTGGGGCTAAACAGTTAGTGGTGCAGGAAGCATTGGAAATAATATTGTGCTTGGCTGAGTCATACTCACTATCATTAACACCCATTACAATGGTCTTAACCTCACCTTTGCCAGGGGCAGAGATCACAACTTTTTTTGCTCCTGCAGCCAAATGGCCTTTGGCTTTTTCAGAGTCAGTAAACAGGCCGGTTGCTTCAATAACAATTTCCACACCCAAAGCCTTCCACGGAAGCTCGGCCGGTGTTTTAGTTGCCATAATACATTTGATCTTATTGCCATTAACGACTAATACATCTTCGCCTTCAGCAGAGACCTCACCATTGAAGCGACCATGGACTGAATCATACTTCATCTGATAGGCGAAATATTTCGCGTCTGTGCTGACATCAACAACTGCTACCACCTCAATTTCTGTGCCCAAGACCCCCTTATCAGCCATCGCGCTTATAACCTGCCGCCCAATCCGTCCGAAACCATTGATCCCAACTTTAACTGCCATTATCAATTCCTCCTTACAAAATTTTTTCTTTGCTTTGAAAAGCAACAGAAATTTAATTATAACGCGGTTAAAAAGACGTGTCAACCGTGCTATAATCACCCCTATGGATGACCATCTGGCCTGGAAAACAATTTTTGTGGCGACGATTTTTTCCTTGCTTATCCTGGCAATCGCTTATTTTTTCATTTCGCCCAAAGACTCAACTTATTTTTCCCAGGAAAGAAGCGACAAGATCGCGGAATTTAGAGATACTAAAATCTCTGGGCGGAAAGAAGGCAAAAAAACTTGGGAATTCATGGCTCAAGAAGGCTATACCTCACCCAACCGCGAGCTTACGTACTTAAAAAACGTTTCCAATGGCACTATTTATATTGATGAACAACCCGTGGTTAAAAAGCTGGCTGCCCCGCTGCTCCAAGCTTACAGCCAAACCGAGGTTGTTGAGGCTCTTGGTCAGCCAAAGGTAGAGGAAAAATCTAAGGCCTTACAGCTGACTGCCTATCTTAACTTAGGTAGGCTGGCTGATCCTGCCACAGCCACGGACAATGATTGGCTAAGGATGTCAGCTGATAATTTGAAATATTTTCCCAAAGAAAAACGCTCGGAAATAAAAGGCAATGTTACGCTGATAAAAAACCAGTCGCGTATATTTGCGCAAACCATTCTAGTTGATCACACAGCCAAAATCGCCGAGATCTCTGATCAAGTCAATTTTCAGCGTAATGAGCTTTTCTTAACCGCGAAATCAATGCGCTACTGGGGTCGAGAAGAAAAGATTGAGGCCATTAATAAAGTTGTGATAAAGATTAAGCATCAGAAAATAGTGACAAAAATTAAGGCTGATCTGGCTTCTTTTTTTACCGATACGACCAAGGATGCTAGTTTTTCTGGCAATGTTGAGGTGGTTCAAGGGAAGAAATTTGCTGTTGCCAAGACCGCGCTCTATTCTGAACGAACCGACCAGCTCCTCTTGTCTGGTGATGTTCGCGCTGTTTTTGCCAAGGCCGCCTCCTTAATTAAGGAAGACTCGGCTGCTAAGTTGCGCAGTTCTTTGGGCCGCAAGCTGGCCCAAGAAAAGACCAGCCTAACAGCCCAAGAGCTGATGATCTCTTGCCAGAGCGGTGATGCCAAGGCCAAAGGCTCGGTTTTGGTCAGCCAAAATGGCAGAGAAGCTAAGGCTGATGAAGCCAGTTATAATGACCGAACAGAAGAGATCCTTTTGACTGGGAATACTTTTCTAAAGAAAAATAATGAATGGATCAGCGCGGCTAAGATCATTGTTTCTGTTAAAGCCGAAACACTAAGAGCCATTGGCTCGGTTGAGGCGGAGTTTAAATTGTAGAAAAAAGGTAACTACTCAGGTATTATTTTTTATGCAGGGGTGGCGTTGGGGAGGCGGGGCAAGCCTTGAACGGCTAATTGCAAGGCTTCAAGAATGTTACCGCCATGTTTCCGTGTGCTTGAAA
>PEYM01000099.1 GCA_002774365.1 Candidatus Saganbacteria bacterium CG08_land_8_20_14_0_20_45_16 | reverse complement strand
CAAGGCTTATCCTTTTAAAAATAGCCCGGCTTCGGTGAGTAAGTCCGCAAGGAATTTGAAAGCTGAAGTCGGGTATTGATCTGTCGATCCCCTCACAAAATTGTCTTTTTTTGACTTATAACTAGTTGATTTCTACAAATTTGTTTGATTTTAGGTTGTTTTTCCTGGCAATAAGTTTGCTATAATAACTCTAGTGCCAACTGTAATAGGGAAATAAAAAAATATAAAGGAGAAGATGATAACCATGGCAAAAAAAGCAAGTGAGATATTCGGTGAGTTAACTTTTAATAAAAAGGTCATGAAGGATAAATTAAGTAAGGAGGTTTTTCTTAAATTACTGGCGACCGTGGAAAGCGGTGAGCCGCTCGATGAGGCGATTGCCAGTGATGTTGCCCACGTAATGAAAGAGTGGGCGATTGAAAATGGCGCTACTCACTTTACTCACTGGTTCCAGCCCCAGCGCGGGGGGACAGCGGAAAAGCACGATGCTTTTTTAAGTTATGGCAAAGATGGCGAAATGATCGAGCGCTTCAGCGCGAAGCAGCTGATTCAATCAGAGCCGGATGCTTCCAGCTTTCCTTCCGGTGGTATTCGCTCCACTTTTGAAGCCAGAGGCTATACTGCCTGGGATCCGACCAGCTCGGCTTTTTTGCTTGAAGCCGGGGAGACCAAAACCTTGGTCATCCCGACAGTGTATCTCTCCTGGACCGGTGAAGTTCTTGACCTCAAAACCCCGCTTCTTCGTTCCATGAAGGCTTTGACAGAATCAGCAATTAAGCTGCAGCAGTTATTAGGAAATAAATCAGTCAAAAGGATTAAGGTTTATGGCGGTCCGGAACAGGAATATTTCTTGGTTTCTAAAGACCTTTATGACCAGCGCCCGGATTTGAGGATTGCCGGCCGGACCCTTTTTGGCGCGGCTCCAGCCAAAGGCCAACAGCTCGAAGACCATTACTTTGGCGCGATCAAAGATAAAGTTATTATGTTTATGGAAGATTTTGACACTGAACTTTATCGGCATGGTATCCCATCAAAAACCAGACATAATGAGGTGGCTCCGAACCAGTTTGAAGTCGCCCCTCTTTATGAAGAGGTGAACGTCGCTATTGATCACAACCTGCAGATGATGGATATTATCCGCCGGGTTGCTGAAAAGCACGGGCTGGTGGCTATCTTGCATGAAAAGCCTTTTGCCGGGGTTAATGGCTCGGGCAAACACTTTAACTGGTCTTTGGGGGATGAGAGCACTAATTATTTGGAACCGTCTGACTCTCCGATGAAAAATATTAATTTTCTGCTCACGCTGGGGGCAATCCTGCTTGGAGTGAATAAATTTGGCGGCCTTTTGCGTGTGGCTGTCGCGGATGCTGGTAACGATCACCGCCTCGGCGCCAACGAAGCTCCTCCGGCGATAATGTCAGTTTATCTGGGTGAATATTTAGCCGGCTTGATGGATGAGATTGAAGGTTTAGGCAAAGTGAGTGAGGAGAGCCTGAATCACATTTCACTTGGTGTGGCAAATATTCCCAAAGTTGCCAAGGATACTTCCGACCGCAACCGGACCTCTCCGGTAGCTTTTACCGGAAATAAATTTGAATTTCGCGCTGTTGGTTCTTCCCATAATTGTGCTGACGCCGGGGTTACGTTAAACCTGATTGTGGCTTATGGCTACGATGAGATCGCGAAAAGACTAGCGGCTAAAAAAGGGAAAAACGTTAAGGAAAATGCGATCTTGGTCATGAAAGATGTCTTGCAAGAGACCAGGAAGGTCCGTTTTGAAGGAAACAATTATTCGAATGAGTGGCACAAAGAAGCAGCCAAGCGAGGACTCCCTAATGCCAAGAACACGCCGGAAGCCTTAGCGCAGATGCTGGGAAAAGATAATGAGACACTTTTTGTCAAATACGGGGTCCTCTCCAAGCGGGAGCTGCATTCCAAGGTGGAGATTAAGCTCGACACTTACGTTAAGATTAAGGATGTTGAGCTTAAGGCTGGGCTTAACATTGCTAAAACCTTGATCCTGCCGGCAGTTTTGGAGCAGATTGTTTTGCTTGGCGAAGCAGCTAAGGCAACAGCCAAGGCCGGTGCGATTGGCGCAGATCTCAAAGCCGCTGCCAGGTTGTATGCTGATATCAAGGCTGCCATTACTGGACTGGAAAAGGCAATTGTGGCTTGTGAAAAAGAAGAAAATCTGGATAAGAAGGCTAAGCTGTACGCTACTAAAGGGGCAGGGGTTTTGGATGACCTGCGCGCCAACGTTGATCAAGCCGAAGCTCTGGTAGCAGATGGTCTTTGGCCAATGCCTAAGTATCAGGAACTTTTAACTATTCTCTAGTTGATTAAACAATACCCTGCGCCAGCATTGAGCGGGCGACTTTTTCAAACCCGGCGATATTGGCGCCGACAACCAAATTCCCCGGCTGGCCATATTCTTGGGCCGCTGCCTTGGCTTGGGCGTGGATGCTCTGCATGATCTTTTCCAGGCGCTTATTTGTCTCTTCAAAACTCCAGGAGAGTCTCATGCTGTTTTGGCACATCTCAAGGCCTGAGGTAGCTACTCCGCCGGCATTGGCAGCTTTGGCCGGGCCAAAAGCAATCTTGTTCTTTAAGAAAACCTTGATTGCTTCCGGGGTAGAGGGCATATTAGCCCCTTCGGCCACGGCGTAGCAGCCGTTTTCAACCAATTTCTTGGCAGCTTTTTCGTCAATCTCATTCTGGGTAGCGTTAGGCAGGGCGATGTCGCATTTAACGCTCCAAATCCCGTTGCACCCTTCAACATATTCTGCCTTGGGATGTTCCTTTACATAATCTTTAATCCTTTTTCTCTCAACCTCTTTTAACCTTTGGACAGTTTTGAGGTCAATCCCATTGTGGTCGACAATATAGCCATTGGAGTCGCTCATGGCAACAACTTTTGCGCCTAGCTGCTGCAGCTTTTGTACGGCATAAATAGAGACATTGCCAGAGCCAGAGCTGACCACAGTTGCCCCTTTAATGTTCTTGCCCAGATCTTTTAACATTTCTAGCAAGAAATAGATCAAACCGTAACCTGTGGCTTCG
This sequence comes from Candidatus Saganbacteria bacterium CG08_land_8_20_14_0_20_45_16, assembly GCA_002774365.1. Classification (GTDB taxonomy): domain Bacteria; phylum Margulisbacteria; class WOR-1; order O2-12-FULL-45-9; family O2-12-FULL-45-9. The sequence continues at coordinate 4,382 of PEYM01000099.1, read as the reverse complement.
GTCCTAACTAAACTTCCGCCCCAGTCCAGGCCTTTACCGGTTAATACACCGGTAAATTCATTTCTGATCTTTTTGTACATACCGTACATGTAGCCGATTTCCCGGCTACCAACCCCAATGTCGCCGGCTGGTACGTCGGTATCCGGGCCAATGTAGCGGTAGAGCTCGGCCATAAAACTTTGGCAGAACCTCATGACTTCGTTGTCAGATTTTCCTTTTGGATCAAAATCTGATCCACCTTTACTGCCCCCCATAGGGAGGGTGGTGAGGGCGTTTTTTAAGATCTGTTCAAAACCTAAGAATTTAATAATCCCGATATAAACAGATGGGTGAAAACGCAGACCCCCTTTGTATGGGCCAATGGCGCTGTTAAACTGAATCCTAAAACCTCGGTTAACCTGAACCTGGCCTTTATCATCAACCCATGGGACACGGAACAAAATCTGCCGCTCCGGCTCAACAAGCCGGTCGGCAATTTTTGCCTCCCTGTATTCTGGATGTTTATCAAGAACCGGGGCAATCGACTCTAAAACCTCTTCAACTGCTTGATGGAACTCGGGCTCATTCGGGTTTCTCTTTTTGACATCAGCTAAGATACGTTTGACCATTTTTTTCCTCCTTGTTATAATAGGCCTGCCTGCCGGCAGGCTCGACACCCTGATTTATTAGTCAGGAATATTATACGGTAAGAGATTACCGTATGTCAATAAGGAGTTTTATGCGCGAAATTGAGAGGAAAACCAACGCAATCTTACATATTATCGCTAATTCTGAAAAACCGATAGGCTCAAAAGAGATCTCAATTGCCCTAAAAAAGCAGGGGATTGACTTGACAGAGCGGGCAATCCGCTATCATCTTAAAATTATGGACGAGAAAGGGCTGACAGAGATAATTTGGAAAGAGGGGCGCTCAATTACCGAGCTTGGGCATGCGGAGCTGGAAAATGCCCTGGTCTCTGATAAAGTTGGTTTTGTTATCTCCAAGATTGAGTCAATGGCTTATGAGATGGATTTTGATCTTGATAAAAAGACCGGGAAAGTTATCCTGAATGTTTCCCTGATTGCTAAAGCAGACTTTTTAAGGGCCTTAAAAATAATGAAAAAAGTTTTTGATAAAAAATTGAGTATGGGGGTTTTAGTGGCAGTGGCTCATGAAGGGGAACTGCTTGGGACTTTTGTGGTTCCTTACGGAAAAGTTGCTTTTGGGACAATTTGCAGTATTAACTTAAATGGTATTCTGTTGCGCTACGCGATCTCTGTGGAATCAAAATTTGGCGGGATGCTCCAAATCGATAATTATCACCCCTTGCGTTTTACCGACTTAATTAGCTACTCAGGGTCAACTTTAGACCCGCTGGAGGTTTTTATGAAAAGTAAGATGACCAACGTTGGGGTGGCGGCAGAGAGTGGCGCCGGGAAAATTATGGCCAGTTTTCGGGAGATGCCGGCTGTTGCTCGCAAGGGGGCGCTCCCTATTTTGCGCCGGGCCGAGGATGCCGGTTTTGGCAATGCTTTAGTTATTGGCCAGCCCGGACATAGTGTCTTGGGGGTGCCGGTGGGGATTGGCAGGGTCGGTTTTGTTGTCCCCGGGGGTTTGAATCCTCTCGCCGCGCTGGAAGAAGAGGGGCTTGCAACTGAAAGCCGCGCTTTGGTGACGTTGATTGACTACCAAGAGCTTAGACTTTTTTGTGATATTTAAACCTGCTTGTTTTTTGCTACATTTTTGTATACAATAACAGTATTGTATGAGTCCAATGCGAGACGCAAAAGTTAATATTCTTTTGGATGTGGCGCGAGCACTTTCCACCTCTCTTGATCTTGAAAAAAGCCTGGGGCTGATCCTTAAGGTCTTGGCTGATTCCCTGGAGATGAAACGTGGCACCATTACTTTGGTCAAGCCCGGGACCAATGAATTAAACATTGAGGTGGCCCAGGGATTAACGGCCAAAGAAAAGGAGCGGGGCTGCTACCAGATTGGGGAGGGGATTACCGGCCACGTGGTTGAGAGCGGCAAGCCCATGGTTGTCCAGGACATAGGGGAGGAACCGCTTTTTTTAAACCGGACCCAGGCCCGCCAGGGGAAATTTGCTTTTTTGTGTGTGCCGGTTAAGGTAGGGAGTCGGGTGGTGGGGGCCCTCTCTGTTGACCATCTGTTTAAAGGGAACATCTCTTACCAGGAAGACATTAATTTCTTAACTATTATTGCGGCTATGGTTGGCCAGACAGTTAGGGTCAGGGAGCTGGCGGAAAAAGATAAAGAGTTGGTAGTGGCCGAGAATTTCAAGCTTCGCCAGCAGCTCAAGGGAAAATATAAATTTGGTAATATTGTCTATACCTCGGCGTTAATGGAGCAGACCCTTGAGGCGGCGATGCAGGTGGCCGGGACCCAGGCTACGGTTTTGGTGCGTGGCGAATCAGGGACCGGGAAAGAATTAATTGCCGCGGCGATACATTATAATAGTCCCCGTTCTGATAAGCCGTTTATTAAAGTTGCTTGCGCTGCCCTGCCGGAAAACCTGCTTGAATCAGAGCTTTTCGGCTATGAAAAAGGGGCTTTTACCGGGGCAGTGGAGCGCCGGCTTGGCCGTTTTGAGCTGGCGAGTAGCGGGACAATCTTTCTTGATGAAATTGGCGACCTTTCCCTGGCTACGCAGGTTAAGCTTTTGCGGGTGCTGCAGGAGAAAGAGTTTGAGCGGCTAGGGGCGGAGAAATCAACCAAGGTGGATGTGCGGGTAATTTGCGCCACCCACCGTAATTTGGAAGAGATGGTCAAAGAGGTGAAGTTTCGCGAAGATTTATTTTACCGGATTAATGTTTTTCCGATATTTTTAGCGCCGCTGCGCGAGCGTAAAGAGGATATCCCGCTTCTTGCTTCCCATTTTATCCACAGCTTTGCCAAGGAGAATAAAAAAAAGATTGAGGGGATTAACAAGGCGGCGCTGGAGGCCCTGCTGGCTTATGATTGGCCTGGTAATGTGCGGGAGCTGGAAAATATTATGGAGCGGGCCGCTATCTTATGCAGTAAAGGCTTGATTGTCCCTAAGGATTTGCCCCCTAATTTTGCCCAGAGTGTTGCTGACCTGCCGGAAGAAGGGACGAGCCTGCCGGAAATTATTGCTTCTGTTGAAAAGCAAAAGATTGCCGAAGCCATGGCCAAACATAAAACCCAACGTAAAGCTGCCCAGGCTCTCGGTCTAACCGAGAGGATGCTGGGCTATAAAATCCAAAAGTACGGGTTGTGAGTTTATTGTGGCGCTGTGATATACAGCTGTAACAGGACGGAGAAAATGTTTCGTGTTACAATAAGGTTATGGTTAAGGATGAAGTTAAAGACCTAACTGTAAAAATTGTTTTGGAGCATCTTAAAACTAAAGAGTGCTTAATTTTTCTTTTTGGCTCGCAATTAAACCCTTCTGTATTAAAAGGTTCAGACATTGATGTTGGCTTGCTTTGCGAAGGGAAAATTGACGACCACAAACTCGCCTTGATTAAAAATGAGCTTGAAGAAAAAGCGCGAACCTTAAGAAAAATTGATATAATTGATTTCAGAAAGGTTGATGATAAGGTTTTTCTCGAGAACGCTCTAGGGAGGATTAATATATGGCATCAGACACCGCGATCAAAAACATTTTTAACCAGTTTAATGAAGCCTTCAAACGTTTAAAGGAAGCAATTGCCGACGAAACTACCTCTGAATTAAAAAGAGACGCGGTAATCAAGCGCTTTGAGTTTACTTATGAGCTTTTGTGGAAAATGCTCAAACGTATAGCCACCAAAGAAAAGCTGGAAGCCTTTAGTCCCAAAAGCTCTTTTCAAGCGGCTTTTCAATTGGGTTTAATAGAAAATGAAGGGTTGTTTATTGACATTATTGATGCCCGTAACAAGACCTCGCATGTTTACTCTGAAATGACGGCTGATGAAATCTACTCCTTTATTTGTGACCATGTTATTGTTGCTTTTGATAAGGTTAACGAAAAGATAAAAGGCAAATACGAACTATCCTAGAGTCGGCGATGGCAAGATTTTTTGAGATTATTTTTTGAGAAAGACTGCAATTTCCCCCAAAAACTGCCGATATATATGTATGGGAGTGTTTGATAAGCTTGGAAGACTTACAATCGGGGTCATAAAAAAACCTGTTGCACTGCCGGCAAACAGCGCCCAGCGAGAGCAGGTACGCAACGGCAACGGTGGCGGGCCGTATCGAGAGCTGCAACCAGAAGCATTGGCTACTACTTACAGAATCACCCTTGCCAGCCTTGGCATAGAAATGATTCCTGTTCCAGCCACGGCAGGTTTCCCCATGGGGAGCAAAAAATATTCAGACGAGCAGTCAGTTCGCAGTGTAGCGCTTTCTGCTTTTGGGCTATTAAGGGATCCGA
>PEYM01000029.1 GCA_002774365.1 Candidatus Saganbacteria bacterium CG08_land_8_20_14_0_20_45_16 | reverse complement strand
ATTTTCACTTTGCCCAATCCGGACATTATCACGTTGCTGCTACAGCCCAAATCAAAGCCTTGTAAGCAGCGGATCTTTTGTGCTATAATGAATTCATTATGGTATTAACTAAAGAAAACAAAGAAGAAGTCATTAAAAAGTATGGTCGTAAAAACAAGGATTCTGGTTCACCTGAGGTGCAAGTGGCACTTTTGACCGAACGGATAAACTCCCTGGTCAACCACTTGAAAACCAACACCAAAGATAACCATAGCCGCCGCGGCTTATTGATCTTGGTTAGTCAACGCAAAAAACTCCTGATGTACCTTCAGGGTAAAGATGTTATCCGCTACCAAAGCCTGATCCAGAGCTTGGGCCTTAGAAATTAACAATGTCATACCACATTGTAGAGACTGCTTTAGGCAGCAATAAGACCCTCTCGTTTGCAACCGGGAAACTTGCTTTGGAAGCCAGTGGCGCAGTCGTGGTGCGCGTGGGCGATACCATGGTATTGGCCTCAACCGTAGCGGCTAATACAACGCGGCCTGGGATAGACTTTTTTCCGCTTCTGGTTGATTTTGAAGAAAAACTTTACGCGGTTGGCAGGATCCCTGGCGGCTTTTTTAAACGCGAAGGTAAACCCACTGAAAACGCGATCTTAACTGCTCGCAGGATTGACCGGCCGATCAGACCACTTTTCCCCGATGGCTTTCGCAATGATGTCCAGATAGTTATTACTCCGCTTTCTGTTGACCCTGAGAACCCTCCGGATATTTTAGCGATCAATGGTGCTTCTGCTGCCCTGATGATCTCTGACATTCCGTTTGATGACCCAATTGGCGCGGCGCGGGTGGCTAAGATCGGTGATAAGTTTGTGCTTGATCCTGGCATGGAAGAGATGAAAGAGTCGGAGATGGATCTGGTTGTTGCTGGGACAGACTCTACTATTATGATGATTGAGTGTGGTTCTGATCAAGTGGCTGAGGCTGATGTGCTGGCAGGGATAAAACTGGCCCATGGACGGATCAAAGAGATCATTAAGCTGCAAAGAGAGTTGGCCCAAAAGGTTGGCAAGAAAAAGAGAGAATTTGCCCTCTATGCGCCAAATGAGAAAATCACTAAATTTGTTAAGGATAAAGCCTTAGTTAATATTGAAGCGGCTTATAAGCTAAACGATAGGGACGAGCGCAAGGCTGCTTTAAGTAAAATTAGCAGCGAACTGACAGAACAGGTCAAGGCCAATGAAGAGATCAAGCAATTAGCAGCAGAAAATCCCAATGATGTAAAAAATATCTTTGATAAACTACAAAAAGCGCTAGTACGCAAAAATATTCTTGAAAAGAACCAGCGGCCAGATGGCAGGAAACTTGATGAGATAAGGAAGATTGAATGTGAAGTCGGGGTTTTGCCCAGGGTTCATGGCTCGGCTGTGTTTTCTCGCGGCTCAACTCAGGTTTTAACTGTAGCAACTTTGGGAGCTTTAGGAGAGGAACAACGGCTTGATGGCTTATCACCAGAAGAAACTAAGCGCTACATGCACCATTATAATTTCCCCTCATATTCTGTGGGGGAGGTTAGACCTTTGCGCGGCCCTGGTCGGCGCGAGATTGGGCATGGGGCTTTAGCAGAAAAGTCACTTTTGCCAGTTGTCCCTGGTGAAGATAAATTCCCTTATACTATTAGATTGGTTTCTGAAGTTTTAGGTTCCAATGGCTCAACCTCCATGGCCTCTACCTGTGCTAGCACCTTAGCTTTGATGGATGCTGGGGTTAAGATTGAATCTCCAGTCGCTGGTATTTCTGTTGGTTTAGTTAAAGATGGGAATAAAGAGATACTTTTTACTGATATTCAAGGGATTGAGGATTTTTACGGGGACATGGATTTTAAGGTTGCTGGGACAAGCAAAGGTATTACCGGGATCCAAGTTGATTGTAAGATCAAAGGCTTATCTCTAGAATTAATTGAAAAAACTCTTGAGATGACCAAAAAGGCGCGGGCGATTATCCTTGAAAAAATGCTGGCCGCGATTGGCGCGCCACGCGAAGAACTTTCAAAATACGCCCCTCGGGTTATAAGCTTGAAGATTGACCCGTCTAAGATTGGCTTGGTCATTGGACCTGGGGGTAAGAATATCCGGGGGATGATTGAAGAAACCGGCGCTCAGATTGATATTGAAGATGACGGTACGGTTCTTATTACTTGTGTTGAGAGTGAGGGTGGGGAGCGGGCCAAGAAGATGATTATGGATATGACCTATGAGCCTAAGGTTGGCGATGTTTTCTTGGGCAAGGTTGTTCGCCTTATGGCTTTTGGCGCTTTTGTGGAGATTGTCCCTGGTAAAGACGGTTTAGTTCACGTTTCCCAAATTTCTCAACAAAGAGTAGCCAAGGTTGAAGATGTCTTAAATATTGGCGATGAGGTTGTGGTCAAACTTGTTGAAAAAGATGACCAAGGCCGGCTTAACCTCTCGATGAAGGCTGTAACTGCGGAAGAAAAGAAAAAGGCTCAGGGATAGGGTAATTAGCCCTCACCACATATCAAACTCGCTTGGTACTGGCCGTTCTTATCGCCAATGTCCTCTATTTGATCTTCTGGGTTCTGGCGCCTCTTGTACCTGTGACCTTAATCTTTGTTGGATTTGCCAGAGCTGAAAACGCTGGTCTCTAGTCAATAAATAATAATGGGTCGAACTTATGTCAGTAATGCGGCTGATGGGTTCTGGCGCCTCTTGTACCTGTGGCCTTAATCTTTGTTGGATTTGCCAGAGCTGAAAACGCTGGTCTCTAGTCAATAAATAATAATGGGTCGAACTTATGTCAGTAATGCGGCTGATTATATTGTTTTTAGCTTCTGTTGTTAGGCTTTCGTCGACCACGGCTCCTATCAATACTATTGCGCTAGTTCTATTTTCTTGATTGACTGATTGGTCACCAATTATATTGAATAGAGGCTCAAGCATTGTTGTAATGGAATCTTGATTTATTGGATTTGTGACAGCAAAAGCAGCCGGTGGCGACAGCTCATATTCTCTAGTCAGCGCCTCATCCCCCCATTCGGATTGAGAGTCAATAGGAAGAATTACGTTTTGTATGTTTGCAACGTCACTTTCTTCGTCCTCAGAGCTGGGTATGATTTGTCTCCTTAATCCTGCCCAATCTATGTTCCTTTTTATTAAGTTAAAGAGTTGTCCATCATGGAGCTCATGGGCCCATGTATAATCAGCGGGACTAGTATTTTCAACTTCTTCCCATTGAAAGTTTATCGGATTCTCTTGGTTTTGCACGTATTCTCTACCTTCAAGTAGGATGCGACTGGTTGGGTCTTCATATTGGTTAAGTAGATTTGTTAGTTGCTCAACCTCTGCTTCAGTCAGCTCCCCTTGAGTAAGATGGGTTCTTAGCACGGCAATGGCAGCATCGGTTAAGCGGACCATGACTTGGGCTTGGTCTTCGGCTGAAAGATTAAGTAGGTCACGGACAAAAGAGGGGTGCTCAAGAATATCTTGGCTTAAAAAGCGGCCGCGCCGGCCGAGGGTAAGGGAGTTATCATCTGTAATATGATATTCAGCTAATGGAAGCCCCTCGGGCAGGTCAAAATTATCCCAGTCAATACGTTCTGGCAGCTGTTCAGACGGCTCTGTTTGACACTCGCTCGAACCCCATTCAACCTCAAGGTAAAGTTCTCGTTCAATTTGGTTAACATCAATCCCTTGATCAGCGAAAACTGCTCGTCCCTCTGGATCAGCCAGCATCTCGCGCAGTCTTGGCCCTAATATTGAAATTGATCTCGGCTCAACTGTAGCAAAGGCCTGATAAGTATGGGCCAAAAGCTCCCAGCCGATCGCGCTCTCTGGCGGCTCAGTTAATGTTTCTTGAACTAAGCCGAGCGTTGGGCTAGCTTGTCGCATAATTAGCTCAGGTGGGTTGGGTGCTGATTCTGGGCTGGCCCGGCGTTGGTGCAGTTCTTGATCTGACAAGCGGACCAGTACCACCTCAATTGGGTCGTGGTGAATATCGGGGGGATTGATTTCTGGATCAACCAAATGTCCTGCTTGACCACCCTCGCGGTCTTCATTGTCGCTCCCCTCTGGTGAGCCTGGTAAAATGATCTGATCAACGTGATTTGCTTCAATTGTGTTGAGAGTATCGCCACTGCTTGGCCGCTCGTGAAGAGGAAAGGTGACTCTTCGGTCGCGCAAGGCTGGGTCACCATTTCGCCTTTCGTTCTCTCTCCCCCTTAGCTCGCCATCATAAATTTCGTTAGCAGTTTGCTCTGCCGGAGTTGTTATTCTACTGGTCCCAACTGCTGATACCTCATCTTGGCCATCTTGGCCAACAACTGTTCGATGGTCGCGAGCTGTTTCGTCAGCTGAATTTGGATCACCGCTGTTTTCTGGGTTGTTATAAAAGCGGGAGCCCCAAGGATGATTATCCAGCCAGAGGGAGATATTAAATCTTTCGTCTGGTGAAAGCTCTCCCATCAAATTTTGATATTCAGTTGGGGTAAGGGCAGCTAGTTTGGGCGGGGCGATGTCAATGTTGCTAAATAATTGTTCCGGTGCGAGATGTCGGGCCGCATCAAGCTGGTAATATGGTTTAAAAGAATCAGCAAAGGCGTGACCAACTCGCTGGTCTATGTCTTCTGTCAATATTTGGATAGTTGGATGGGGCCAAACTGGGGATGGATAATCCCCGTAATCACTAGCGCTCAAGATAAATGGTCGAACAAATTCTTGCCAAACTCTTTCTGCTGGCTGGTTAGCGCTCTCGTATTCAATAAGACCATGAGGATCAAGATCGTTAAGTTTTCTGGTAACCCTTTCCGCCGTTGGTCTTTCAGCTCCCAGTCTACTGGTTAGCTCGTCCATAACAGGAATGATCCGTTCTTCGCGGCTCCCAAATAGAAAACTCCAGTATGATGGAACAGGGCAGGTAGCAAAGTCCCAATTCTCTTGATCTCTCCAAAACGTCCAAGGGGGATCATCTGGTCCTTGGCTAGCACAGGCTGCCTCTGCTGCTTGCTGTTCCTCATAAGTTGCATTGAGTTTTTTAGCGCCAAGATAGGCTCCGACACCTAGCCCAGCACAGATTATTAAGGTGACAAATGGTCTGATCAATGGCTTGAGGATTCTTTTAGCTTTTTGTTTGGCTTTTGAAGTGTCGATTTTAGAGATTTTGTCGAGTTGACTTAAGAAAGGGAAGGAGATTATTGCACTGAGAGCATTGAGTGGGCCAAGCACTGAGCCAAGTAGATCGGTAAGATCATCTATAAGAGAACTAAGACGAGAATTTTGGCCAACAGGAAAAAATTCTGTTTCATAATCAAAATTTGATAAGCCGATCAGTCTTTGTAAAAAGTGTGGGAGGAGAAACGCAAAAGAAAAGAAAGAAAATGTCTGAAATGGTTCTTGGAGAGAAGTTAACTCAAGCTTTTGAGCAACAATGGTTCTTGTCTTAGGTTCTGGCTTATATAAAAGCAACTCTTTGGCCGAGATTGGTGGCTCGATTTTCCTGGCCCTCAAATAGGCAAAGGGGATGAAATGGAGATCAAAAACTGGGGCAGGATAATCTTTGATAATTTGCCTTTTATTTGGACGAGCATCGTAGACCTCACCGGTTTTTTGGTTATAAAGCACAAACTCAAAATGTGTTTTAAAGTCAGCCCAACCTGGTTGCCAGTCTGTTTTTGACCAGTCATAAATTTTATTGGCAACTCCAGCGAGCAATTTTGCTTGAGTTTCGCAATTTCCACCCCAACCATTTAGCCGGCGATATAGCAGGCCTTGTAAGGGGACAAATCTTAGTAAGTAACGGACCAAGAGCGAGTCATAGGCCTTTTGGAATCTTTTGAGAGGATCATCGGCTACTTTTCTAGCAACTTTTTCGATCTTAGCCCCGTATTTAGCGATTTGTTTGTTCCATTTTTCAAAATAGTTCTTGGCATCGCAAGGCCTGATATCGCTGCTCAGCAAACGTTCAGCCCTTGTGGTAAATTTGCCTAAATTCAAGTCACTGTAACCATTTTTCTGGTAACTGTCTAGAGCCTTAATTGCCTCACGATCATATTTTTGGCGCAGTTTTTGCGAGAAAACTATTTCGTTAAGGGTTAAGGGTTTAAGGTGCTTTTGAAATATTCTAACAAAGGTGTAGGCGTTCATTGCTAAGGGGAGGGCGACATAGCCAAAATTTAGGACAAGCTCAGCCGCCTGGTCAGAGGAAGTAATCAGTATCACCAGCAGGTGAACTCCGACCGACCCGCCAGCCGCAATATATGGCTTGGCCTTGGCTAATTTTTTTGATTGGCTAAGTTGTCCAAGATTAACCTTGGTTAAAAGGCTTTTTATCCTGGTAGTTAGACTACTCTCCATGCTAGATATATATCGTTGGTTTTCCCTAGAAATTTCAGTTTGGTATTACAATTACATGGTGCTAGAAACTTGCTCACAGCTTATAGCTCACAGCTGATAGGTATGAGGTGTGAGGTGTTGGGGGACTAGGGACTGGGTGCTAGGGGTTAGGGATTTGCCTCACACTTTTTGCGCAGTTAGCCTGACAACCTTTCTCTTAACTGATTGATCAGCCAGGCCAGGTAAAAATAAAAGTTCCTTTTCTAGTATCTGGAAACCAACTTCGGTTAATTTTCTTTTATAGCCTTTGATTGTCATATGAATAGCGGTGAATGGGATTAATAACTCTTGATTCTTAATGGCTTTTACCAATCTTTCTGCTGACCAGTGCTTTTCTCTATCTATTGCGTGGCCATCTTTTTGTAGTATTGGAAACATCACTTCGATTTCATCATCAGCTAAAATTTCAGATGGATAGGCTAGGATTTTTTGCTCAATCAGTCTTTGGGCTACTGAGTATTGTTTGACCAACTGTGGATCATCCCAGTCAACTATGAAATCAAGAAAAGAGATAATCCCGCCAGTGGCTAAAGCAGCTCTTGTCCCAGCCAGCAAATTTTCTCTCAAGGAAGGATCTGGGATAGCAGACAAAACACGATGCAAAACAAGGCCGTCGGCAATTGGCGGAATTGTCCAGGGTTGACTAATGTCTTGCTTGACAAAGCAGACCTGTTGCTCCAATGAATTTTGCAGCAGAGCAATGGCCCCTTCAATTGTTTGTTCTTGGCGAATATCTGGGTGGTGTGCAGTTAACCTTGTATCTATGTCTAGTGCTAAGACGCTGGCTTTAATTTCCTCTAGTAAATAAGTTATGTTTTGGCCAGAACCAGTTCCTGCATCCACGACAATCGGTCTTGGTGGTAGTTTTTTAGATTTCAGATACCGATCTAGTCCAACTGGACGACAGATTATGTCGCTAGCATGTGGGGCATTAAAAAAAAGACCAAATCCTTTGCTCATTTCATATGAACATATGCCTCGTCCGCCTGCGGCGGACTCGCCGCTTCCCGAACTAACCCATGTCCTCCTAATGAGAGCTCCGAAA
>PEYM01000067.1 GCA_002774365.1 Candidatus Saganbacteria bacterium CG08_land_8_20_14_0_20_45_16 | reverse complement strand
AATTATCAATTGCTATACCTCGAGGGAACTCAAATTGGCCATTTCCCAGACCTAAGCTTCCCCATTTCATAACAAAAGAATAAGATCGAACTGTTGTATTTGTTGAGGATGACGTGGTTGTAGTCACGGTTGTTGATGTGCTACTTGTAGTTGTTGTAGTTGAGCTTGTTGAAGCTATAGTCGTCGTGGTTGTTGTGCTTGTTGAGACTGTCGTAGTAGTTGTAGCCGTTGTGGTTGTTGTACTTGTAGTGGGTGGGATTGTTGTCGTAGTTGAGCCTGATATGATAGTGGTGGTTGTTGTGCTTGCAGTTGTATTTGTGGTATCCGATACGTTTGTGGTAGATGTTGATGATGATGATGTTGTTGAAGTTGTAGTGGTGGTGGGAATTGTTGTTACGGTCGTTTCGCCATTTGAAATTGTTGTAGTAGATGATGAGGTCGTTGTATTTAAGAAGCTCCTTCCTGTTGTTGTAGTTGTGCTTGTTGTTAACGTTGTTGCCGGCTGACCAGTCGAGATACTCCCATTATTAACTAACGTTGTTGAACAGCCAACCATCACAGTCATTGCCAATAAGCTTATTAACCCATATTCGAACATCTTATTCATAGTAATGCCCCTCTAACAATTCCAATCGGAAACGTCATACCCGATCATACCCAAAGGATACTATCGGTTGTATTATCAATTATACCTCCAGGGATATAATAATGTCCATATGAAAGCAATGTCCTTTTACAAGCCAGACACAGCATTACTGAAAGCTATTGCCAAAGAGCTCAAGGCTATTCGCCAGGCAAAGAAATTAACGTTTGAAGAGCTATCTGAACTCTGCGGCCTCCATGAAAAGTATCTCCAAACCATTGAAAGAGACGCCAGAAACATCTCCATATCAGTTTTTGTCCAGATAGCCAAAGCACTTCACTCCTCTCCGGTAAAGCTGCTGGATAAAGCCTTGAGAGCTAAATAAGGCCATTGATTGTCTCCACCATACTCTGGAGGTTATCTTTCAACGCCTGAAGCTTTTCTAACTTATCCTTAGGCATGCCTTTCCGTTTTAGCCTAGCCTCAACCTTAACCAAGTAATCATAAAGAGCATAATGAAGAATTCCCACATCATCATAATTTATTTCGATAACCATGGTACTTTGCTCAACCTTTAACACTCTCATCATTACACCCCTTCCCTCTTACCCCTATATAAACGTAATTTTTTTGCAAAAAACTAACTTTGGCTAGTTTTTCAGGGAAAGTGACCACAGGCAGGAGGCAATACAGAGCTACAGGTCTAAAGTTATCGTCACAGAGGGGTGTTTAATTGCTTTTCGGGGAGCTGGGGCGGGAAGCCAGAAGAAGGCTTTCTGCGGCTATCTGGGAAGATTGTTTTAACTAATCCTCATCAGCCTCATTATCTTCATCTTGATAATTAAACTCAACCTTACTTTGCAAGACAATCTCATTCAAAATATCGGTCAAATGGCCGTGTTTTACGACTTTTACAAAACACTGGCGCAGTCTTGGAATGTTAATTATTTCCTCGATACATTCCATATAACGTTCAACAATGGACTTAACAGAGTATATCCTCAAGGCATTTTGTTTGATGCCTTGTTTTATCGTCCTTTCATCATCATTTGATTTAATCACAAAAGTTATGGGGTAACGGTGTATTTTATCTATATCAAGAAAATATTTTTTGACATCCATAGTCTCGGTCACCTGGAAAAACCGTCCTAATGGCCTCATCACAAAATCAATCCCGCCATCATTGGCGTTTGTTCTGCCGGTTTTATAAAGCAATAGCTTATCCTTCTTAATCTTATGGAGGTCAAAGCCCCAATATATCGGCTGCTTATTGTAATAATATTTAAGGATCGAATAACTAACGATTTCAAATAGCCTGGCGTCAACATTAGGGGCCAGCAAGTTAAGAATAAAGGATTCCACCTGCTCTGGCGCTTTTTTTTGTATTTCTTGCAGTTCCACGCACATCCTGATGAAGCTCTCAAAAGCAATCATCTTGGTTTTTGAATATTCGTTAATGATGGCGATTATCGCCCTAGCTATGTTATGGAGCTTTCCCCCAACTGATATTTTTAACAGGTTCTCGTTAAGCCAATATCTATTTGTTTCCAAATTTCTGATGATCGGCACATATTCCGAACTGGGAAAATATTTTTGAAATTCAGCGTTCAGCCTGTTATTTAGAGCGTGATTCTGCAACTTTGCGCCAAAAGGCAGCTCTCTCTGACGTTTAAATAGTTTTGTAAATTCAGCCCCCTTATATTTGGAATAATCTCCTCGCTTGTCATATTTATTCGCCAGGTAATCCTCAACCACCACAAAAATAGCGTATAAATTAGCGAAACTCCCTCTGGTTTTTGCTCCTCTGGCAGCAGACTTTGTTTTAATATTTAAATATTGCAACAAGACGCTCTTGTCAAAAATATCCTCATACGCTTTTGGAAAATACTTTTTTAAGATGTTTTTGATACTTTTTGTAAATTCGTGATCCATATCAGTTAAACAAAGCCAATGCCTCTTGTCGCTTGTGCGGCACGCGCTCAAAAGATCGAGGCTCCTTTATTAATCTCTGACCATTATAATCTTCTTGAATCCCCAAGCGCCGGAGTCCGATCTTGACATAATCTTCCTGCAATTCTATTCCAATAGATATTCGGTTTAATTGCTTAGCCACATAAGAAGTGGTAAATGTTCCTGAAAAAGGGTCAAGCACAATATCCCCTTCATTAGAGCTTGCCTTAATTATTCTATCCAATAAAGCAATCGGCTTTTGGGTTGGGTGATTTTCATATTCACCCATGCGATAACGAACCCGAGAAAAATCCCAGACATTGCCAGGCACTTTTGTGGAGCTGTAAACTTGGGGCGGATTTTTTCTATAGTCGATTAATTTCCTTTCCGCTCCAGTCCTGGCCTCAACCAAGATATCTTTAGCGTTGAAAGTATACTGATTTTTGTCTTTGACGCAAAAAAGGATTGGCTCATACATAGACCCATAATAATTTTTTGCTTGCACGCCAGAGCTGTCATAGCGCCAAATTATTCTTGACAATATTGTTAATCTATCCCGCAAATAAACATCATAATACGGCATAAATTGGGTTGAGGTCATAACGTAAATACTGCCATGGGCATTTAGTTTTGCAATACACAAATCAAGCCATTTATAACACCAGCTCAAATAGTCTTCGTCCTTATCCCATTTATCTTTATGGCCATTAAAGTTCTTGCCAATATTATAAGGGGGATCAACAAAAATTAGATCAATAGAATTATCAGGGATACTATCCAAGGCAATAATCACATCGCCCAGGATGATTTTATGCTTTTCATTGCCAAACATTTTAATTGCGTCTGATTTCATTTAAATCCCCTGCCCTGTTTTTGAAGATAATTATAGATCAAAAATGAATAGAAAGACATCTTATTTGCCACTCTGATAAAGTTTTTTCAGAAATTCTAAAACTTTGATTATATGGAGTAAGGTCTGGCGTCACCAAAGGCACATCTTGAAAAATTGGGATCCCTAATTGTTGAGCTTTGTTGCCATGTTTGATGGTTGCAATATCCTCATCTTTTATTTTAATTATATAAGCAAGTTGGCATTCATTATTAGGCTTCTTTTCTATAAAGGGGACAATATGACCCACATTTAGCTCGTAATGCGGTGCAGCCATAGCAAAATGCAGAAAATTTTTGGATTTCGGAAAATTTTTTATCGTTAACTCGTACGCTTTCGTCTTAATCTTAGGGCTCAAAATACTCAGCACACCATCAATAATATATTCCCATACTGGAAAATCGCATTTAGGGCAAGGTTCCCCTGCCCAATATTTCAGCAAACTATCATAATAGTCCCACTTAATGGTCCCATTAGCGTCGTGTTCCGCAAAAGTAATCCAATTTGCATCACACTTAGTTACTTCATGTTTAGTGTGGTAAAACACTTCAGAAAGATTGTCCACCTGAAAATGTCCTCCCCAGCTTAACCCTTTTTTAGCGGAATCTAAATCTCCAAAAAAATAAATTCCTTCTAGTCTAGATTTTTTATGCGGGTATTTTCCCCGACGAACACTTTCTATAATTATTTCATTTGCAACTCTTTTGCTGTCTTTATAATAAATGGCGTTCGCCAACCAAAAAGACGGCCGTTTAATATTATCCAAGTAGCTATCAACTTCTGCAGAATAAAAACACCCAATGGCCGTTTCCCAAGAAACCAATGGATGTTCCAACTTTAAATAAACATATCCTCTCCCTTCTTGCGGGATGACAGCTGAGTCCACATATTCTATTTCTAATGGCATATTGTTTTTATTTTATCACAACCAAGGACGCCGCAGACGACGTTTTTTACTTTATTAGTTTGTTCGAAATTCTCCTTAAAACCATCATCACCGAAAATGTTATAATCTGACTATGAACAAAGGGACATGGCTGTGCTTATACTAAGTATCGAAACATCATGCGATGAAACCGCGGCTGCCGTTGTCAAAGACGGCCAAGAGATCCTTTCCAACATCATCTCCTCCCAGGTAGAGTTCCATAAAAAGTACGGCGGGATTGTGCCGGAAATTGCTTCGCGCAAGCACATTGAGATGATCAATCCGATTATTCAGGAAGCTTTGGACACAGCCAAAGTTACTTTCAAAGATTTAGACGCGGTCGCTGTCACCCATGGGCCGGGACTGATCGGCTCACTCATTGTCGGCCTCTCCGCAGCCAAATCAATTGCGTACGCCTTAAATATTCCACTCATTGGCGTAAATCATCTGGAAGCTCATATCTATGCAAATTTCCTAATATCGAATTTCGAATATCGAATTTCGAATATCTTTCCCTTCCTCTCCCTCCTCGTCTCCGGCGGCCATACTATGTTGGTTTTAGTAGAAGGTCACAGAAAATATAAAGTGATCGGCAGGACCAGGGACGATGCGGCTGGGGAAGCCTTTGACAAAGTCGCCAGATTCTTGAATATCGGCTATCCCGGCGGCCCGATTATCGACAAAATGTCCAAAGAGGGCAATCCAAAGGCTATTAACTTTACTAGACCAATGATTAATGACGGTTTTGATTTTAGTTTTAGCGGTATCAAAACAGCAGTAGTAAACCACATTAATAAGTTGTCAGTTGTTAGTTGTAGCCCGAAGGGCGAATTGTTAGTAAATATTGTCGCCAGTTTCCAACAAGCCATTGTCGACGTCCTGGTCACCAAAACCATCCGTGCGGCCAAGCAATACAACTACAAAAACATTGCCCTAGCCGGCGGAGTTTCGGCTAATTCGTGCTTGCGAGCAAATCTTGAGGAAAAAGCTAAAAAAGAAAAGCTGGATGTCATGATTCCACCGCTAGTTTTATGCACCGACAACGCCGCCATGGTCGGCGCCAGAGCCTATTATCTTCTAAAAGAGGGAAAAACGTCTAGTTTTGACCTAGAGGCCGTGGCAAACTTAAGGCTCTAACGGCATATTTCCAGCAAGCACAATTAACGACATTAACCTCAAGGTATCTTGATAATAGCCCCATCTGCCACCGGTTTCCATAGCTACTAAGTGATTATAAAGCTTATTTAACCATTCCTGATGCCGGTCTGAACACATGGCTGCGACAGCCAATGGCCCGACAAAAGCTGCATTGTGATAATGACCAATCGCCTGGCCATCAAGGCGATAAGCATCAACAATTTTCTCAGGGTCATTGCCTGTCTGTTTTTTGATCCATTTTGTCAGTCGATCCACATATTTCTTGTTTTGGCCATACCACAAAAAATCCAGACCAATCTTTAATGACACCTGACACGCGTCATAAGTATAGTCAAAGCTTAAATGGGTCGGCTGACCCTTAATATTACACCAATCAGGCAGTAAGCCGGTTTGGTACTTTTCATAAAAAATTTCATACGTTTGCTCTGCCCGGGCCGCGACCCTTGACCATTTCTTATCAAAGCTCGCCCAGCCGCGATAATACGCAGAATCAAAATAAGCTGGATTGATATTACTGGAGCCGCCCCAAGCAGTGCCTGGCTTCAACACATATGTTCTAGGCTCAACTTCATAAGATAATATCTTGCCAATCAAGCCTTCAGCCGCTTGTGCGTAATTGATTTCCCCTGCCGGCCATTTTTTAGCTGCATAAAGCAAGGCCATGGCCACATTTTCGTCAGCTTCTGTAGCCGCATCACTACCAAGGACCTCACCTCTGGCAGAAATTTTCCATGACATCAAGCCTGTCGGGCCAGCATAATGTTGATAGTATCGCCAAAACCCATCAAAATATTCTCTTGACTGGTCAGATCCATCGCCTAACAAAACCATAAACAACATACCCCAGCCAATACCCTCGGAAACAGTCTGAAAATCATAGACTTCACCACAATGGACCCGATATGTCCCAGGTGGACATCCTTCATGGGTCACATAGCGCCCCTCCCAATCAAGAAACGCGGTTGTTACCTGCTGGTACATGGTAGCCTGAGAAACAGCGGGCTTAATACCAAATTGATAATTAAGTCCTTGGGCCACCCCAGTTGCCTGGACCTTTAGAAAAACTAATAAGACTAAGAGCACTAGCCAACATTTTTTTTGCCTAGACATTATTCCTCTGCTCTCCTTTAATCTCAATAATAATACGTAAGCCAGCTCCCTGCAAGGAGAGAAGAAAGCAATTGTGGGGTACTTAAAGCGTAGTAAAAGTTGCTAACTTTGACCTATTGGTAATGGCCAGGTAGAAATCTCTCAAATTTCTCACTAGTTCCCATCAAAAACTTCACCATGTCTCAAAGTTGCGGTGATTGATAGTTTCATAAGAAATATTATGTAAAGTTCTTAACATTATAGCCACCACTTCTTTTTCTTGATAAAAAGAAGTGGTGAGAAGAAAAATCAAGACGTCATCTAACACCCCGGGACATCCCCAAGTGCCACCATCGCCCTCTCCGCCTACGGCGGATTCGTGTGTACGAACCGCAACCCCAGACTCCCCACCCTTGATAGATGACGTCATTTGCAAAATCTCCCATTAGAAGCGCCGTCGTGTTTTGGCCGCAGGCCAAAAAAGATGGGGGGAGGACCATCGGCCCCACGTACGTGGGGTTTCTCCGAAGCCCAACTTTACTAAAAACTTTGTAGGGCGAAGGAGAAAGGGGTAGTGGCCGAGAGGGGTTGTTTGGGTGGTGCTTCGACGGCGCAGGGATCCAGGGGACAAAGTCCCCTGGTGGTTTCTTTTCTCTCCAGAGGCGACCTGCTTCAACCTCAAAAATTTCACTTTGCCAGCGAATTCTTGTATAATTACTTTTTCCTATGCAATTAATTAAAAATAAAATTAGCCTTAATGATTTAAAAAACCTGGTGGCTAAGGGCTTTGGCG
>PEYM01000049.1 GCA_002774365.1 Candidatus Saganbacteria bacterium CG08_land_8_20_14_0_20_45_16 | reverse complement strand
CTTGTAGTGGAGCTACCCCGAGTCTGCGAGGGGTAGCGAGTTATCTTGAATAGTAAGAATCATATATAATCAAATAGTTAAACGACCAACAATAAATAGAAAACTAGATCAAATAGGTGGTTTTTTTAATAGACATGGCGTTCCTTATGCTACAGGGCTCACTCGACAAATTGCTACTCTTCTTGTTTCAAAAAACAGTGCTGAGGTTATTGCTAGCGGGAACGCTCTGGCTAAGAGCCAAAGAGCCAGAGCCTTAAGATCGGTTGAGCGGTTTGAATTTTCACTTTTAGAACAAATAGCTAAAAAAGCTGTTGCTGATCAGGATATAGAAATAGCTTTGAGTCTTTTTGGTGTTGAAAAAATTATTGAAACAATTAAAGATGCCTCTTTGTTGTGTAAAACAAAGTTTTTAAAAGCTTTTCTTACAAGTGAATATTTTAATTCTTTAGTGGATTCACTAACTGGGCAAAGAGAACAGGCCGAAGCAATGAAAGTTGCTGGCTTAAAGCAATCACCTGGCGATAGTATTACAGAAAAAGTTCTTTCACAAATGCGGGTAGATATTTTTGAAAAAAAGCGCCCATGTGACCGCCTTGAAGATAAACAACTTATAGAGGCAGAACTGCGTGGGGCTTTTACCGCGGGTCTTTCTTTTGTTTTGTTTGATGATTATGCTGAAAGGGAAAAGGTGATAGAAGAACAGCTTTTTGAGTTATATCCACAAAATGAAATTGGAACCGAGGGTGGGGGTAGGCCAGGAGGCTCGATCCGTCCTCTGCAAGAGACTTTTTTGATCAGTGCGGCGAATAAGCTGTACCCTGATGATTGCCGAGCTCGTGGTCTTTTTGCTGGTAGATTAGCTAGGTCTATGCCAGCCTCAGGTGGTGTTTTTGATGTAACGTCTTCCAGAGAACAACTCGCCTTAATTGTTTTTTGGCGATCCGAGGGAGTAAATCCTTTTAAAAATCTTAAACCCCAACAAGAATATTTTGGATTTGTTGAGGGAACCGGTGACGTTACTGGCGTACAAGTGAAGGTTTGGCCCAGTGCTGCGAATGAAAGAGAGGTTCTTTTGGGAATTCTTGACGGATTGTATCCTGGGCTTACTGGTTCTCAGGGAGAGCTTATTGGTAAGAAGTGCAGCTTTCTTTTTTTTAACGAACCCGAAGGGTATAAAAATTTTCTCGCGCTTGTGGCCCGGGGTCTATATCCTGGTGATGGGGATAGTCAAGTAGACTTCCTGACTTCCGCACTTGCATATTCCGCTCAATCCGGTCAGTGATTCCGACGATTCCGGTCACCTCAGTCTTTGAACAAACCCCAACTTTCAAAGTTTAACATACCCGACCGGAATCAATCAATATTTTTCTGCTTTTTTCTCATCGAACCCCCTTTCATTTCGAACTTGTGGGAGACATGGAACAACCGGTCGCAAATTGCATCGGCAATGGTGGGGTCGCCGATATAAGCGTGCCACTCTTTGATTGGTAGCTGGCTGGTGATGATGGTACAGCCTACGGTATAGCGATCTTCAATAATTTCCAGGAAGTCTTTACGGTCGGTATCGCTAAGAGAATTCAAGCCAAAATCATCGATGATC
>PEYM01000039.1 GCA_002774365.1 Candidatus Saganbacteria bacterium CG08_land_8_20_14_0_20_45_16 | reverse complement strand
CTCTCTATGTGAGAATTTAGAAAAGCTTGTTTTTCTCGGTTGAATTAAATAACTTAAGAGAGGTATTAAAATGAGAGGCAAAAGCTTGGCCTGTCCAAGAAGCACAGTTGTTCGAACTTTTTGTAATAGAGCAGCTAGAGAAAGAGGGGTTTCTCAAACAAGAAGGGGATCGAGCGATAGCGGGAAACCAAATAAATTACCTGCCAATCATATTAGAACTGTGGTATTGAAAGAAGGATTGCCGATCCGCGTTGATGGCCAGGTGGTTTCTATGAGGAGTCTAAAAAAGCTGGGCATAAGCGAAATAGACGTCTTACAAACAGATGGGATGCTTAGCCCAGATGAGATTAGACATTTGTTGCCATGTTGTCGGATAGGAAGTGTTGAAATTAAGGGGGAGGATGCTTTTCCTCTTGGACCTGGTGTGTTTCCAACACTTGCAAGATATCAAATTTAGCAAAAATGATATAGGAGCTACAGATGGTTGTTCAACGCGTGACTAAAGTGGCAACAGCCCCAGCGCATTTCCTGACCACAGAACAGCTGGTGGTTAGCGCGCAGCTAAAACTAGCAGATCGGCCCGGGCTGGAAAGAAAAATAATCAAAAGTCACCACCCCTTAGTGGTATATATTGCCAAGAGATATTTAGACAGCGGTCACCCGCTTAATGATTTAGTGGCAGCGGGGGAGAAGGGTGTTTTGCATGCAATTGATAAATATGAAACTGGGCATGGAGCTATGTTCAGTAGTTATGTGGGACAGTGGATAAGGCATTATATTAAGAGATTTCTTTACGAGGAGAGCAACACTGTTTTATCAGCAGTTAATGTGTATAATCATGGCGGACGAGCGGAGCGTAAAAAGACGGTTTTTTATGCTAAGTTTGGCAGAGAGCCGACCCAGGAAGAGCTTGTGAGGATATTGTCAGAACAATCAATTGATTGGGCAGCTGAGAAGAGCGAGGAGCCGCTAACCGATGAAAAGGCTGCTGAAATTAGGGCGAGGATCGCCGGACAAGCAGCTAGATATGAGCAGAGCCGTGTAACGCAAATCTTAGATTCTTTGGATCGGCCAGTTGATCAAACAAATATTCATTCAAGGACATTACACGAGCAAGTGGCGGCAGAAGCGTCTTCCCAAGAGGAGGTGGCGTGCCATTGGCAAGAGAGGGAACGGGTCAGAGCGTGGGTTTCGATCTTGCCAACTAGAGAGCGACGAGTGCTTATGTTTCGTTATGGCATTTGGTCTCTTCAGGAATCTTTTACCTTGAGAGACTTAGGGGTGATGATGGGATATACGTTTGAGGGGATTAGACAGGTCCAACTGAGGGGAGAAAAATTGCTCAAAACCCAAGCCCCCAAGTTTCAAGCAGGAGAATTTCCCACGATTGATGATTATCTGGATAATCGAAGCGGGGCTGAGAAGATAGATGAGACTTTATTAGAAGAAAACTTACCGATTTTGATTTGTCGGGCAAAGCGGCGAAGGAAAACAGTCCCAGAGTGTTATGGCGTGTTAAGTGATAATGAGAGAACGGCGATCCAGCTACGCTTGCGCGGCGCAGAGTTTGGGGTTGTGGAAAAAGAGCTTGGTGTCACTCGCGAGGAGATCCTTGCATTAGAAAGAAGCGCTTTGATTGCCTTAGCCCATCACCCCCATCTTAGGTAATTTAAAGCAACCTGAAATTTTTCAAAAGAGATAGACTATAGGAAAATCAATTATAGCGACGGTGGTGTGCCAGTAGTCAAGGAGGATGAAGTGCGCTTAGTTGCTGAAGCAAAGGCAGGTGGGCCAAGCGGGGAGCGGGCGCAAGCAAGGTTAATCAGATCAACGCGCGGGTTAGCGATAAGAATTGCCAGAAGATACTTGCCCAGTGGTTTGCCGTTTAAAACCCTGGTTAGTGAAGGAGAAAAAGGGGCTTGGCGAGCTGTGGCAAAGTTTGACCCGTCGCGCAGCAATAGGTTTTCAACCTATGCTAGCTGGTGGATCAGGCAATCTATTCAACGTTTTATTGATAAAGAACAGGATGTTGTTCCCCTGCCAGATGATTTGCATCAATTGCGCCGAACAATAGAGCGAGAATCAAACAGACTCTTTGCCCAGGGAGTAGAAAGTCCAAATCCTGATGACAATAATGGAAGAACCTTGCAGGATCGAGTGGTGGCCACTGTTCCTTCAGCGCTAGATTGTTTGTGTCTTCGAGGGACTCGGGTGCTGGTCCGGGCTTGGGTCGAAACCTTGCCAGCTGATAAACGGCGGGCACTTAAGCTGCGTTTTGGACTTTGGGCTGGAGAGGATATTTTTACCTTAAGGGAAATTGCGACAACGATGGGCTGTAAATTTCAGTGGGTAAAGCAGTTAGAAGAGAGGGCACTTGAGATATTACGAGCATCGGCTGATGACTTAAGGGCTGAGCGGTTCCCACGTTTGGTGGCCGACAGCCAAGCAGATGATAATCTAGAATTGGACGAGAAATTGCCGCGCCTCTTGTTGGCAGCTAAGCAGCAGGGACTTTCTGTTGACGATTGTTTTGCGGTTTTGACTGACCTGGAAAGAACAGTGTTTCAATTGCGTTTTCGCGGAAAGAGCGTTAGTCTTGTGGAAGAAGCCCTTCAGCTTTCCAGCTTGGAAGTTCTTCGGTTGGGAAAAAGAGCCTTAAAAAAATTAACTTTGGTTATTCTCTCTTGAGCCTGGGGCTTGTTTTTGCTATACTCCTAAGAAATGCCGCGAAAAAAGAAAAAAACTAGGCGTCAACAAGCTGAACTTGAGCTTTTTGAGGCAGCTGCCCAATCAAAGTTTAAGCAAGATGTCCTAGGGATACTTTTGATCGCCTTGGGTATCTTTGTTTTTGTGGCCAATCTTTCTTCTGCTACTGGTTTGATTGGCTTGTTTGTGGTCAAGACTTTTCTACGGTCAGCCATTGGGGTGGGGGTGTTGGTCCTCCCTGTATTCATCAGCCTTTACGGGATTATTCTGCTGTTAAGACATGAGGTTAAGGAGCTGGCTATTAGGCTTTCTGGTTTGATGGTCTTGTTTTTTGACTACATTGCCATTGCCCAGTTTTATTCGAATAATTATTTTACTGGTGAGGTGGCCAATCTTTATTTTGCCGGAGCTGGTGGGGCGGTTGGCTATGCTGCCAGATATGTTTTGGGCCGGACTGTGGGGTTGTGGGGCTCTTACATTATACTGACTGCTATTGGGGCCATTGGCTTGTTAATGCTGTTCAACGTGACGGTGCTTAGTTTAATTGATTTTTTGCGCGGGATTTTTGTTTTTGGTCAAGAGGGTGAGGGAGAGGAGGCGGGTGAACTTGACGAGGAGCCTAAAGCCAAAACTAAAAAAGCTACGCAGCTGCCACTGCCAGTGAAGAAGGAAAAGGATAAGGAGGGGGAAAAGGAGCTCAAGGCGCCACCACCACCGCCACCACCAGTTATTATTTCCTCTACCGTGACCAAGGAAGAAAAAGAGTATAAGGGCGATAAAGGACCGTATTTAACCGTTCATAAGGAACCAACAGTTATCCAAGAAAAAGTAACAGTGATTGGTGACTATAAACTGCCACCAATCTCCTTGCTGGAAAGCCCAACTGCCAAAGAGCGCAAACAAGCGCAAGAGATGGAAGGGATGATCAATGGCCGCAAGGACCAACTCGAAACCGCGCTCAAGAATTTTGGTATTGGAGCCCATGTGGTTGCGATCTATCAAGGCCCAGCTGTTACCCGGTATGAGCTGCAGCCCGAGCCTGGGATTAAAGTCAGCCGCATTTACAGTTTGGCTAATGATATTTCGCTGGCCATGGCAGCCCAAGGGATTAGGATTGAAGCCCCTGTCCCGGGTAAGTCTGTGGTGGGCATTGAGGTCCCTAACCCGATTGTGACGCCGGTGAGGCTAAAGGAAATTGCCGAGAGCCGCGATTTTCAAAACCACGCTTCAAAACTAGCTTTTTGTTTAGGCAAGGATCTGGCTGGACATCCGATTGTCGGTGATTTAGAGACCATGCCGCATCTTTTGATCGCAGGGACAACTGGTTCTGGCAAAAGTGTTTGTTTGAACTCGATTATTACCAGTTTCTTGTTGCGGGCCGCTCCCAATGAGCTGAAATTCATTATGATCGATCCTAAGATGGTTGAGCTTTCAGTTTATAACGGGATTGCCCATCTTTTGGCCCCGGTTGTGACCAATGTTAAAAAAGCCGCGATCACCTTAAAGGTTTGGGTCCTGCAGGAGATGAACCGCCGCTATGAACTTTTCCATGCCAAAGGGGCAAGGAATATTAATGCTTATAATAAGAAAATGAGCAAACCTGAGGACAAGCTGCCGTATGTGGTGGTCATTGTTGATGAGCTGGCTGATCTGATGATGGTGGCAGCTAATGAAGTGGAGCAATCAATTTGCCGCATTGCCCAGATGGCCAGGGCAACTGGGATTCACATGATCATCGCGACCCAGCGTCCTTCGGTTGATGTTATCACTGGTTTAATTAAAGCCAATATTCCTTCCAGGATTGCTTTTGCCGTAGCCACTCAGATAGATTCCAGGGTAATTCTTGATGCCTCGGGCGCGGAAAAATTATTGGGCCGTGGTGATATGCTTTACAGCCCAATTGGATCAATGAAACCGATGCGGGGCCAAGGTTGTTTTGTGATTGATAAAGAGATCGAAGATGTGGTTGGCCACGTGCAAAAACAGTGCGCAGCGGAATATATTGAAGAGATCCAAACTATTAAGGCTTTGGATTTTGAGCGCAAAGATAATGGAGGCTTGGGTGAGGGAGAGGGTGGTGAGGGGGGGAGGGACGCATTGTTTGACGAGGTGGCCAAATTAATTGTCAGCACTGGCCAAGCTTCAACCTCTTATGTTCAACGCAAATTTAGAATTGGCTATAACCGAGCTGCCCGCTTAATGGACGAGATGGAAGCAGCTGGTGTTGTCTCGGCCCCCGAAGGTGAGAATAAACCGCGCCGGATTTTGGCCACGCTAGAGTCGCTGGCTCAAAAAGAGAGCAGTTAAGTTAGTGACGAGGCATTAGCAAATTATCTAAAGGGAGAGGAATGTCCCGGCCCAAAAAGACCCGCCAATGGATTGCTACCCGCTGCATAATTGTTTTTTTATTTTCTTTTAGCGGGATTTTCATATAGCGATCATTTTATTTTAGTGTTTGTGGCCTGCCGCTGACCCTAGAAGAAAGTGGATAGATAAGCGGCCCGATAGCTTTAAAATCTGCTTTGAACTGGGAAGGCTTGACTGCTTATTGGTTAAATTTTCTCCTGGCCCGATTAAGTAACCATTGTTTTACAAAGAGTGGCAAGAGTGATTTCCTTTTGGGCTTTTGTATGATTTCAGCTTTTTCTGAAACCTCATAGCTTAAATTTCTTAGCTCTGTTTTTATTTCGGCATGAAGAAGAACTGTTTCTAGGGCTTCTAGGGGTTGGACTGAAAGAGCTGGCAGATCTTTAGCTGTTAGATATTTTTGGGTAAGGGTGACTTTCTTTGCTGGACAATACAGCACTAATCTGCCGTTGGGCCGATTTATTATCCCAAATGGCCCGTGGAAAATCCATTCTGGTTTCATTTTTACTTCGCCAAGTATTTGAAAATTGTTTTGGCTCTCTACCTCAACTGCACCTAAGACCATGGGGAAGGGAGTGGCAACAAAGTCTTTTTCTTGGTCGCTTAAGGTTTTCCAAGCTAGCAGCCGCTTTTCTTCAATTTTTATCCCCATCTCGATTGCTGAATTGTAGGCCGCTTGGGCGCTGCTAAAATCTTGGGAGAGAGACCTATTAAGCTTAGCAATGTTATAACCACTAGCATAAGGGTCCCATCCGACTAGATTGAAACGTGACCCAGCATATTCATCAAGGGCACGTCTGGCATCTTTAGTAAAGGAAATAGCGTAGTTGCTGAGCCCGTTTTGTTGATTAATCCCCAGCCCCAGTTCGCCACAAAACGGGACAATGCGTGGTTCAGGCTGTTCTAGCATTGAGCCCATTGGTAGCAAGGCTTTAGCTTCTGCCAGACCGATCAAACTGCCTGAAGAGGTTCCGGTAAAATAAAAGGGGAGAAAATCTGCAGGGGCATTGGCAATCCATTTTTCCCAACTTGAAAGGCTTAATGCGCTTTGTATCCAGCGGCCCCCTTTAGGAATTTTATCTGGCCAACTCTTTCCTTTGGTTAAAGCTTTGGCCAGCCTAATGAGGGTGAGGAGGGCATCTTGAGTTGAGGGATACAAGAGAACGTCATCTTCGGTGACTTGTCTTAATTTCTCTGGCCTTGGGAAAACGGCTAGTGGTGGCCTTTCTCTGCTTATGGTAGTTACTGGTATTGGGGAAAAGGGGTGAGTGGGGAAGGGGGCTAGCCATTTTCTGTTAGCGTGATCAACAAGAGCCTGGGCTTGTGTTGTTGAAAGAAATTGCCGAGAAACTGGTCGAACTCTTGGGAGGTCGAGCCGATCTGCATCCCAAAGCACGGCAACCACCCCTTCAATGAGGCCAGCTTCTTGGATTTCGTTGTAGTTTCTCGTTACTGGGAAGGTCTTTTCGAATGTGGGAGTTTGATCGGCGTGATGGGCGATGGCAAAGAGGATGCTTTGTCTTTCTTTAATGGTGAGAAAATCAAATTGTTCAATAATCTCTTTGGCGAGCGCCTCCCCCTTGAGTGCATATGCTGGATCATCAAGATCGCTGGCGCGGCCTAGGTCATGTAAATAGGCAGCGATTTTAACTGCCCTTAGATGTTGTGGGCAGACTTGCTGGGCCAGCTGGCTGGCTCGCTCAACTACTCGCAAGGTATGGGTCCAAGGATGAAAGCTTGCGGTTAAAGTTTGGCATCTCCCCCTAGCAATTTGCTGAAGCCGGCTTTCCCACTCTTCAAGCTCAAAGAGTTGCTCAATATCTGACAGAGCCAGAGGGGAGACCTCGTCTTGTCTTATTCCAACAAGCTTAATCATGGGGGTAACAAAACCAGGATTCCCGCTCTTTCTATACTCATATAAAGAGATAGCAGCCCCGGCAATATTGGGGGGGTGAAGCTCTTTTTCTGGATAAACAAAGGTTTCTTCAGCCAAAACTTGCTTAGGATCGACCCAAATGATTGCCGGGTTTTCAGCAAAAGGGTCTGGGTTGGGTGAAACGAAAATCTCTTTTGTCTGGTCAACAGGTAATCCAATAATGAGTGGTACAAAGCCTTGCTGGTGCAGGGTGGCCGCTGGCTTGGCGATTATATGCTCAACTGGTTTTCTGGGCTTGAGATGTATTCTTAACATTATTATAATGAGAACTCCGAAAAAGTCATTGTTTTTCTTGACCCCCTCAGGCTCCTCCCATATATATATCGACATTTCTTTGTAAAAAGTTCACTTTTTTTGTAACTACTCAGGTACTCTTGGCTAATTAATCCCTATAATTTACTTGCAAAGCTCTTAAGCAATTTCAAAAATAGGGCTTGACAATAACATATAATCTATGATATATCATAGATTATATGGGATACCCAACCAGTGTGCAGCTAATTGACAGAGAAAAGACTGAACAATGGTACGTTAACT
>PEYM01000054.1 GCA_002774365.1 Candidatus Saganbacteria bacterium CG08_land_8_20_14_0_20_45_16 | reverse complement strand
GCCGATAGATATGTGGGAGTTCTGAAGGGCGGCAGAAACGGTTAGTTTTTCGGAGCTCTCACAACTTATTTTCGTTAAACTTTGAGGAAAATTTCAGTTTCAAGCCCATTTTTTCAATGCTATAATTAGCCAAATGAAACGCCTGGCTTTGATAATCTTCCTAACCTTGCTTACCTCCCCCCTCTTGGCCGCCACCTGGACCGGCAACCAGACCATCTCTGGCCCGCAAGTTTATAACAATGAAATTATTACCTGCGCTGGGAATATTACAATCACAGAGGATGGCAGCTTAACCTTAACCAACAACAGCATCCTGGAAATGGACTCATCTTATGACGGCGAATTTACCATCAGGGTAGAAAACGGAGGACAGCTTTATATTCTCTCAGGCAGCAAAATAACTGCTAAAGACCCAACCAAACGCTACAATTTAATCTTTGAGGCTGAAAGCCGTGGCACCATCGAGTCATCAACTATTGAATATACTTATGGCGACCCAGATAATCCCGATACCACAGGTTTTATCGTCTCAACTGATAATTTTGTGATCAGAGATAGCGTTATCCAAAACGCTGGTTCAAGCGGTCTCGTGATCAATAATGGGGCCAGCAACTTTTTGATCGAAAACACAACTATTGAAGGAAATGTGATCGGCTTGGTCATTACTGAAGAGGCCTCTGGACAAGTTATTAATAGTAACATCACTAGTAATGAGAGCGCTAATATAATTATTGATAATTCTGATCCCATCATTAGCGGCAATACCATCTCAAGCTCTGAGGTTGGCATTATTATCAGTA
This sequence comes from Candidatus Saganbacteria bacterium CG08_land_8_20_14_0_20_45_16, assembly GCA_002774365.1. GTDB lineage: Bacteria > Margulisbacteria > WOR-1 > O2-12-FULL-45-9 > O2-12-FULL-45-9. The sequence continues at coordinate 22,235 of PEYM01000054.1, read as the reverse complement.
ACAAGGCCAACCCTAACCTCGGAGATCTAAGTAATGATAACCCAAATGATGATGGTGGCAATGTTTTTTTAAATAACTCGATCAAGGACATTGAAAATACAACCAGTAACACCATTGAAATGGAAAATAATATTTGGGGCACAGATGACCCCGCAGCAATTAGCGAAAGGGTCAGCGGCCCAGTTGATCTCTCCCCAATCAGAGATCTCTATCCCCCCAGCCTAACCCTCTTGTCCTTGACCAGCGGCGGCACGCTCATCGGCAATGCCTCAACAGAAGTCCGCTGGAGCGCCTCTGATAGCGAGGATTCAGTGGACATTCCCATCACGCTATTGTATTCAATTAACAGTGGCACAAGTTACACAGTCATTGCTTCACTAGAAACAAATACTGGCAGCTATGATTGGACAGTCCCTAACATCGCAACCTCAAACGGCCGGCTAAAAATTGAGGCCCAAGACAATGCGCACAATTTTACCACCCAGGAAAGCGCTAGTGATTTTACAATTGTCCTAGCCGCACAACAATTTACTTTTGAGAACGGGGTCAGGGTCAGTGTCCCGGCCGGGGCAACCAGCCTAGTCCCTACGATCACGGTAGAAGCCTTAAGCACACTCCCAGGAACACTCCCAACTAATAAAAGATTAATTTCTAATGTTTATACTATCAGTAGCGATGTAACAAGTTTTGCCAGCCCAATTTCAGTGACTATCCCGATTGAAAACGGCCATTTTGGCCCTTACCCTTTTGCTTGGGCCAGTTCTGCGTGGAATTGTAGCGGCCTGGCAATAGCAACCATTGAATCAGGCACACTCACCTTTAATACCTCTCAACTCGGTACTTTTGCTGCCTTGGCCAACAACTTGACTGTTACCACGCCCTTAGCAGCGCCCAATCCCTTTAGCCCTGATACCCAAAGCACAAAACTCATTTACTGGCTTGACACTGCAGCCACCACTAAGCTTTATATTTTTGACCTTACAGGCAACCTGATCTGGCAAAAAGAATATATCAGCGGGGAAACCGGCGCACAAGCCAATTACAATCAAGTTGAGTGGAACGGCACGAGCCTCTTTGGCCATAAAGTGGAAAATGGCTTGTATATATTTAAGGTTGTTTCGGGCCGCCGCTGCCTTGGCAGCGGTAGGATTATCGCCCTTAGATAATCTTGATTAGATCTTGTAAATTACCAACACGAGAAACAGCGTGGCCAAGAACATTAAGACCAAAGAAATTACATTGACCTTTCCAGACAGCTTTTGATTAAATTGCATTGCTTTTTTCCCCCTTTTGTTTCATTACACTTAAAGCCTTGATCAATTTAGCAGTATAAGCCGCGGCTGGTTTATCCATTATCTCACTGACCTGCCCTGCTTCCACAACCCGGCCAGCTTGCAAAACTATCACCCGCCGACAAAGTGCCTTTATTATACCAAAGTTGTGCGTAATGTAAATAATTGACAGCTTTAACTTTTGCTGCAGCTCGGCTAGCAAGCTTAATATCTCAGCTTGAATTGTCACGTCCAGCGCCGTGGTTGGCTCGTCCGCAATTAAAAGCTCGGGCTGGCAAGCCAACGCCATGGCAATCATCACCCGCTGCCGCATCCCGCCAGAGAACTGATGAGGATAATCCTTAATCCTTAATGCTGAATCCTTAATCTTAACGAGTTTAAGCATTTCTATCGCTTGGTTCCAAGCTGCCCGGCGGCTTAAGCCTTGATGCAAGCTAATAACCTCGGCAATTTGCTCCCCAACCGTTAAGACCGGATTGAGTGAGGAAAAGGGGTCCTGGAAGATCATGGAGATTTTAGCGCCGCGAATTTCAATCGTCTCTTCTTCAGCAAGCTTTAACAAATCTTGGCCATTAAAAATAATTTCTCCTGAAACAATTTTGCCAGGGGGATAAACTAATTTTAAAATCGAGTGCGCGATTGTTGATTTACCAGAACCAGACTCGCCAAGGATTCCAAGGATCTCACCTTCTTCCAAGGAGAAACTAACATCACCAACAGCTTTAACAACTTCGTTATCTTGAAAAAAATATGTGCTTAAATTTTTAACTTCTAACATCAAGCCTCTCCCGAAGCCCCTCACCCACAAAATAAAGCGAGAGGACTGTCAACAAGATCAACAAACCAGGAATAATCGCCAGCCACGGAGCGTCTCGCATATACGCTTGCGCGTCAATTAGCATATTACCCCAAGATGGTGTGGGGGGCTGGACACCCATGCCTAAGAACGACAAGGCTGATTCCGTTAAAATTGCTCCAGCCATCCCCAGGGTCGCGGCCACAATGATCGGTGCTTGCGCATTTGGCAAAATATGACGAAAAATTATCCTAGAGTGCGAACAACCGATTGCTTTTGCTGCCTCAACATATGAAAGCTCCCGAATTCTTAAATATTCCCCTCGCACGAACCGCGCCACCCCCATCCACGAGGTCACGCCAATAACAATCATCACATTATATATATTAGGGGTCAGCATAGCTTGAATTGCTAAAATTAAAAAAATCGACGGAAAAGCCAACATAACATCCACAAACCTCATAATAAGCCCATCAAGCCACCCACCAAAATAGCCAGCAAGTGCCCCCATTAAAGTCCCGATCAAAATTGAAATTGTCACTGCTACCAAACCAACAGTCAGCGAAATTCTCGCCCCATAAACAGCCCGGCTAAAGAGATCACGGCCCAGATCATCGGTCCCAAACAGATGTTGAAGAGTGGGCGCTAGGGTTGTTTGGTCCACAATCTCCCCTGGGTCATAGGGGGCAATTATCGGCGCAAAAATCGCCGCTAGAATAAAAATAAATAAAATGATTATGCCAAAGCGGCTAGCTCTTCCCATACCTAATCCTTGGATCAACTAAGGCATATCCAATATCAGCCAAAAGATTGCCCAACATAATCAAGAGGGCTGAAAAAATAACAATCCCCATGATCAAGGGATAGTTGCGCTGAAAGATCGCCATCACCCCCAGCCGCCCCATCCCTGGCCAAGCAAAGATTGTTTCAATGATAAACGCGCCGCTAAAAAGGCCTGGCAAGGATAATCCTAGAATTGTTACGATCGGAATTAAAGCGTTGCGCAAGGCATGCTTAAAGATCACGACCCTCTCTGGTAAACCTTTAGCCCTGGCAGTACGAATATAATCTTGGTCCAAAACCTCAAGCATGGCTGCTCGTTGATAGCGGGTTATTCCAGCTAAGCTTAAAAGCGTCATTGTCAGCAGCGGCAAAATCATGTGGCGTAATAGATCAAATACCCTAGCCCCTAACCCCCAGTCCCCAGCCCCCACATCATACATGCCAACTGCTGGCAGCCAGCCGAGCTTGACTGAAAAAAGCAGCATCAGCATTAAACCAAGCCAAAAAGAAGGCATGGCCATACCAGCAAAAGAAAAAAGAGTGACCAAATTATCAAACCAGCTCCCTTTTTTAACTGCCGAGATCACACCGAGCGGAACAGTAATCAAAAAAGTTAAAATGTAAGCTGGGATCATCAGCAAAAGGGTGGCAGGAAGTCTTTGCAAGACTTCAGTCAGAACAGGTTGTCCTGTGGTATAACTTGTCCCAAAATCACCGCGCAAGACATTCCCCAGCCAGTAAAAATATTGAACAAAGATCGGCTGATCAAGCCCCCAATTAACGCGGATCCTGGCCAAGTCAGCTGGATTGATATTCGGATCTGTAAAAAGCGCGGTTGGTTCCCCTGGCGCTAGGTGCATGACAAAAAAAGAGAGGAGAGAAACCCCGATCATGAGCGGAATCAACTCTCCCAAACGCCGTAAAATATAGCTCTTCACGAGATTATTATAGCAGAAAAAACTGAAATTTTTGCTTGTTTTGAACGATATATATATAGAAGAAAGAATATGGCCACAGAGCCAAGTGGAGGTCCAAGCAAAAATGGAAAACAGAGCCGTTGGTCCAATCCAAAATATGACCCTGGCCAGGCGAGTCTGGCAAGGGACAAAGCGTGTTGCCAGGACAGTTAGGGATCCTTTAAAATTCAGCTTCCCTGGCTTAGTCAGCATCCCACTTTATATACAGGCTCGACTCGAAGCAAGTATTCCACTTTTAAGACACACCGCTCCTGGGGCTTATAAGGAAAATGCTTTTACTAACTTATACGGGTTTACCACAACCTGGGGGTTGTGGGCTGGATTTGAAATGGCGTGTGACAGGGCAATTCGCAAAGGAATTTCTCCAGCTAAAGCTAGTTTGGCTTATCTTTTGACTGCTGGCTCCGGGATTTTTGGGGCCAAAGCCCTTTTCTTCGCTCAGTTTTTAGAATCAACTGCCAACGCTGGCGGGACCTGGTACGGTGGCGCTCTGGCAGGTATAACTAGCCTAGCAATTTTTGCCAAACTCGCTCCGATAATTGATATCGGTGTCGGTAGACTGCTTAGTGTGACTAAGCCAACTTCCTGGTTAGGACGTCAAGGAAGTAAACTCCGCTCATCCCCAAATATCTCTGTTGCTAAATTATTGGATGCAATCACCCCAGGAGGGTTAGTTGGCCTAGGGATCGGCCGCCTTGGCTGCTGGTCTGCTGGCTGCTGTCCAGGAGAACTTTTTGGCCTGCAAACTGAACCAATGATGGCCGTGGCAGATGTCGCATTAGGCATTACTATGGCCAACTACGACAATAACCAGAAGCAAGATGGCAAAACCTTTGTAGTCGGCTCAATGATCTATGCCGGGATCAGATTTCTTAATGAATTCACCAGACATGAACCACAAGTTTTAGGTCAGCTCACATTATCACAATTAGTTGCTCTAGGTTTTATGGCCATGGGTGGGGTTGGCCTCTCTTACCTAGCCAAAACAACTCTTGATGAATCAGCCCCACTAGTGACCAAACCAGCTGAAGCAGTAAAATTAACACCAGGCCAAAAGTGGTGGCTCAGATTCACGGAACTTGCTTTCCCTGGCACTCAAACGATATTAAACCTGGCCAGATTTCTCTACGCTACTGGTGTTTGGGTTTATTCGAAGATCCTTTGGGTTTATTCTAAAATCACTGGGCAAAACCAAGCTACTTAGTCACAAAAACGTCTTGGAGGTTTAAAAACAAACCTGCCGGCCCAGGCTCAGACAAACCTCCTACCCGCTCCCTCACACCCACCACACCTTTGGGATACCAGAGTAAAATATAGGGTTGATCTAGCGCAATAGTCTGCCAAAGCTTGGCATAAATTTCTTGCCGTTTTGAGCGTTCAATGGTTGTTCGCCCTGCTGCCAACAATCGGTCTGCCTCTGGATTATTATAATTGATAAAATTAAAACCCTTTGGATATTGGCTAGAGTGCCAAATCGAATAGCTGTCTGGATCAAGGCCGAGCGACCAACCCATTAAAATCGCGTCAAAATCCTTGGGACCATTTGGCGAATTAATGATCTTAAGCAGCGCCAACCATTCCATCACCCGAATCGTCACCTTGACCCCAATCTTTTTATACTGCTGTTGCAAGATGACAGCTGCTTTTTCCCGTTCCTTATTGCCTTGATTCACTAAGATTGTAAACTCTAAATTTTCTGCTCCAGCAACGCGGAGCAGTTCTCTGGCCTTTTGAAGATTGTAAGGGTACTTGGCCACCTCATCGCTATAAGCCCAGGAGATCGGCGCCGAAGGGGCATAAGCTGGTGAAGCTAACCCCTTAAAAATTATTCTAACCAATTGCTCTCTGTCAGTAGCATAAGCCAAGGCTTGCCTTATCCGTTTATCACAAAACTTAGGTTGGGCCAAGTTAAACCCAAGATAAGTGTAACCCAAATTATCCGATTCAAAAACATTAAGCCCATCCATGGCCTTGAGCCTAGCATAATCCTTAGGCGGGATCCCTGCCTCATCAATCTCCCCTGCCTCCAGCGCCACCAGCTGGGAATTTTCATCAGGGATAATCTTAAAAATTATGGCTGCTAATTGGGGACGGCCAAGATAGTAATCATTATTTCGCTCAACTGTCAGCTGGTTACCGGTCACCCACTCCTTAAACTTAAACGGCCCTGTCCCAACTGGTTGGCGATTAAATTTTGCCGTGTTAATGTCTTGCCCAGCTAAGAGATGCCGAGGAATAAGACTAATACCAGAGCGGACCAAAAAAGGAGCAAACGGTTTAGGCAAAATCGCCTGAACAGTAAAATTATTTAGTACCTTAAATTTTATCGGCTGGTCATCAATAATATAGTCGCTGCGCCTAACTGAGTTGACCTTGGGATTGAGAATAGCATTAAAAGTAAAGACCACATCATCAGCTGTAAAAGGGACACCGTCATGCCATTTAACATCTTGGCGCAGATAAAAGGTCCAAACTTTGCCATCCGCAGAAACCTCCCAAGAACGCGCCAAATCAGGGACTACTTCAAGCTTTTCATTGATCCTGGTCAGCCCAGTAAAGATCGTCCCTTCAACTGCCGACGAGCTGGTATCAGTAGACAAGATTGGGTTTAAGATCGAAACTTCGCCCAGCAAGCTAAAAACTAATTTTCCATTAGGGTCAGCTTGCGCTGGATCTGGCAGCTTGATCAGCTTGGTTTTGGTAGTTGGTTGACCAGCACAACCAAGCAAAAATGATAGACCGATAAAACAAAAGAGAACTGCAACTAGAACCGCAAATTTTTTCAGCCGGCCCAAGCAGCAATGAGGAGCTAATTCCTGCTTATAAATTGCTCAACTCCAAAATTTTCTTAAGCCCAGTCCGATTGTAACCCATGATTGTAAACTTGCCAGTGGCGTCATCATAATCATAGATTATCCGGCCGGCCCGATCCGCGTCTTTGTATTCTTTGCCAGTAAAAGGATTCATCGGTATAGAAGCCAAGTATCCCCCAGGCATTAAATAATTCGTGGCTAAACTTTCCAGCGGCACATTTGTATCCAGCGGATAGGTCTCATTCTCCATGGCATAAGCCTCAACTGCCAGTTGCATAGAGTGCATCACAGCTTTAACCGCAGTCTCTTTAGCTCGATCTTTGGCCCCCAAAAGTTTGGGGGTAAGAAAAACTGCTAACAAGCCGATAATGCCGATAACCACTAATAACTCGATCATTGTGAAGCCAGGTCGCTTCTTCATCTTGTTCACCTCCCCATTATTATAGCACTACTGCAATTTAGAAATCATGTCAATCATCGGCAAAAACATGGCCAAGGCGATCACGCCAACCACAAGGCCAACAAACAAGGTCAAGGCCGGCTCAAGCAAGCTAGTGAAGCGTTTTATAAAGACGTCGCGTTCCCTTTCCAAAAAGTCGGCCACACTCAAAAGCATCTGGTCCAGTTGCCCGGAATTTTCTCCCACCTCGATCATTTGGCAAGCCTCTCTGGGAAAAATCTCTTGCTTTACTAAGACAGCGCTAAATCTTGCCCCATTCTCAACCTCAGCCTTAAGCTCCATAATAATCTTTTTAAAAGTCTGGTTTTTAATTGAGGCAAGGATCGTCTCTAAGGCAGCAATGATCGGCACGCCAGCCATAAGGAGCGAGCCTAAGGTCCGAAAACATTGACTGATCTGCTCCCTAGCATACAGCTTTGACCTTAAAAACAATTGATCAAAAAATGCCTGACCTTTGGTTGTTCTAATATATTTGATCAGAGCAAAAAAAGAGGCGGTAAAAGCAATTATCAACAGATACCAGAACTTGGCTAAAAAATCCCCTAGCCCCAGCAAGATCAGCGTCACCAAGGGGAGATCAGCGTCCAAATCAGCAAACATCTCCTTAAAACCAGGTAAAACAAAGAAAAAGATCAGGGCCAATGAAGCCAAACATAGCCCAATCACAAACATGGGATAAATTAATGCCCCCTTGATCTTAGCCTCAGCCTCTGCTCGCTCCTCATAATACTTGGCCAGGCGCTGCAACACTGACTCAAGATTTCCTGCCTGTTCAGCCGCGGCAATTGAGCTAAGCATGATCTCAGGAAAACAACCCTCAAAAGCCTGGCTCAAGCCCTCGCCCGCGCTAATTTTATCAATTGCCGGCGTAAGGCAAGCAAAAGAAGAGAGGCTTTGCATTATACGCAGTGAATCAAGCAGTGAGATACCAGAAGCAAGCAAGCGGTAGAGATAATTGCAACAACTAGCCAGCTCCCTAAGCGTCAGACCTTTTTTCCTCATCATATAAACAACTTAGCAAGGTTATTACCAGATTAACTTACAACTGACAACTAACAACGCGCTTGCTTCGCTCGCTCCAAATTTTTGTTGTAATTATTATAAATAGTAGTTGTAAGTTGTTAGTTGTAGTCCCGGCGTGTTGTTAGTTAATATGTCGCAATTACGACACTTCAATCCTTGGAAAGAGAGGATCACCTTTGGCAACTTTTACGCCAATAATGTCAACATTCTCAGAAGGACTTCCAGTAAGCCCTAGTTGCTGCCAAATTTTTTGGGAAGTTTCTGGCATAAAAGGAGCAACAAAATAAGCAATAGCACTCAACGCAAAGCAAAGATGATACATGATTGCTCCAAGTTTATCAGTTTCCCCAAATTTCGCTAGCTTCCAAGGAGCCTGGTTTTCAATGTAAACATTTGCCAAAGTAATATATGACCAAATACCAATCAAGATCAGAGAAAAAGATAACTCTTCAAAATCCCTTTCTTGGGCTTTTATTATCCCTTTTTTTCCTTCAACAAGGCGCTGACTATATTCATCAAAACACAATAAATTTTTAGGGTCAGGAATAACCCCATTAAAATACCTCTCTACCATATTAAGAGTTCGATTCAACAGATTCCCCAAATCATTGGCTAAATCAGAGTTGTAGCGTTTAATAAAAGAGTTACGAGAAAAATCACCATCTACCCCAAAAGGGACCTCACGCAAAAGAAAGTAGCGGACCGCATCTAACCCAAACTCCTTGCTTAGCGCTAATGGATCAACCACATTCCCCTTAGACTTGCTCATCTTCTTCCCCCCAACCGTCCACCACCCATGGCCAAAAACCTTTTTTGGCAGAGGAACACCCAGCGCCATCAGCATACACAGCCAAGTAACAGCATGAAAACGAACAATCTCCTTCCCCATGATATGAACATCAGCTGGCCAATATTTTTTAAATTTTTCACCATCAGGCCAACCAAGAGCAGAAATATAATTAATCAAAGCATCAAACCAAACATAAATAACATGCTTGGGATTGTCCGGCACCCCTATCCCCCACGGAAAAGCAGTTCTGGTAATTGATAAGTCTCTCAAACCTTGTTCAATAAATTTTAGAATCTCATTTCTGCGTGATTCTGGCTGAATAAAATCAGGATTTGCCTTGATGTGAGCTAAAAGTTGGTCTTGATATTTAGAAAGTTTAAAAAAATAGCTCTCCTCTTTAAGCACTTCAGTCTCCCGACCGCAGTCTGGACAAAGTTTGCGGCCTTCAGGGTCTTCTTTGAGCTCGGACAGCGACCAAAAGGACTCACAAGGAACGCAGTACCAGCCCTCATACTCACCCAAATACACGTCGCCGTTCTCTAATAGTTTATGAAAAACCTTTTGAACAACCTCTTCATGACGTTTTTCCGTGGTACGGATAAAATCATCATTAGAAATATCCAAAATTTTCCAGGCAGAAATAAAGCCCGCGACCTTTTCTTCAACTAATTTCTTGGTATCGTCCAAATTCTTACCAGCAGCGTTCCAAATCTTTTCACCATGTTCATCAGTCCCTGTTAAAAAGTAAACGTCAAAGCCCATCATCCGCTTATAACGAGCTAAAACATCAGCCGCAATCGTGGTATAAGCATGCCCAATATGTGGCACGTCGTTAACATAATAGATGGGGGTGGTCAAATAGAATTTTTCAGCCATGTCTTAATTATAACAAATAAGTGAAATTTTTGCGAAAACAGGGTGATATAAAAACGTAGAAGAGGTCTTTAGACCTCCATCATAAAAGGGTTTTGAGCAAAAGTCTAACAGAAAGTAGGTAATAAAATAACAACACCGACCAGACCACCAGGATCGCCAGCAACTGGGAGTGCGCTGCACATCCAAAGAAAATTGTTTCTTGATATTGATGATAAACCACCTCTCTCCTCATTAGCCAAAAGATTTGCCAACACAATTTTAAATTTCGGTGCCCTTTTACTCCACAGCGCCCCGCATGAAGGACTAGGCGGTTTCCCTAGACCAAATTTTGGCTCTTGGTTGTTAGGGAGTGACGAAAGAGTGCAAGTTTTCTCTCCTGCTGGTGATCGGCCAGCAATTATCATGACAGTTAACCTAGGAAAAGCCAGTCGAAAAAACATCTTTCAGCAAATGCTTGTTAGTGAGCAAAGATTTGGAAAACAATATCCAGAAACAGTCAGCATAACTAGGCCAACAATCGCTGTTAGAACCCAAGAGGAAGTTTTCTCACCCCCCGCATCAAGACGAGGAAGAAACAAAGGACAACAGATAGCTTTTCCAATGTTAATTAGCGATCTCTTCCCTGATATTCCACCACCAAAAAATGACGAGCAAATAGTCGCTCTCACCTATAAGGTCCCAATGAAATATTTTTCAGAAGATAAAGCCTCAGCCAAAGTTTTTGCCGTGGCAATTGGTTTACCAGAAAGCACTGCTAAGGAATTTATCCAAGGACTTAACGAAGACTTTAACTTACTTCACCTGGTCCTGCATTTTTTCTTGTCCCCAACTTATGGCAAGAATGTCCTACCATTATTACAAAGAAATATCGGTGCTTTAATTTATGTGATAGAGATCCTATTGGCAAACCTGTCAGCTACCAGCCAGAACCACTTGATGCGCAGGTTTTTGAGTGATAAGAAAGCTTAGTGAGAGATTATGGTGTCAGGAGGCATTTCGTAGCGCAGCACAGGACATTCTTGCAGGGCAAAAGCCCCATCTTCTCCCCTAGCAAATCTGAGCCGACCAAAGCCAATACCATTAGAAGTAATAATTGAAGTTGAAGGAACTGGCTGATTAATCCAGGAATTATCTGGTTTCGTATGACCAAGGACAAAATGCTCTACTCCAGTCGCAGCCATAAAGCCCTCGATATCATCTGGGGTAAAAGACTTAAGGTCCTCTGGATCTCGCTCTTTTGCAAACCTTGAAAATATCAAGCTGTTTCTCAACGCTTGCATTTCTGGATCATTAATAGCCCTTAATTGCTCAAGTGAAGTCGCCCCGGTGGGAAAAGAATGGGCGGCAAATAAATTCTTGATCTTCAAAGCCTTGGGACAGGTGTCATAATATCCCTGCAGCAACTGGATAATATTCCAAATCTTAGCCCGCTCAACGCCCTGCTCGCTTAAAGCCAAACAAATGTAATGTAGGTTCAAATAAGATTGAGGAACATTTTTTTTTGTTGCCAACATCTCCCAAGGTTCTGACTCTTCGGTTAAATAACCTTCTTGAAGCAAATGATTAGACAAATCAAAAATTGTCCCCAGGCAATTCATTTCAATAAAATCCATCACTGCCTTAAAATGACCTTCAGTTGGGCAAAAGATATCATGGTTGCCAGTATAAAGACTGACCCTTTCAGGAAAGAGCCAACCTAGCATCATAAAAGCCTTAGCTAATTTTAAAGAGGCAGCAACATTAAAAACATTCTCTTCTCTCTCTGCGTGAAGAAGATCCCCTAAGGAGTGCAGTTCTTCTTCCCCTGCTCTAATGGCTGGAAGCAGCAAGCGCAAAAAGTAAGCAAAACGAGGGACATTCCCATGAAAATCACCCAGGAAGGAGAGGTCGCTAGTAGGCTCGTCTCTTTCAACAAGGCCAACCCGTGGTCTATCAGCTAGCTCAGCCAAAACTCTTAAGTTAAGGCTTTGGGCTAAGAGATCAACTGTTAATTCCTTGTGATTGTCCAAGAAATCCTGCCGGTCAATCGCTGCCTCATCTAAAGAGATAACCTTTGCTGCGTCACCATTAATCAAGGATAAAGTTGGCTTATTACAGTCTAGTGGGGACGGCTCAGGTATCTCTAATTGCTCAACATCAAAAGCCCGAAGTGGCGCTGAATGAGCTGACAGGTCAAAAATATCATCGCCAGGCCGAAGATAATCAATTTTGGGAAGATCTTTTTTCTTACCGCCAAAGACTCTTCCAATTCTTTGAAATAAGCTCATAGGCTTTGCAATTTTATCTGCACCACTCATAGATTCTCTCCTTTTGGAATTCTTCTATATATATATCGTGAAAAACTTAAAAAAATTTCAATTTGAGAGAAAAATAATCCCTGGTGATTTAGTGAAAACTAATTAGTGGATAACGGAAATAAAATCTTGATCTGGCTAATTCGCTCTAAGGCAGTATCCGCCCAGTTCGGCAGCTCGCGTCTTAAATAAAATTTATTAATCTCTAAAACCGGCATCGGCTCCCAGCTTGCTCCCCCTTGGTACTTGACCTCAACCAAAAAACGGCTCAAGAGCTTGCTCTCCCAGTCAGAAGCTTCAAGATCAGAGGCGCGATAGTTTGGCCTAATAAAATATTTAAAAAGCGGGGCTCGCCCTTCCAAGCCTTCCCCCTCAACACTTGTTGGCCCAACCACCAGCCATTGGGTCTTGCGCTTTACATAAGGCATATCCAAAGTGTGAAAAGAGGGGATAATTTGAAAGCCGCCAATCTGCCCGATCCTTGAAGTTGAAATATCAATCACCCCAGCATGATTAGCCCTGATCCGCCCCACTCCCGCGAAATTTGTCCCTTCAAAACGACCAACCCCAACTAGTGGCGACAAAACCTGACCAATTACTTGCTGGCCAAGCCCTGGATAGGTGGCCAAAACCTTGCCGCCAAACTGATTTTCAAAAATAATCTCAGTCGGATATTGGTCCGGCTGCTCAACAATAACATAATAAACATCGCTGTTTTGGGGGACAAAATTTGCTGGCAAGGTTTTAAGCGCTTCGGCCGGACGCTGGATTAAAACCCAACTCCCAACCAAAGGGGCAAAGCTGCCGCCAAAGATCGCGCTGCCAGCAGCAATATTTGTGTAAATCGAAGAGTCAGGGCTTAAGAACGAACGATATTTATTGGGTGGAGCCAAAAACTCTTTGGGTAAAATAGAAAAGATTTCGCGTGACACGCCAGCCTTGAGATGAATCGCATTGACCGAGGTAGCTGCCACCTGCCCAGCCTCAACCCAACTAGCAGCCATATAACCATTTTTGCTGATCTTAACAGTGGGATAGATCACCTGGCCAAGTTTCTGCCAGGTTGCCCCTTGGTCTTGACTAACCGCGACCTCACCGCTGACTGAGTTCTCAATTTTAAGACGATAAAGCTCTTGAAAATCGAGCGCCGCAACAAGATTAAAGGATAAAAACCAAGCGCAAAAAATAGTGCTAAGCACCAGGAAACAAGGCCGTCGACCTAGGCCATACAACATAACTATGACCTCAAATATTCAGTCAGTGTTCTCACCATCACCCCAGTTGCCCCAGCTGATAAATAACCCCGCCCCCGATCCAAAAAGGCGGTTCCAGCAATATCAATATGCGCCCAAAGGGTATCTTCCGCAAATAGCTCAAGAAAAAGCCCGCCAATGGCAGTCCCGGCTTTCCCTTGCTCTGTACAATTCTTTGTGTCAGCAATCTCGCTTTTGGAATATTCTTTATACTCTTCAAAGAGCGGGAGCTGCCAAAGTTTTTCCCCGGTTCGCTGACCCGCAGCAATTAATTGATCAACCAATTCTTGATCATTGGCCATTATGCCGGAAGCTGCATCACCCAAAGCACTGACACAAGCCCCAGTTAAGGTCGCCACATCTATAATCTTTTTAACTTTCAAGACCTTTTTCGCATAGCCTATGCCATCCGCTAAGACCATCCGGCCTTCAGCATCAGTAGAGATAATCTCAATTGTCTTGCCCAGGAGCGAGCCAATTACATCACCTGGTTTTTGCGCCTGGCCATCAGGCATGTTCTCAGTACAAGGAAGAACCCCAACCACGCTCTTGCGGGCCTTTAAACGAGAAATCGCCCGCATTGTCTCCAGCACCGCTGCTGCTCCTGACATATCGGTTTTCATCTCCCACATCTTGCGCGACGGCTTGATTGAAATCCCACCAGAGTCAAAAGTGATCCCTTTGCCAACCAGCGCTATCTCTGGTTTCCCCTGGCCATACTGCATAATAATAAATTTGGCTGGCTCTTTTGACCCCTTAGAAACAGAATAATAGGCCTCCATCCCCAGTTTTTTAGCCTGGGCCAAGGATAACACAGTCACCTTAACCCCCGGCACTTTTTGGGCAACCTGGGCCAAGTACGATGGTGTTACTTTGTTAGCTGGCGCATTGATCAAGTCCCGCGCATTGTTCACTGACTCAGCAATAATCTGTCCAGCGTGAACCCCCTGCAAGATATCCCTGATCTTGGACTTAGAAATTTCAATAATGGCCAGCTCTTCTGTTGCAAAAAAACTATCATTTTTGATAGTGGCAAAACCTGCATAATGATAAGTACCAATTAAACAACCTTCAGTTAGTGCTTGGGCTGCCGTAGGTAAGCTCAATCCGCCAGCCCCTGCCCCATGAACAATCGTGGCCACAAATTTTGCTTTAATTCTTTTTGCTTCAACCATGGCGGCTGCCATAACCTTGCGCGATCGGTCAAGGTCAAAGTCCGCGGCCTTACCTAAGCCAACCACTAGAACCTGCTTGGCGGGCAACTTGCCCTGAGTATGCACAATATTGACCTCGCAAAGCTTACCAGTGATCTCACCACTTTTGACCAAAGCTGAAATTACCCCTTTTAACCTTTTATCAATCACCGCGGTTGCTCCGCCAGGATCTTTAACCCCTTCAAACAAATTAATCACTAATAGATCACATTTAACTTTATCAACCGTTAGGTTTTGGACTTTAATTCTCATTTTTTCCTCCAAAAAATATTGTAAGCTCTCTGGCTGCAGCCTCCTGGCTGTCAGACCCATGGACCAAATTTTTGATTGCTTTGTCAGCGGTAAAAATATTTTCCTCTTTAAGATCACCGCGAATGGTGCCAGCCACCGCTTCCCTGGGATCAGTCGCACCCATCAGCTCGCGTAGCCGCACAATCGCAGCTTCCCCCTCAACAACATTGGCCACAATCAAGCCAGAGGTAATAAATTTGATCAGCCCAGCGTAAAAAGGCTTGTCCGCATGAACAGAATATAGCTCTTTAGCCTGCTCACGGCTAACCTGGATTGCTTTTGACCCAATGATTTTTAAATCGGCGGTTTTGACCCGCCTTTTTATTTCGTTAGCCAAGCCCCGGACAACTCCGTCAGGCTTTATGAGCAGTAAGGTTTTTTCGCGCACGTTTAATTGCCTCCTTAACCCTGCCAGGCGCCGTGCCACCCACAAGATCTTTGGCCAGAACAGAGCTTTGGGCTGACAATATCTTGGTCGCGTCATAGCCAAATTTTTCCGAAAACTGCTTTAACTGCTGGAGCGACAAATACTCCAGCTGCATGTTGGACTCCTCACAGTAAGCCACTAACTTACCAATAATCTCATGCGCCTCACGAAAAGGCACCCCATGGTTCACTAAGTAATAGGCTAAGTCCGTGGCAGTTAAGAAACCGCATTTGGCTGCCTTGTCCATTTTGGCCGTGTTAACGGTTAAGGTTGCAACCATTTCCGCAAAAATCCCCAAAGTTGCCTTAACTGTATCAACTGCACTAAAAACCGCCTCTTTATCTTCCTGCAAATCCCGGTTGTAAGCCAGCGGCAGGCCTTTCATCACAGTTAAGAGCCCCATAAGATGGCCGTAAACCCGGCCAGTCTTACCCCGCGAAAGCTCAGCCATATCAGGGTTTTTCTTTTGCGGCATGATGGAGGAGCCGGTGCTGTACTGGTCACACAGTTCAATAAAATCAAACTCATCGCTTGCCCAAATAATCAGTTCCTCTGAAAATCGGGAAAGATGCATCATGATCATAGAGCAAGCCGCAACAAGGTCAATGGCAAAATCACGATCAGAGACCGCATCTAAACTGTTCTTTGAAATCTGGGCAAAACCCAGCTCTTTGGCCAAGCCTTCCCGATCAATTTTAAAATTTGTCCCAGCTAGGGCACCTGAGCCCAGAGTCATGACATCGGCTTCGCTTCTAACACATTCCAATCTTTTTTTATCACGCTCAAACATCTCATAATAAGCCATCAAATAATGGGAGAATAAGATCGGCTGGGCCTTTTGCATATGGGTGTAACCTGGCATGATCACTTTGATCTGTTTTTCCGCCAGCTCAAGCAAAACAGTTTGCAAGTTCATAAGTAAGGTTGTGACCAATAGGCACTCGGCTCGGACAAACATCCGAAAATCTGTCGCCACCTGGTCATTGCGAGATCTTCCAGAATGGAGCTTTTTGCCAACATTGCCAACTTTGTCAATCAAGAAGGTTTCAATATTCATATGAATATCTTCTAGTTCCGACAAGAGCTTGATCTTACCAGAACCAATCCCCTTACCAATTTCGGTCAGGGCTTTAATAATTTTCGCGCTCTCCTGAGTGGTTAAGACCCCTGCTTTGATCAAGGTTTTGGCGTAAGCTATACTTTGGCCAATGTCATATTTATAAAGCCTCACGTCATAGTGGACAGAAGCTGAAAACACCTCCGCAGACTTGGCCATTGACTTAGAAAACCTGCCTGCCCACAACTTTTTATTCTTCTCCGTCTTTTTTGTCCTTTTTGCCATGAAAAGCCTCCTGGATAGTTTTTATTTTAGCTTCGCCTGCACCTTGATCGGCAAGCCAAAAAGGTTAATAAAGCCTTCAGCATCTTTTTGATTGTAAATCTCGTCTTTTTCAAAAGTGGCCAAATCAGGACGATAAAGAGATTTAGCCGCCTTGCGGCCGACGACAATACAATTACCCTTATAAAGTTTTAAACGAACTACTCCTGTAACATTAACCTGCGTCTTATCAATAAAAGCATCCAAGGCTTCTTTTAGCGGAGTAAACCACTGACCATAATAAACCAATTCAGCATAGCGCTGGGCGACCTGAAGTTTATAATGCGAAACATCGCGATCTAAAGTAATAGATTCCAGCGCCTGGTGCGCGACGTATAAAATAGTCCCGCCCGGCGTCTCATACACACCGCGGGATTTAATACCAACCAAGCGATTTTCCACAATATCAACTCGGCCAACCCCATTTTTTCCACCGAGCTTATTTAATTCCTTAATTAAAGCGACCGGCTCCAGTTTTTTGTTATTAATTTTTACTGGCTCACCTTTAATGAACTCAACTTCAACATACTCTGGTTTAGCCGGAGCTTTTTCCAAAGAATTTGAAAGGATAAACATCTCCTCTTTAGGTTCAAACCAGGGATCTTCTAAAATGCCCCCTTCATAACTGATGTGCCAAAGGTTTCTGTCTGATGAATACGGTTTTTTCTTGGTCACTGGAACAGGAATATTATGCTTTTTAGCATAGGCAATCGCTTCTTCCCTGCCTTTAATGTCCCACTCCCGCCAAGGGGCAATAATTTTCATATCAGGGGCCAAGGCTTTAAAGGTCAGCTCAAAACGAACCTGGTCATTCCCCTTCCCTGTTGCACCGTGAGCCACAGCATCAGCTTTTTCTTTCTTGGCAATTTCAACTTGTCTTTGGGCGATTAAAGGACGGGCAATTGAGGTGCCGAGTAAATATTCATTTTCATAAATCGCACCAGCCTTGAGCATAGGAAAAATGAAATCTTTGGCAAACTCGTCTTGGAGATTTTCTACGTAAAGCTTGGAAGCCCCTGTTTTTAAGGCTTTTTCTTTTAAACCATCCAGCTCTTCTTCTTGACCAACATCAGCGCAGTAAGCAATTACTTCACAATTGTAATTCTCTTTGATCCACTTGAGCATCACCGAGGTATCAAGCCCACCGGAATAGGCCAGGACAATTTTTTTAGCCATTTTTCCCTCCTAAAAGTAGCGTCAAAATCGCCTTTTGCACATGCAAACGGTTTTCCGCCTGGTCAAAGACTACAGATTGCGGACCGTCGATTACATCAGCCGTTACCTCATCACCACGATGAGCCGGCAAACAATGCATAAAAATACAATCCGCCTTGGCTAAGTCCATTAATTTTGAATTAACCTGGAATTTTGAAAAGATCTTTTGTCGTTTTTTCGCTTGTTTTTCCTGACCCATTGAAGCCCAAACATCAGTGTAGATCACATCAGCATCTTTGGCCGCGACAACAGGATCATTCAAAATATCAATTTCAACTCCGGTCACCTTAGCATCTGCAAAAGCCAGTTTTACAATCTCTTCATTTGGCTCATAGCCCTTGGGACAAGCAATCACCATGTTAATGCCAAGTTTTGCAGCAGCAAACATCAACGAATGACACACGTTATTGCCATCGCCAATGTAAGCTAACTTTAGACCTTTTAAAGACCCTTTCTTTTCTTGAATCGTAAAAACATCTGCCATGGCCTGGCAAGGGTGCAGCCGATCAGAAAGAGCATTGATAACTGGCTGGTCAGAATACTTGGCTAGCTCGATCACCTTATCGTGGGAAAAGGTCCTGATCAAAATTGCATCGGCAAAACGAGACAAGGTCCGGGCAACATCAGCCACAGACTCGCGCTCGCCTAAACCAATGGCCTCTTGGTCAAGATTGATAGCAAGGCCCCCCAGCTGCCACATCCCAATTTCAAAGGAAACACGGGTGCGGGTGGAAGGCTTTTCAAAGATCATGGCCATAGACTTTGCCCAAAGATACTCGTGTTTTTCGTTGTTTTTTTGCTTTTGCTTTAAGTCAGTAGTTAAGACCATGATCTCTTCTATTTCAGCAAATTTTAAATCGTGGATGGAGATAAAATCTTTGTTCATAAGAGAAAACTATATCATAAATAAAGGCGGCAGACAACGTTTATGCTCATTTTGCGCCATTTTTTGCTTGACCAGCCCAACTTTTTTAGGGTCAAGGCCAGCTAGTTTATTGCTTTCAAGAGCAATGATAATTTTGTCCAGTTCCGCGTAGGTAATCCCCATCTCCCCCTCATCAGTCTGCCCCTGCCACAAGCCAGCAGAAGGAGCTTTATCAATAATCCCCTGTGGCACGACTAAATCCTTGGCCAGTACCCTAACCTGGGTCTTTAAAAGCGAAGCCAAAGGCAGCAGATCAACCCCAGCATCACCATACTTGGTACAGTAGCCCATGACTGCTTCAGATTTATTGCCAGTGCCAACAACTAGATAGTTATGCTTGTTGGCGTAATAATACAGAGTCAGCATGCGCAGGCGCGGCTTTAGATTAGCTATAGAGAGGTCCATCGTCTTTTTATCGTAAGGCTTACCTGACAAGGTGAGATAAAGCTGGTCAAAAGACTTTTCCAGGTCAATGGTTTTAATTGGGATAGAAAACTTCTCAGCAACTTTTTTAGCATCTACCGCATCTTGGAGATTGCTCTGGCAGGGCAGGACCAAGCCTAAAACATCGGCAGGAAAAGCGGCTTTACAAAGGGCAGCCACCACCGCAGAATCAACCCCACCAGAAATCCCGAAAACACAACCCTGCGCTCCAGCTTCATTTACTTTTTGTCTTATCCAGCTTGTTATCTTTTGGTTCATCTTGCTTCTCCTTTATTATAGCATCAAAGATTGGCTGAAAGCCGCCAAAAGCCTTGTACAAAACAATAAAATTTGGTTTCAAATCCTGGGCCGATTGAAACACAGCGTCTAGATCACGGGCTTGAATTACTTGAGAAAGTTTTTGTACCAGTCTTTGCTGCTCAAGCAAGCGCGCATTGATCGCTGCCAGCTTGTCTGAGTTGAAACCAAATAATTTTGGCTTAAGTTCAAAATCTGATAAGCCTTGTAACACCTGTGAAGCTGTGTCGGCTAAGGCCTGCAATTCTCGGATCTCTTTGTCTTGCAAACGGACCTTGCCTACTAACCTGTTAGAAATCTCGTCAATTAAACCATCAAAGGTGGTCAACCCGTCAAGAAAGTAAAGCAAGCCGTTGCGCTTTCTTAGGTCCATAAAAATAATCCTGATTGGTTCAAGCTGCTCATTGACCCCAATCAATTTATGCTGGCTGATCAAGACTTCAGCTGAAGTGATCAAGGCATCAACCCGAGAAAAGTCTTCCTGCCAAAATTTGTCAACAATATTAACACCATATTTAATTTTTGTGTTATAAAAATTTAAATGAAAATCATTCCAAGAGCGGCGCAAATGCTCAAGTGATAGTTCAGTCTCCCGCTGTTTACCAAGGTCAGAAAAAACTAAAGCCGGTATATAAGCCCTGTCAAAAACAGCCATTGCCTCTAGGATCTTAGGCCGGTTCGGCCCGCCAGCACAAGCTGACACAACAGAACCCAAGATCAGGGCCAAGCCAATTATTTTCCAAGATCTAAATAACGTAATTATCATATTAAATTATTATAGCAAAGTTAGCCAGCCTTAGTTAAATATTGTTATCTTAAATTTCTCAAGCACCCGGTTTTGCGCCCGATCAATTATCACCCCGGTATAAATACCATTAGGCAAAGGCGACCCACTGGGGCCGTGCCCATCCCAAACAACAGTATTCAATCCCCTTTGCCCGCCATTCTCACCCATGACAAAACTTTTTTTCATGGTGATACTCCCATCAACACCAAAGACCGCTAGATCAATATTCGTTGACTGAGTAAGTTTGTATTGCACCCTTAGCTCTTTGTCCCTCATTAAATTGAACGGACTGGGAAAAACCATTGTTTGGCCCTCGACCTGAGCTGGCAAGGTCACCACCCTGGCATAAACCTCTCGTGTTACGACCAGACCATAAGCAGTTGAAACCTCAAAAACCAAATGGTGCTGGCCAAAGGCTAAAGGATGTTGGGCCGGCACCATCAGTTCATACAAAGCATAATCAACACCAAAGGTTGGGCTGCTTTCCATTGGCTTAACAACTATCTTAGTAAAATCTCCTTTAGCAGCAGAATAAAAAGTATCATCAATTGTCAAAAGCGCGCTGCGCCAAATCAGACCAGCCTGAGAGGTAAAATCAATTTTAATTGTCGGGGCATCTGCGATCAGCATTGGATTTTTGTCAGAATAAAGACTGTCAACGTAAAACCGGTCATCAACTGAGAAATTAAGCTCTGGCAGATAAATATTTTTTATCCCTGTTTGTTTAATCAAGCCGTTGGAATTAAAAAGCGCTAAGTCGGGCAATTGATAGTCACCAATCACTCTAATAACAACGATCTTTTTCAAAACCAAACCAAGATAGTCAAATAAATCTTCGTAGAGGTCCCGCTTTAGTATTCTTGGCTTATCGCTCCGATACTCAGCGCCCAACATAATTTCTGCCCTTTTTTTTCGTTTATCAACTCTAGGCATCCCATTTTGCGGCAAAAAGACTAAAATACATTCTTGGTCCTCACTATCCTTTAGTCTAACCTCGATTTGATAATCAGAGTTAGCTGCAATCGTCATAAACAATAAGTTAGCCGCAGAAAATAGTTTGCGGCCAAGCAAATATTTGTCCACTACCCCTAACTGCTCCCAGCCTTTTGGCAAGGGTACGACCTCAGACTGCGGCAAAACCTTAATTAAAGTCGAAGCTGCAGCAAGTTGGTGGCCAAAAGTGTCAGCCGCAATTATTTTTAATTGATAGCTGCCGACCTCTGTTGAACCAGGTATCCACAAAAGCAAGCGGCTATCCTGATCAAAAATCAACGGATTAACAGCAGGCAAACCAGCAAAAGAAAATACTGGGCGGGGCTCAGCTGGCCCAATCCCCTTAATCTCAATGACAAAGGCCAAGGCAGAATTACCGCTCCCAATGACCTCAAACGAAGGCGGCACAGAAAGGGTGATCGCAAAAACCTGGCTTAAACAAGACAAACAGAGGAGATTTATCAACCAGCTCAATATTATTCTCATTATTATTGGCATTTTACCCTTTTATTGACTAGAAATCCAGGTTGTGATAAACTCAATTTGTTATGCGGGAGTAGCTCAGTTGGTAGAGCACGACCTTGCCAAGGTCGGGGTCGCGAGTTCGAGCCTCGTCTCCCGCTATTTAACCGACAACACGGTCCGCCGCAGGCGGACCTACAACTTACAACTTCAGAAAAATTGTTATATAATTAAACATCTTCGGTTGTTAGTTGTAGGCGCCAAAGGCGCTGAGTTGTCAGTTGTTTGTTGAAAGCGGGGTGTAGCTTAGCTTGGTAGAGCGCCTGGTTTGGGACCAGGAGGCCGCTGGTTCAAATCCAGTCACCCCGACCAATCAAGACATTTCAAATTTTCAGGGGAAAGAGCTTGCTCGCTCGCCCCGCCTTCGGCGGGTCTCGCTTCGCAA
>PEYM01000127.1 GCA_002774365.1 Candidatus Saganbacteria bacterium CG08_land_8_20_14_0_20_45_16 | reverse complement strand
ATCTGATCTGTGTGTAAAACAGGACATTTTTACTTTGCTAAGAACCGGACATTTTCACTTTGCCTTGACATGGTCTTTCTTATGCGGACAATAGCTCTTTAGCCCGCCTGACCACTACCCCTTGTCTGATATCCACAATGTCATTTTCTCGCTTCTCAAGCTCGTCTTTAATGATCTCCAAGGCGGCCTCAAGGATTTCAGGTGACAAGATTTGGCCGTTCCTTATTTTATTGACCTGGATCCTGAAGTTATCAAGAAAAGCCAAGACCCCCTCTAAATTCTTGTTCTCAATAGCCTGGGTCAGGGGCTTAAAGCGGTTGTCTAGTTTTAAGGCCTTGACGATTTGCTCAAAGCTTTCACCTTCGCCATTAGCTAGTTGCAGGATAATACCTAGCAGTTTTGCGTCAGGTGGTAGCAGTTCTGCTTGTTCTCCCTGGTCCATTGGCGTAACAGGGCTGGCAGCCGGAGCCGCGACCCTTTTACCTCTTCTAACCTGCGGAGCAGCTGGCTTGCTATCACTTTGACCAGCCTTAAGCTGTTGTTCCAGCACTTCAACAATCCGCTTGAGAGTGCTGGCCCCTCGTGACTCTTGAGGCAAGCTCCCTTGCGGGGCGGGTGGGGCTTGGTCAGGAATAATGTGCGCCGCAGCCAGCCCAGCAAAAAGTTGATTTCTGACATCTTGGGAAATAGTTAGCCTGTTATCTTGCGAACTTCTTTGCAGCTCCTTAACCTTTGTAGCTGTTTCAGCCAGCCTAGGTTTAGGGGCTGTTTCCCTAAACAGCTCTAAGCATTGGCCGGTTTTAGCGACCACAGAAAACAAGGCTTTGGCGCCGGTAAGATTAAGGGCTTGCTTGGTGAACTTGAGCCTATTAGCAAAAACTGTTTGTTTGGCAACTGTAGCAATTTGTTGGGCTGCTGGTTGATTGATCAGATTCTTGTTGGCAAGCTCTGAGCTTTTGTTAACTTGAGCTGTACTGGCCACAATGTTTTTGGCGGTTTCAAGGACCAGGGCTTGGCCAATCTCAGTTGACATAAGCGCGGCTTCCTCGCCCCTGGCAAATGTGTTAACAACCAGTTGCCAGGTTTGCTCTGATTGAGCAAGCTGGCGGACCAGCGCTCTGGTTGTGAGGTTGGTTACGGCCGGGTTTTGTTGGTTGTCTGGCCGGGTTGATCTTTCTGGATCTTGGGCTGGGGTTACTTGCAGCGGATCATGAACTTGTTCACGTGGAGCAGCGGTAACATTTAGTACAGCCTCAGCCTCTGGCCTTGGCGCGTTAGCTGCCTTAGTGGTGAGTTCGCCAATGGCTAGGACTTGAGTTGGTAGGGTGATCAACTCGCCATTGGCATTGATTAGGCCGTGGCCAGCAGTTGGAAAAATTTCGCGCAGGAGTTCTCTTGCTTGTTGGCTGGTCATGTTTTGTCTGTCTACTTGGGCCGCGGCCAGGTCAATTAGGTCTAAGAGCCCCTCAGCTGACCTTCTGCCTGCCAGCTCTCTAATCCCGTCTGTTAAATTTGCTTCCTTTAAGTGGCCAGTAATCTCAAAACCGACCACCTCGCCTTTTTCATTGTAAATTATTTCGCAAACCAGCGTATCTGTTCCATTGGAGTGTTGGCTGCTAGAGCTGGTTCTCTGGCCTTGAGGTTGCTCAGTTGATTCTTTTCTAATGGCTTTATCAGCCTTAACTTTTACGGTGATTTTGAGCCGTTCAAGGAATTGGTTTAGCTGTTCTATCTCTCTGTTAAATCTGGCGACTGAGTGACGAGTGGCCTCAGCTGAAGAGGTTCTGGAGTGGCTGCTCTCCTGAAAAATCCTAGTGATGGTAGCTAGCAGTTGCCAGCCAAGCATTTCTGACCTGGCAGTTGAGCTTTCGTGGCTTAGGGGTGGCAATGTTTCTAGGGCGCGCCGCGGGTTGACCTCGGATTCTTTGGCAGCCACAAATTTTTGGTTGATGGTTACGGTTGGTGTAGGGGTATTTATTCTTTCAATCGGGAGCGAAGGGGTAGCGTGGGTGTTGGCCTCGGCCGGATGTTTTGGCTTGTCTGTTGTGGCTGGCCGGTCACGTTCTACGGCTTGAGCAGTCCGGGTAATCAGGGCTTTCTCAACCTCGCGGATTAGCTCGACTACAGCAGCTCGGCGCTTGTCCAGCGGGTGGGCCTCAAGGGCTTTACGAGCTTCTTTTAAGCCCCTTAAAAGTAGCGAAAGGCTTGTTTCGGTGAGGGATTCACCCTTAAGAACTTCTTTGAGCTGCCCAACTAAATTAGAGATTACTGAGTCGCGGTTTAAGGGATTAGGAAAGGCTCGGCGCAAACCTTCGAGCAAGCGACCGAGGTTTGTGTGGACCCCAGCTCGCAAGCTGAGCGAACCAGCCCTGATATAAGTTTCTAATCTAATTGTTCCTGGATACATAGTTTTTCCTTAATATAATCGCAATTATATTTTTACTACTATATTTATCGTATTTGAAAGCGGAAAACTTGCATCGGGAATGATCATATTTTTGAGGTCCCAGGTCAATTGTCTTTTCTAAATTGACTTTGTTTCCCTTGGCCGGGTATGATTGATGATCATGGAAATTATTGTGGCGACAACGAATAAGCATAAGCTGGCGGAGATTAGCAAGATATTAACTGGTGTGAGGTGTCAGGGATTGGGTGTGAGGGTAAATGAAGATGGAGAAACTTTTGAGGCCAATGCACTCAAAAAAGCGCGGGCAGCTGCGAAAAAATCTGGTCAGCTAGCAATGGCCGATGACTCAGGCTTAGTTGTTTTTGCCTTGGGAGGAAAGCCCGGAGTGCGCTCAGCGAGATTTACCCGGCCCGCGACCAGGGAAAATTTGTGCCACAAGATTTTGCGCTTAATGAAAAACAAAAAAGACCGCCGGGCCAAGTTTGTTTGCGCGATCGCGCTTGTGTCGCCAGCTGGTCAGGAAAAAGTGGTCAAAGGATCTTGTGCCGGAAAAATTATTTTTGAGATGCGAGGGGATGGGGGCTTTGGGTATGATTCAATTTTTGCGCCAAAAAATTCAGGCAAGACTTTTGCGCAAATGAACCCCACCGCTAAAAATCTTATCAGTCACCGAAGAGCCGCGCTAGAAAAGATTAAAAAAATTATTTGAAAAATTTCGCTTGATAAATATTTTTTGTGTTGTACTATACGACTATAAGAGGAGGTGAGCGAAAAATGGCCAAAAAGAAAGTAGCTAAAAAGAAAACAACCAAGAAGAAAAAGAAAAGATAGGATGTGACAAGATCTGTTTTCAAGGAGAAGCAAGCTTTAATGGTTTGCTTCTCCGTTTTTTTTGTGGACAAAAGTAGCTGAAATGGTTTTTAGATAAGGTGTTTTGCTAGACACTTTTTGTTTGCCAAAGTTTGCGCCAGGCAGGAGTCGAACCCGCTACCTATTGCTTCGAAGGCAATCGCTCTATCCAGATGAGCTACTGGCGCACGGCAACAAACAATCTATAACTTTGATTGACACATTATACCACAAGGAAATGGTGTGTTATAATCTTGTCATGATTTTTATTGAACGCTTAGAGGTAAAGGATGTCCCGGCCCTCTATGAGATAGAAAAGCTTTCTTTTGCTGCGCCCAAAGCTGAGTCTGTTTTTTCCGAGGACCAGCATAAATATTTTGTGGGGAAGGAAAAGGAGAGGGGGGTGGAGAAGGTTTTTGGCTATATTGGGATTGAAAAAATTGCTGGCGAAACCCACATCATTAATATGGCTGTCCATCCTAACTATCGCGAGCAGGGGATTGGGACAAAATTAATTGAGGCGGTTTTGAATGATCAGGATGTTTTTTTCTTGGAGGTTAGGGTCTCCAACACAACCGCGCAGAATCTTTACAAAAAATTTAGCTTTGACATAGTTGGTACACGAAAAAAATATTACCAGGATAATGGTGAAGATGCGTATGTGATGAGGCGGGAAACAAAATGAGTAGATTATTAAATGAGCTAAAAAAGAGAATTTTAGTCATGGACGGCGCCATGGGGACGCAATTGATGGACCAAGGGGTGTGGCCAGAGGATTGTTTTGACGCACAGAATATTACTAATCCAGAGAGAGTCAAAAATGTTCACCAGGCTTACATTGATGCCGGTGCGGATATTATAGAGACCAATACCTTTGGTGCTAATTGCATTAAATTAGTTGATTATAAACTTGATAATAAAGTTGCAGAAATCAATATTGCCGCGGCCAGAATTGCCAGGAAAGTTGCTGGCGATAAAAAATTTGTCTTTGGCTCAATGGGGCCACTTGGCAAACTAATTGACCCGCTTGGCGAGGTCACTTTTGACCAAGCTTACGAAGCCTTTGCCGAGCAGGCTAAAGCGCTGGAAGAGGGGGGCGTTGACGCGCTTATTATTGAAACTATTTCTGATTTGCAGGAGATGAGGGCAGGGCTGATTGCTGCCAAAACAGTGACTAAGCTGCCTGTTATCTGCAGTTTAACTTATGACGATGGTGAAAAGACTATTTATGGGACCCCGCCGGAAGTTGTGGCAGTGGTTTTAGAATCTTTAGGCGCGGATATTCTTTCGGCTAACTGCTCAACCGGGCCGGAAGGGATGCTTAAAGTTGCGGCCAAGTTGTTGACTTCAACTACTTTGCCAATAATGGTGATGCCAAATGCGGGAATGCCGGAGCTGGTTGGCGATAAAGCCATTTATAAAATGACTCCAAAAACTTTTGCTGGCTTTGCTAAAAAGTTTGCCAAGCTTGGGGTGAGGATTATTGGCGGGTGTTGTGGAACGACACCGGCTCATATTGCGGAAGTTAAGAAGTGCTTAGGCGAGATTGTCTCAATCTCGCCAAAGCCACAGGATGAGACATCCTGTGGTACGCGTTGTCGTTTTGCAAGTAGAAGTAGAGTTGTCGAAGTTGAAGAAGGCAAAACTCTGCTAGTTGGCGAAAGGATAAACCCAACCGGTCGCAAGGTTTTTGGTGATGAGATAAGAGTTGGGAGTACCAAGATTATCCGGGCCGAGGCCGTGGCGCAAACCAGGGGCAAGGCTGATCTTTTGGATGTTAATATTTCCACCCGCGATATTTCTGAATCAGAAGTTATGCACCGCGCGGTGAAAATTGTTCAAAGCTCGTCTGACTTGCCGTTTTCAATTGACAGCCCCTCTGTGCCGGCGCTGGAAGCCGGTCTTAAGGCTTTTTGCGGCCGGGCCTTGCTTAATTCGGTTAACGGCAAAAACGAGAGTTTAACCAGGATCCTCCCCCTGGCAAAAAAGTACGGGGCCGCGCTTATCGCGCTCACCTTGGATGACTCCGGCATGCCGACTACAGCCGAGCAGCGCTTTAAGATCGCGGAAAAAATAGTGCGGTTTGCCACGCAAGCCGGCATCCCGCGCGAAGCGATTTTTATTGATAATTTGGTCATGACGGCCGGGGTGGGGATCAAGGATTGTTTAGAAGCAGTAAAAGCAATACCCTTGGTTAAACAACGTTTAGGGGTCAAGACAATTCTTGGGATCAGCAATGTTTCTCATGGTTTGCCAAATAGGGCAAAAATAAATGCAAAATATTTTCAATTAGCTGTGGCCTATGGGCTTGATGCGGGGATTGTGGATGTGACGGACCCGGAAATGAAGAAGGTCCCGATGCCACAACGAAGTTGTGGATCGGGATCCCGACTTCTGCCGAAGGCAGAACGTCGGGACAAAGAAAGGCTATTAGAGGCTTTTAAGGCAGAAGTCAAAAAGGCTGTGAAGTCTGGTAAGCCAGCAGAGAAAAAAAGAGAAGCTAAGCTTTCAGAAATTAAATTTGCAGACCTTAAACAAATTAAAGCCGCTGTGATTGATGGGGATAGTCAGTTGGTTGCGGAATTGGTCAGGCAGGCGCTGGAGAAAAAGCTTAATCCGCAGAAAGTTATCAACGAAGGCTTGGTGGCGGGGATGGAAGTAGTTGGGAAGAAGTTCTCGAAAAAAGAATACTTCCTGCCGCAGGTAATTGAGTCTGCTGAATCAATGAGCAAAGGGTTTGTATTATGCAAAGCCAAGATTGGCAAAGGTAAGACAAAAGCCGCGGGCAAAGTTATTCTAGCCACGGTTAAAGGGGACATCCACGACATTGGCAAAAATATTGTGAAGATGCTCCTGGAAAATCACGGTTTTATTGTGATTGATCTGGGCAAAGATGTCGAAGCTGCTGAAATTATTAAAGTTGCCAAAAAAGAGAAACCAAACGCGATTGCCCTTTCTGCGCTTTTAACTACTACGATGGTTGAAATGGGCGTAGTCAAAGACGAGCTTAAAAAATCTGGCCTTAATATTCCTCTTTTAGTTGGCGGGGCAGTGGTGACCCAAGGCTATGCTGACCGGATCGGCGCGGTCTACTCTATGGACGCGGTGGGGGCGGTGAACCTGACTAAGAAAATAATGAAAGCGGCCCAAAGCTAGTATATCATTTTCTCTGTTTTGTGTTGACATCTTTTGTATCATATGGTATAATATTATATACAGTTTTCTTTGTTAAATGACATAGTGATGTTTTAATGAAAAAAATAGAAATATCTATTAAAGAGAAGATTGAACGCGTGCTTCAGGAAACTGGTTTTAGCCGCTCACAGCTGGCTCGTGAGCTTGAGGTTGATTATCAGACTGTTTACCGCTGGCTTGATCAAGGGGTGCTGCCGCATAAGGCTCAAGCCCGCAGGATTGATGAGCTCTTCAAGGAGCAGGTTGATTTGAGCGTTATTGTTAACCAGCTTAGGAAAAAAATCACCCGGCCGATTAAGCTGCTTAAGCAGAATATAGAGCTTCGGGGGAAATTCTTTCTCTTGATGACTTATCATTCTAACGCGATTGAGGGGAGCCGGATGAGCTTGGGGGAGACAGAGGAGGCAATTGAAGGGAAAAAGGTGCGGGGGAGAGAGCTTTTTGAGATGCTGGAGGCGATCAATCATAATAATGCCCTGCTTTTTATGTTGGGTGTTATTAAGCCTGGCTTTAAAATAACCGAAGAATATATCCTCAAGCTGCATTCTATTATTATGTATAATTTTAATAATAAGTTGCCGGGAAAATACCGCACCGGCTATGTTAATCTCACCAATGCCGAGAAAAAACTTCCTACGGCCCAGCAGGTGCCGCTTTTAATGCGCAAATTTGTTGCGAACGCAAACAAATATGGCGCCAATATAGTTAAGAAAATTGCCGGTGACCATTATGAGTTTGAAGAGATACATCCTTTTTTTGACGGCAACGGTAGGGTTGGGCGCTTGATAATGCTGACCCAGCTATTGGCCAAGGGTTTGCCGCCGGCGATTATTGAGATTGAAGACAGGTATAATTATTATTTAGCCCTGGGCAAGGGTGATTTTGGCGATTTTTGCAATCTAACGCAAATGATTTGCGAAAGCGTGCTTAAGGGATATAACTTGCTCTTTGCGGAAACATCAAAATAAGCTATAATCAATATAATGTACCGCCCTGAAATTAAGGTTTTGGACTGCACCCTGCGAGACGGGGGACTAATTAACGACCACTGTTTTGACGAAAAGTTTGTCAAAGCGGTTTTTCAAGCTACAGCGCTCGCTGGGATTGATTATGTTGAGCTAGGTTATCGCGCTTCCAAAAAAGCTTTTTCCCCAGACAAATATGGCGACTGCAAGTTTTGCGACGAAGATTTTATCCGCCAAGTAACCGACGGCGTAGAAAATAAGCCTAAAATCTCGGTCATGGTTGATATTGGTAGAGTAGACTTAAGCCAAATCCCCGCAAAAAAGGATAGTGTGATCGACCTGGTGCGGGTGGCTTGTTATACCAAAGATATTGATAAAGCCATTGAGCTGGTCAAGTTTTTTCATGACAAAGGGTATGAAACTACTTGTAACATCATGGCTGTTTCCACCGCTCTTTTACCTGAGGTGGAAGAAGGCTTAGCGCAATTAGCAGAATCTCCGGTTGGCACGGTTTATGTGGTTGACAGCTATGGCTCCATGTTTTCCGAGAATATCCATTTGTTAACCGAGCTATACGGCAAATATATGTGGCCTAAAAAGAAAGAAGTCGGCATCCATGCCCACAACAACCAACAGTTAGGTTTTGCCAATACAATTGAAGCGATCCGTAAAAGGGCTAATTACCTGGATAGTACTATTTTTGGGATTGGTCGAGGGGCTGGTAACTGTCCCACTGAATTACTCTTGTCTTTCCTGAAAAATCCCAAGTTTAATTTGGAGCCGATACTGGAAGTGATTGAAAAAGAATTTCTCCCCTTACGCGAAAAGATTGAATGGGGGTATTTAATCCCTTATATGATTTCCGGTGTGTTAAATCAACACCCGCGGGCGGCAATGGCCCTGCGCGCCGGCCCTGATAAAGATAAATATGCCAAGTTTTATCGCGATTCCTATGTGTGATTCTAAATTTACCCAATAAAAAAGCACTTGGTTATCTTCCAACTTTATTATAGAATATCATTGTTAAAAGACTCATCGCTATATGCTTGATAGCTGGGTGGTTGGGTGGCTTGGTAGCTGGGGCTGGACAAGAGCTGACCTTTCAACAAAGTATTGATCTTGCCTTAAAACAAAGCCCGGTTATTCTTAAAAAACAAGCAGAGTTGCGCGCTGCCGAAGGGCAAGCGGGACAAATTACCGCCAACTATCTACCTAATCTTTCCCTGGCAGCGAGCATTGGCAAACTCCATGCAGAGCCGCAAACCACCTCTTTAACCATAGGTGGGGTTACCCAAACTTATTCTTTTGGCCTTGATGAAACTGCTAATACAAATTCATATTCAGCCAGCTTGAGCCAGGTTGTTTTTGACGGCGGAGCCATGTTTGCCTCATTTGGCATGGCAGGCAAAGGTCTTGAAGCCGCCAGGCAGGAGTTAAAAAAGAGTACAGACCAGCTAACCTTTGATGTTATCAATACGTACAATAATGTTCTAGTGGCACAAAAAATGGTTGAGCTTAATGACGAAGCAGTGCAAATGACAGAAAGGCTTTTGGCCCAAGCAAATTCTTTAAAGCGCCTTGGGATGGGGACTGGCGCTGATGTGCTGCGGGCCGAGCTGCAGCTGGCTAAAGCCCAGATGAGTTTAACTAAAGCCAAGCAAGGCTTGGAGCTGGCCCGAAATAATTTTAATGCTATTTTAGGCAATGACTTAAATCTGGCAGTTGAGCTGGAAACAATTGAGGTCGATAGCGGGGTGACTGTTTATCGCTATGAAGAATTGCTAAAGCTTGCTTATCAAAACCAGCCGGCCTGGTGCCAATTTGTCTTGGCCATTGGGGCCGCCAAGGACGAAGCAACCATTGCCAGAGGGGCGCTCTTTCCTCGGGTCTCTTTAGTTGGTAATTATGAGGTTGGTTCAACCAAATATTCAAGTTACCAGAGTGATGTTAAAAACTGGACAGCGGTGGCTTCGGCCAATTGGAATGTTTTTGACGGGACCGCGACTTTTAATCGCTTAAAAGAGGCAGAGGCTAAGGCCAAGGCTAAGGAGCAAGAAGAGCGCGAAGTCAAACAGGCAGTGGCCCTGCAGGTTAAAAATGCCGATTTCCAATTGATTTCAGCCCTGGAAAATTTAGAGGCCAGCAAAATAGCCCTTGAACTGGCAGTGGAAAACAATAAAATATCAGAGCAGCGCTATGGCGCAGGGTTGGGGAGCAATCTTGAAGTGATAGATGCCCAGGTTAATTTGACCCTAGGGAAAATTGAATATCTGTTGGCCCAGCATGAGCTGGCAATTGCCAAGGCGCGGGTTAACCAGGTTGTTGGCCAAAAAATTTATTAAGGAGGAGCAATGCTAAAGAATAAGAAACTACTTATCGGTTTGGGGGCAGTTGGCGTTATCTTGCTCCTAATTATTGTTTTTAGGGTTGCTGGCGGGGCTGTCTCGGTCAAAGTTGTTGAGGTCAAGCTTGCTAAAATCTTGTCTACTGTCTCTGCTTCAGGGATAGTCCAAGCAAATTCTGTCAAGCTGGGGGTTGGGGGGGCTGGCGGTCGGGTTGGTTGGATTGGGGTTGAGGAGGGGGATATGGTTGAAGCAGGTCAAATTCTAATTAAGCTTGAGGGTTTTAACCAGGCTAGCCGTGAATATTCGCGCCTCAAAGATTTGTACAGCCAGGGTTTTGCCAGCCAGCTCGATTTGGAGCGGGCCAAGCGGAATCTGGAAAACTCCGGGGTTATCTCCCCCATTGCCGGGATTGTAACCGATAAAGCAGTAACTTTAGGTGAGGCAGTTGCTCCAGGGATGGCCGTTATGACAGTTGTTGATACTGCCCATCCTTGGGTTGAGATCCAGGTTGATGAAGTGGATATTTCCAAGATCAAGGTTGGGCAAAAGGTCCGTTTTACTACTGATGCTTATCAAGACAAGGAGTTCTTTGGAGAAATTACCCGGATAAATAAAGAGGCCGGCCTTAAAAAAGTTGGCGGCCGGATCCGGATGGATGAGGAAGACCTGGTCTTTCGGGCCAAAGTCGAATTTATGGACGGCTCGGAAATCCTTAAGCCAAACATGTCTGTTTATGCCGAAGTTATTATCGGTGAGAAAGATAATGCCTTAATCGTGCCTCGTGAGGCTATTGCTTTAAGTGCCGGCAAAAGGGTGATTTATGTTGTTGAGGGTAGGAGGGTAAAATTGGTTGAAGCTAATTTAGGGTTAAAAGATTTGGAAAAAGTTGAAATCCTCTCCGGTCTCAAGGATGGCCAAAAAGTTGCGATCTCCTCGCTGGATAAGCTAAAAGATGGGGCCAAGATTAAGGTTGTAAAATAAATGCCTGCTGTTGTTAAGACAGAGAACCTGGTCAAAGACTACAAACTTGGTCTGGTTGTGGTCAACGCCTTGCGCGGGGTTTCGTTTGAAATCCAAAAAGGTGAACTCCTTGCTTTAGTCGGCCCTTCCGGCTGCGGCAAGTCAACATTAATGCACCTTTTGGGTTGTTTAGACCGTCCCACCTCTGGCAAAGTCCTGCTTGATGGCGAAGATATTTCAACGATGAATGATAATCAGCTAGCCGAAATTCGTGGCAAACGAGTTGGTTTTGTTTTCCAGACTTTTAACTTGTTGCCTCGTTTATCTGCCGCGGAAAATGTTGAGCTGCCGCTGGCCTACACTGGCGTTCCTGTCAAAGAGCGGCGGCCCAGGGTTGAAGAGCTACTTAAAAAAGTTGGTTTGGCTGACCGAATGGACCACAAGCCGCCAGAGCTTTCCGGTGGCCAGCGCCAGCGGGTAGCGATTGCCAGGGCCTTGATCAATAATCCGGCAATTGTTTTTGCTGATGAGCCAACGGGAAATTTGGATTCAAAATCAGGCGAAGAGATCATTGCCCTTTTTAAACAGTTAAATAATAATGAAGGGGTTACAATTGTTATGGTTACCCACGACGCTAATATTGCGGCTCAAACCAGGCGCAACATCCAGCTCAAAGACGGCCAGATAATATCTGATGAGAATCGTTGAAAGCCTCCCCATTGCCTTTCGGGCTATTAAAGCCAACCCGCTTCGCTCTGGTTTAACAACCTTAGGGGTAGTGATCGGTGTTTTTATTGTTATCACTACTGTTAGTTTAGGGCAGGGGGCGAAAAATTTTGTTTATGAGCAGATGACCTCTTTAGGTGTGGGACCAAACACTTTGGCGGTTTACGGCGCCCCTGAATCAGAGGACCAATTTAGCATGATTACTTCTGTCATGGGGGGCTCTACCCTTACTTCGCTCGATGTCGAGGATATCAAAAACTCTGTGCCCAATGTCAAATATGTTGTCCCTCTCCTGGTTGGGGTTGGCGAGGTCACTTGTGGCCGCAATAAATATGAGGGCTCGACAATTTTTGGCACGAGCGAAGACTGCAAAAATTTATTTAAAGATTTTGTGGCTAAGGGGCGGTTTTTTACCTCGGTTGATGTGGGGAGCCGGCGCAGGGTCGCTTTTTTAGGCCAGGATATTGCTGATAAGATTTTTGGCTCTTTTCCCGCGATTGGTGAAGAGATCAAGATTAACGGGAAAGGTTATAAAGTTATCGGGCTTTTAAAAAGAATGAATGCTTCGGTCCCGCTGAATTTTAATGAAATGGTGATTGTCCCCACTACTGCGGCGGTCGACCTTTTGAAAAGGGACCGGATTATGGAGCTCTGGGTCGGGGCAATGAATACCCAACTGGTGCCAAAGGTTAAAGAATCGCTGCATAAGCTGCTGCTGGAGCGTCATGGCAAAGAGGATTTTCAGATAAGGATAGCGACTGATATGCTTAATCAGCTTGGCCAGATTATGAATGCTTTAACACTCGCTATTTCTGCCATTGCCGCGATCTCGCTGCTTGTCGGTAGCATCGGCATCATGAATATCATGCTGGTCTCGGTAGCGGAGCGAACCAGTGAGATTGGAATCAGGAAATCTGTTGGCGCGCGCAGCCGCGACATCTTTTTCCAGTTTGTGGTTGAGGCAATTGCTCTCTCCGCAGTTGGCGGCTTGCTTGGGATCTTTTTTGGCTGGCTTGTTTTGTTTATAGTCGGGCGGGTTTTAAGCTTTGCCCTTTATCCATCACTACCGGCAGTTATTATCTCTTTTGTGGTCGCGACTATTGTTGGCATAGTTTCCGGAGTTTATCCGGCCATGAGGGCGGCTGGCCTTTCCCCTGTGGAGGCTTTGCGGAGATGAACTTCTGGCGGCTGATCAAAATAGCCTTTCGCGACCTTAGCGTTTCCAGAATGCGAACTTTTTTTACAATGCTGGGGGTGATCATTGGCATTTTTTCTGTTATTACCTTGATCAGCCTTGGCGAGGGGCTCAAAGCCTACATGCGCCGGCAAATTGACTCTTATGGTACCGGTTCCAATTATATGGAGCTGCACGCCGGGACCAAAGGGGGCGGCTATTTTATCGGTGGGGATTTAACTTACGCTGATGCCAAGGCAATTGAGCAGGAGGCTCGGTATGTGGCCGAGGTTGATTCTCGGGTGATGCGCTCTGGCGAGTTTACTTACGGCAATAAAAAATTTAAGACCTCGTTTATTATGGGGGCGAGCCCCTATGTTCAGTCAATGATGAATTGGGAGGTGGGTGAGGGGAGCTTTTTTTCCAGCCTTGATGTTGAAACCCGGCGGCGAGTAGTGATTATTGGGAAAAATATTGAAAAGCGCCTCTTTGGAAATTTCTCCGCGGTTGGCGAGCGGATCAAACTCGACGGCCAAAATGTTCAGGTGATCGGTGTCTTTGCGGAGAAGGGCTCTTTTATGGGCTTTAATTACGACGACATGGCCCTCTTGCCGGTCACCTCGGCCAGCGATCTTTTTGGGGTGACCAAGATGGTTGAAATTGGGATCAATGCTAAGTCGGATAAAGTCGTGTCCGAAGCAAAAGTCGAGGTTAAACGGATCTTGATCAAACGCCACGGCCAGGAGGACTTTCGCCTTGATACCATGGAAGAATCTATGTCTATGGTCAATACGATTATGAATGGTTTGACCGCCATTGTGGCTGGGATTGCCGCGATCTCGCTCCTTGTTGGCGGCATTGGGATTGCTAATATCATGCTGGTGGCAGTAACCGAGCGCACCCAGGAGATTGGGATTCGCAAAGCAGTAGGGGCTCGCGAGCGCGATATTATTTTGCAATTTTTAGCTGAAGCAGTAGTCATCAGTTTTATAGGTGGAGCGATTGGGATTGTGGCTGGGGCAGCCATGGCCTTGTTGATTATGTATGCGATTGGTTTTCCTCTTTTAATTTCCACTTGGGCAGTTGTCTTAGCTTCAACAGTTTCTATCTTTGTTGGGGTTGTTTCTGGGGTCTATCCAGCGATGAGGGCTGGGAGGCTTGATCCGGTGGAAGCGCTTAGGTATGAATAAGTTTATCTAACTCTGCTTTCACTGCCTTCTCTACATTCTCATCAAAATCAACAAAAACATTTTTGACTTCGCCATTTTGGTCGATAAAAATAATGGTGGGGATGATCAGCACGCGGTAGTTTCGCAGGGTCGTTAATTTCTTATCATAGAGGACCTTAAAGCTTGGCTGGTTTTGGCTAAGATAGCTTTGTAGCTCAGACTGCTTGCGGTCAAAAGAGATTCCCAAGACCTCAAGCTTGCTGTTATTGTACTCCTTATTTAATCGGTCTAAGAAAGCCAGCTCTTGCTGGCAGGTGTTACTCCAACTAGCAAAAAAAGAGATAATAATAATTGTTTTCTTGCCCAAAATGCTGTGGAGGCTAAAGACCTGGCCATTAAGATCTGGTAGGGAGAAATCAGTTGGGGAAGCGATGGTTTGCATGCCTGGTCCTGCAAAAACTGCGGTTGCCAGCATCAAAAATAG
Organism: Candidatus Saganbacteria bacterium CG08_land_8_20_14_0_20_45_16; assembly: GCA_002774365.1. Classification (GTDB taxonomy): domain Bacteria; phylum Margulisbacteria; class WOR-1; order O2-12-FULL-45-9; family O2-12-FULL-45-9. The sequence continues at coordinate 8,936 of PEYM01000127.1, read as the reverse complement.
TAGACAAAACACTAATTTTTGTCTCATCAAATTCAGTATACTCCTCTCAAACTAAAAGTCAATTATGGTTTGTTTCAATATAAGTACGAGCGGCCTCGGCGGCAATTGCCCCATCGGCCGCGGCAGTAATAATTTGTCTTAAGCCCTTAAGACGCACATCACCGGCCGCAAATAGTCCTGGTAGGTTAGTGGCCATGTTTTCAGCGGTTTTGATGTAACCAAATTTATCTGTTTTAATTAGGCCTTTGACAAGCTCGGAATTTGGTTTCGTGCCGATATAAATAAAAAGGCCGTCCACAGCTACCCTCAAACTGTTATTATTGCGCAGGTCCCGCAAGATTACTTCCTCAACTTTGTGCTCTCCAGAGATCTTTTCCACGACCGAATGCCAGAAAAAATAGATCTTAGGGTCGGCCTTAGCTTTTTCCGCCAGGATTTTATCAGCCCTCAGTTCATCGCGACGATGCACCAGCGAGATCTTTTTAGCATAGCGAGTTAAGAACAAGGCTTCTTCAATAGCTGCGTTACCGCCGCCGACCACAATAATGTTTTTGTCTTTATAAAATGGGCCGTCACAAGTGGCACAGTATGATACGCCTTTGCCCCGTAATTCGTCCTCGCCAGGCACATTGAGCTTGGCAGCTGTGGTGCCAGTGGCCAAGATCACAGCCTTGCTGTTAAGCAGCTTGCCGTCGACTGTGACCTGATAAAGGCTCGGGTCATGGGTAAGGACAGTGACGTTGCCCCAGACAATTTCTAGGCCAAGCCGACGGACCTGGTCCTGAAGTAGATTACTGAGCTCCATACCCGAGATCCCGTCAGGGAAACCAGGATAGTTTTCAATTTGGAACGTGGTAGAAGCCATGCCGCCCAGGATCATTTTTTCGATCAATAAAACATTAAGCCTGGCCCGGCTGGCGTATAAGGCCGCGGTTAATCCGGCTGGCCCGCCGCCAATAATAATTAGATCAAACATGGCCTTTTTTTTGTCAAGGAGCTTATGCGGCTTTGGTTTTATTTGGAGTTGGAGGCTCATTTAAGGTTCCCTTCATTAATGACAACCTTGCCCTTGCCAATAACAGCGAGACTGTTATTTTTTAGGGAAACCTTAATGGCGTTGCCTTGTAATTTGTTTTCTGCTTGTTTGGCCTGGGCATTGCCATTGAGAATTATTTCCTCGGTCTTTAATGAATAAAGGCCTGTTTGGCCAAAGGCCCAAATGTCGCCGTAATTAATGGTGACATTACCATCGAGCTTTAAGGTTTCTTCCCGCTGGGAAAAACTGAAATTAGTTGCAGTGACCTTAGCCTTGCCCCAGTAAAGGACAGGCTGGCCGCGAGCCTTGATCAGGTTTTGTCGGCTAATAATTTCAAAGACTGCTGCTTCTTGCGTAACAGGAAAAGAATCAACTAATTTGATAATCACTTTGGCATTATTGCTAAGTAAAATGTGCTCTAAAGCCACGTCGCTCTCCAGCCGTTCAGCCAGGCCTGTTACTTCTCCTTTGTTTAAAATAATCTGGCCAGTGCACAAGAGCTGTTGAGTGGCAACTTTCCAGCTTAGATTATTAGCAGCAAACCAATAACCATGGCCATTAAGATAATTTGGCGGCAGGGTAAAGCTGGAAATTGATCGTTGCTTGATGTTTTTGAGCAAAGTGTTGACCTTGTCTTCTAGGGACAGGTCATAGCCAATTGGTTTATCAAGCAGGATCTCTTTTTGTTTCATGTCCCAGAGCGCGGCTGGCGACCGAAAGCGCAAAACAGGGGAACCGCCTTTAAAAAAAGTGCCATGCGCAGTTTTAAGGGTGGCGATTTGTGTTGATTTGTTAACCATGGCGCTTTCAGCAACCAGCTGCCAGTATTTTATGCCTTGGGCGATTTCTTCAAAAGTGACATCCTTGAACGTGAGGTCAGCTTGTTTTTCTTGTTGTTTGAGGGTTTGGTAAATGCGATTAGAGGGATCTTCTTTGGGGGCAAAAATAGCCCAGGAAAAAAGCCAGCCGATAAAAAGCAAGGCAATTGCTAGGATTACTCGGTTGCTTAAGTTCATTTTAGAACCCTAAGGCTTTGAGGCGCAAGGCTTCCATTCTTTCGATCAGGCCACGCCAACTGTCACCTTTTTTGTAATATCCTTCAGAGAGCAAGAGGTGCAGGGCTGCGACATTGCTGTCGATCTTTAGCCCTTTTTTGGTAAAAGCCATGGCTTGATCAATATTATTAAGCTCGCCGTAGATCAAGGCGATGTATCCGTAAGCCCACACATTATATGGGTCAAGCGTGATAACATTTTCCAGCTCCCTTATCGCGTCAGTTTTCTTCTCATTAAAATAATAAGCAAAGGCCAGGCGGAAGCGCAGCCGCCAATCTTGCGGGTCGGCGGTAACTTTACTAATGTAAAGGGCTAAGCCTTTTTGTCTAAATTTGTGGTCAAGCTCCTCAGCTTTTTTTAGTTTGTTCCAGCCGTCTTGGATGTGGTTAGTATAAGCGTAGGTGATGGCTAGGTCAAAGTTAGCAAAAGGGTCATTGGGATTTTGGACCACTGTGGCCCTTTTTTGAGCGATCTCTTGCTCCAGTTCTGGGGTAGCGCGCCAAGCCAGGCTTGGCAGCCCAAAACCCAAGGCCCAGAAAACAATTAAGGCGCCCAGGCACCAAGGTCTTAAGGTAAGAATTTTTGCTTTCATTTTTTTCCTAATATCCTTTCCACTATATTAGTGGTTGACCGGCCTTTGATCGGTGGGATCACGACAACTTTACCGCCAAGAGATTCTACCAGTTTTTTTTCTGGTAGATCGTCAATTTGATAATCGCCACCTTTAACATGAATGTCTGGCTCAATAAGCTTGATCAAATTGTCAGGCCGGGATTCGGGAAAAATAATAACATAATCAACACATTCTAAGGAAGCTAAAATTTCGGCCCGTTCCAGTTCGGCAATATACGGGCGTTTAGGTCCTTTGAGGCCGCGCACTGAATCGTCGCTGTTAAGGCCAATAATCAAAATGTCACCCAGTTTTTTGGCTTCTCTTAAATAGCGAACGTGACCTAAATGGAGGAGGTCAAAGCAGCCGTTGGTAAAGACAATTTGAGCGCCGGTGATTTTGTGGTTTTTCGCGATGGCAATTATTTCCTGCCGTGATTTTATTTTTTTTATGATTGGTTCATGGCCCTCAAGCGCGGCTGCCAGCTCAGCCTTGAAACAAGGAGCTGTACCAATTTTACTCACAACAATTGAGGCAGCCAGGTTGGCCAAAGCAATTGCTTGATCAAGTTTAGCGCCGGCGGCAACCGCCAAGCTAAGGCAGGCAATCACAGTATCTCCGGCCCCGGTTATGTCAAAGACCTCGCGTGGCACAGCTGGTATCTCAAGGTGTTTTTTGGCCGAAAAAAGGCTCATGCCTTCTCGACCGCGGGTGATTAAAATAAAATCGCTCTTAACTTTAGTGAGCAGTGACTGGCCGGCCTTGATCAAGGCTGGCCCAGAATTTATTTGAATGCCAGTTGCTAGCCCGGCTTCTAAGAGGTTCGGGGTGATGATCGAGGCCTGTTGGTATTTTGAGTAGTCTTGGCCTTTGGGATCAATCGCCACGAATTTTTTTTGCTGACGCGCTGCTTTGATAAGGATCTGGCACAATTCTTTATTGATCAGGCCTTTGCCGTAGTCAGAGATGATCACCACGTCAACTGTGGTCAAAACTTTCTTGACTTGTTTGATCACCTTTTTTAGCAGCTCGGTTGATAAGGCTGTTTTATCTTCTCGATCAACGCGGATGACATGCTGTGAAGCAGCAATGATCCGTGATTTTAAGATCGTGGGCCGCTGCTGATCAACAATAAGATAACTATCAGGGACATTGGCTAAGGCTAGGGCCTGGCGCAGTTTTTGGCCAGAGCTGTCTTGTCCAATGATGCCAATGAGAAACGGTTGTCCGCCTAAAGCAGCAATATTAACTGCCACGTTACCGCAGCCGCCAGGTACATGATCTATTTTGGTAACTTCGGCAATGGGGACAGGGGCTTCTGGCGAGATGCGCTCGACCCGGCTCCAGATATGTTCATCCAGCATGAGATCGCCAAAGACCAGGACCTTTTTCCCCTTAAATTTGGGGATAATTTTCTTAAGGATTTCCATGGCGATAATTATAGCGTATTAATTAGGCTGATGCTAGGAAAAAATGATGGCTGAGATTGGTGGAACAATAATTTTATTTTGTGAGACTTAGGGTGATTTTGGGCTTATTGCTTGTTCAAAATAGAATCAACTGCTTGATTAAGATCCTGACAGATGGCGACCATTTTTTCCGCGGCTTTTTCCTTGAACCGTGCAGATTGGCCGGTTAAGACTAAGATTGGTTTAACCCCAGCGTTTATTCCTGCCTCAACATCAGAGATCTTGTCGCCGATCATATAAGATTGTGCCAAGTCCAGCTTCAAGTCTTTGGCTGCTTTTAAGATCATCCCTGGACCAGGCTTGCGGCAATTGCATACCCTTTTGTAAGGGTAATGGCCGTGCTGCGGGTGATGCGGGCAGTAATAGATCGCGTCAAGCTGACCGCCGCCCGCCAAAATAGTTTTTTGGACTGTCTTATCAATGGTCTGGAGCATGTCTTCGCGGATAAGCCCTCTGGCCACTCCAGATTGGTTGGTAATGACAACAACTTTGTACCCAGCTTGATTGAGCTTTTTAATCGCTTCAATTGAGCCGGGGATAAATTTGATATCAATGGGATTGTTTAAATACCCCACATCTTCAATAATAGTCCCATCGCGGTCAAGAAAGACTGCTTTGTTCATCCGGGAAAAAGTTCCTGTTCAATTAAATTGCAAATAATGTGGCCAATAGTAATGTGGCTCTCTTGAACGCGTGGGGTCTCATTTGAAGGGACAATAATTGCTAAATCAATAGCCTTGGCAATTGTACCGCCGCCGCAACCTAAAAGTGCGATAGTTGGACAACCGATTTCTTTGGCCTTGGCAAAGCCTTCAAGTACATTTTTGGAATTGCCGGAAGTTGAAATACCAAAAGCAATATCGCCTGGTTTAGCCAAGCCTTCTAATTGCCGGGCAAAGATCAGGTCAAAAGAGTAGTCGTTGGCTAAGCAAGTTAAAATTGAACTGTCAGTGGTTAAGGCAATCGCGGCTAAAGATGTTCTCTCTTTTAAAAACCGGCCGATCAGTTCGCCGGCTAAATGTTGGGAGTCAGCTGCCGAGCCGCCGTTACCGAAAAACATGATCTTATTGTTGTTTTTCAAGGCTTTGACCATTAATTGGGCGGCTTTTTCAATTTGCGGGACTAAATTGTTTAAAACCGCTTGTTTTGTAGCAATACTGGCTTTCAGGTCGTTTTTTATTCGTTCTTGCATTTTTTAATTATAGCATAGAAAAATACTGTTTTTGTATTATAATATAAGTATGAGTTGTGAAAAAGAAAAGGCTCCAAGAAATCAAACAATTGTTCTTGATAAAAGTGAAACAAACAAATATTCAAAGCGATTGATACATTTACATAGTAGTACTTCTTTCCAAAACATTATAAACACAACAATAAATCAAGATGTCTTTGAGGCGTTTGATTATCTCCCTGATAAATTTATTGATTTGTTGTTTATTGATCCACCTTATAATCTTAACAAGAAGTTTAATACGCATGATTTTAAAGCGATGGGATCAGCAGAATACGAAGAATATATTGATTCTTGGTTATCTGTTATGTTAAGGATGCTTAAACCAACGGCTTCAATATATATTTGTGGAGATTGGAGGTCAAGTTCGGCAATTTACAATGTGATGTTAAAATATTTTATTGTAAGAAACAGAATCACATGGGAACGAGAGAAGGGAAGAGGTGCGTTAAGTAATTGGAAAAACTGTATAGAAGATATATGGTTCGGGACAGTGTCCAATGAATATCGTTTTGATGTTGATGCGGTCAAGCTGAAAAGAAAAGTGGTTGCCCCTTATAAAGATAAGAATGGCAATCCGAAGGACTGGGTTGATGGCGAAAACGGCGCTTTTCGAATAACTCATCCATCAAATATCTGGACCGATATCACCATACCGTATTGGTCAATGGCGGAAAATACAGATCATCCAACACAAAAACCAGAGAAATTATTGGCTAAAATAATTTTGGCAAGTTCTAAGCCTGGAGATTTGGTCTTTGACCCGTTTTTAGGGTCAGGCACAACTTCTGTGGTAGCAAAAAAGTTGGGAAGGAATTATTGTGGCATAGAAATTGATGATTATTACGCTTGTTTAGCGGAAAAAAGGCTTGATATTGCTGATCATGATAGAACGATTCAGGGATACCATGATGGGATCTTCTGGGAACGCAACTCATTGGGCGCGCAAAAACGCGCAAAAACGAACAAGCCGCTTTCTAATTACAAAAATATAACGTTATTTGAACAATTTGCTGGAGCCATACGGTGAGAAGCAAAATATTTTTCTCAAAGCAATATCAAACAATCGCAAAAAATATAAAAACTTTTATTAATAAACAAAAGGACTTTCTTTCGGAAAGGACTGCTGATAGCCCAAGAGCCGTGGGTGACGCTGTACAGAGTTTGCTAGAAGATAACCTGCAATCAATTCTTGGTAAGGATATTAAAGATTATACGCCAGAATTTGCTAGGAGGGCTATGGCTGATATCGCGTTTAAGGACAAAGATAATTTTTATTATGTTGTTGATATTAAAACACATAATATAAATACAAGTTTTAATATGCCTAATTTGACGTCTGTTGAAAGATTAGCGCGTTTTTATCAGGACGATAGAAATTATTTTGTTGTTTTATTGATTGCTTACGCTGTTAAAGGAACCCATATCGAAGTTGAATGCGTTAGCTTTATCCCTTTGGAATTCTTTGCCTGGGATTGCTTGACTATTGGGGCGCTTGGTTGGGGGCAGATCCAAATTGCGAATTCAAATAAGATTAAAATAATCCCACATTATAGCCGAAGAAAATGGATGCTTGAATTATGTGATACTTTGTTTGAATTTTATCCACGAGAAATTAACAAAATAGATGTTAGGATTAAATATTTTAAGAAAGGCAAAGCTTTTTGGAACAAGAAAAAAGATTAATGATATTTGGGAGGAAGGGTAATGTCTAAAAAATACAATATTTGTGTCCTGGGCGCTACAGGAATGGTAGGTCGCGAAATGATCAAAGTCCTGGAAGAGCGCGATTTCCCAATTGACAAATTTTTACCGCTGGCATCAGAGCGCACAGCTGGTCAGAAAGTTACTTTTAAAGGCAAAGAATACACTGTTGAAAAAGCCAAACCAGAGTCATTTGAAGGGATGGAGATCGGGCTTTTTTCGGCCGGCGCTAAAATTTCTGCTGTCTTAGCACCTGAAGCCGCCAAAAGGGGTTGTGTGGTGATTGATAACACCTCTCACTTTCGGATGGATCCAAATGTCCCCTTGATTGTGCCGGAGGTTAATCCCCAGGCCATTAAACGCCACAAAGGGATTATTGCTAATCCCAATTGTTCAACCGCGCAGATGGTTTTGCCCCTTAAGCCGATTTATGACGCAGTGGGAATAGAAAGATTGGTTATTTCAACTTTTCAGTCAACGTCAGGCTGGGGTAAAGAAGCCATTGCCGAGATGTATGAGCAGACCAAAACTCTTTTAGCTGATCCCAAGGCTAAGATTACCCCCAAATATATCTTTAAACAGATTGCTTTTAACGTGGTGCCGCAGATTGACCAGTTTACGGATAATGGCTATACCAAAGAAGAGCTGAAAATGGTTAATGAGACCCGCAAAATCTTTGAAGATGACAGTATTCAGGTTACGGCAACCTGTGTCCGTGTCCCCGTAGCGATTGGCCACAGCGAGTGTGTTAATGTCAAAACAAAGAAGAAAATTGCCATAGACGAGGTTCGTCGCTTGATCGCAGCGATGCCAACCTGCAAAGTTGTTGATGACCCTGCTAAAGGAGTTTATCCAACTCCAATAGACTCTGCCGGCAAAAATGAGACTTTTGTTGGCCGTATTCGCGAGGATATTTCCCAGGAAAACGGGATTGAGATGTGGATTGTTGCTGACAACCTGAGACGTGGGGCCGCTTTAAATGCTGTGTTAATCGCGGAAAAAGTTATTCAAAATTAATCGACAACCCCAGCTTGTATTTGAGAGCGATATTATACTCATCAATTTTCTGCTGGGCATAGTCTGGTTGGAGATAATGATCAGGGCTGTGATTAAAGGCATTAACAAAAAAACCAGCGACCATGGTTAGCGCGCCGCCGGTGATAATTGAACTGCTAGCTGATAAGCCTGCTCCGCCAATCATCACTATAACACCGCTGCCGATCAAAATATTGCCAAAATTTCTGGCGTCGGCACTTTTTGCTTCGAGCCCTGTCACCTGTTCTAGCTCGGCTTTGTCACCAATCAAGGTCAAAAATTCAAGGTCAGACAATTGACGCAAGCCGCCTTTATAAATATACCACTCATTGATTTCTTTGACCTCTGAACGGTTAAGCGATTGAGTGGCAATATCAGTGGATGATTGAGTGTAAGCTTCGTAAGAATAACTGGTGGTATCAACATCGGTGTAGCTGTAAGAGCGCTTTTCATCCACCAGACGTTTTTTGGTGACCAGGGTTAGTTTGTTGTTTTTGTAAGAAATCTGGCTTAGATATGTTTGATCAGCCAGATCATCTGCTAAACTAAGGTTAGCTGCCACAAAAAAGAACAAGAGGCAAAGGCTAATTTTTTTTATCATACTCATAATTATAGCATAATTTTAGATGTCAACCCAAAATAGAAATGTTACATTTTGTGGGGAGGAGCAAATAGTTGGGGGGGGGGATAAAAACGTAACCACGGACACGCTAGTGGCCTGTTTTCTAGGCTGGGATGAGCTCCCTGCGGTATGTTGTCTTGCCACTGGAATATTGCTGCTTTCCGTAAGGGTAAT
>PEYM01000050.1 GCA_002774365.1 Candidatus Saganbacteria bacterium CG08_land_8_20_14_0_20_45_16 | reverse complement strand
ATGGGTTGCAACAAAGAAAAAAAATCTGATCTGTGTGTAAAACAGGACATTTTTACTTTGCTAAGAACCGGACATTTTCACTTTGCCTTGACAGGGCTTTTCCTGCCAAAGTCCAAGCGGTAACCCATCATTAACGTGAGACCATGATAGGCAGGGGTAGCCCCTGCCAGCCCAATGTAACCATAACCTAGCTCGCCATACAATTTTCCGCCAAAACCATCACTATCAATACCATAAAAGCACTCCCCACCAACTGTCCCGGCAACACGATCAGAGGTTAACACCACGTAATTTACCCCTAGGCCTAAATAATTTTCCACTCCGGTCAGCCAACCAGCTGGATAATTCAAAATTCCATCTGCCTGGACCAGAACGTAGCGCCTGGCAATATCTTCTGGTTGCGTATAACCAACCGCTAAACGCAACGCACTGCGGGCTGGCCCAACAATAAAACCGAGCGGCAGTCGAATCCCGCCAAAGGCACTCATGGCCCGACTAAATAAACCCACCCTACCCTCCACCTCAAAGTTCAAAGCACTGGCCAAAAAACTTTTTGGGGCAACAGCCTCAATAGAAAAACCAGGCAAACCCTCAAGGTCAGCTTGCCCAACTTCAGGAGTTACCACCCCAAACAACGGCGCAGTAGCCCCTGACTGACTAATTGCACCCCCTAGCTGGATGATCTTTTCTTGTATCTTTGCTAGTCTGGCTTTGTACCCTTTTACCAACGCGGCAATTTTCACTTTGTCAGTCGAAGATACTCCTTGGACTACCTTTTGGTTTAACCGGGCAATCTCCTTAACAATTCGAGCCTCTTTGTTATGCAATTGCTTGAGCAGCCAGGCCTGATCATTGGACAAGGCTTGACCAACAGAAGAAAGAAGCAAGAGAAAAACCGAGCCGATAACAATAAAACGGAAAATTCTCATCAATTTAAGCCTAGCAAATCTATGGCATAAGTCAAGAGAAATTGCTATAATAATCTTATGAATTTTATGATGATTGTATTGTCTCTTATTTCCCTGGCCGGTCTGGGCTTGGCACTCCTAAAAATTAACCAATTAGCTAGAGCCCCTCAAGACAACAAATCAATTGACCTAATCCAAAAACAAATGGAAGGGATCCGCGGCTCAATCACCAAGCTTTATGCTGACAACCAAAACATCCTCCAAAAGGTCAATACTGATTTTACCCAAACCCTCCAAAATTTGGACAAAAACACTAATAGCCGCCTTGATAACGCGGCCAAAGCGATCAAGGATGTCTATGGCCGGCTCGGCGAGGTTTCTGAAAGCACCAAACAGGTCAATGAAGTGGCCAAAGACATCGCCTCACTGCAAGAGATCCTGCGGGCACCCAAGATTCGCGGCGGTATGGGGGAGCTGTTTTTAAGCGATCTTTTAAACCAGGTCCTGCCACCCTCTCGCTACCAGCTGCAGTATCGTTTCAAAAGCCGCGAAGCAGTTGACGCAGTCATTATTTTAAAAGATGGGATGGTCCCGGTGGATTCTAAATTTCCGCTAGAAAATTTTAGAAAGCTGCTAGAAGCCAAAGATGAGACCACTAAACTCAATAATCGCAAGCAATTTATCAGGGACGTCAAAAAGCACATTGACGCGATCCGCCAAAAATACATTCTGCCAGACGAAGGGACTTTTGATTTTGCTTTGATGTACATTCCAGCAGAAAATGTTTACTATGAAATCATTATCAAAGAAGAAAATCTTGATGATGAAAAAAGCTTGTTTAGATATGCCATTGATAATAAGGTTATCCCTGTCTCGCCAAATTCATTTTACGGCTATCTGCAAACCATCCTGATGGGCCTGCGCGGCATGAGGATAGAAGAAAAAGCTCAGGAAATCCTGCGCAACATCGCCCAGCTGGAGGGTAATTTTGGCCGGGTGATGGAAGACTTTCAAAAGATGGGCACGCACCTTAAGAATCTGGCTGGCAGTTACGAATCAACTGACAAGCGGCTTAACAAATTTGGAGATAAACTCGACTCGCTGGAACAAAAGCCAGAACCGCTCAAGATCGTGAGTTAAACTTTCACCGCCGGACAAATCTCGCTATAAGCACAATAATTACAGGTAAAAGCCGATGGCTTGGGACTAAAATCAGCCTGGCGGATCCCTGCTTCAACAGTTAGAATCTTGTCCCAGGTATTATCCACCCGGCTTAAAGTAGGAGTAATCGCCCCAATTAAGCCGCTCTCAAGAAAATGCAGTTCAACCTGGTACGGCAGCTTGCCAAATTTTTCTTGCCACACCAGGGCATAAATATTAAGCTGTAAACTATTCTTGGCTTTTAAGTCGGCCTTTTTCTGCTCTTTCACCTCTGAGGATTTATAGTCAACTATGTAAATCTTACCATCAACCTCATCAACCCTGTCCCACCGGCCGCGGACAAGGAGCCCGCCTTTGGGAATAGAAAACTCTTCTTCAACATATTTTATTTGGCGGCCAGCGCCCAGCTCTCTTTGATAAAACTCCTGCAGCACCTTTTCTGCCACGCCCAAACGTTGTTCTTCATGCTCACGCGAGATAAAGCCCTGCGGGGACCAGCTATGCTTTAAAACCTTGAGCAAATCATTTTCAGTAAAAGGCTGACCATTGAGCTTGGCCACGCTGTAAGCCTGCACTGCTTTATGCAGGGCCGAGCCGTAAATAATCGAATGGTTAGGGAGTAGCGGGACCCGCAAAATATGGACATACTTATATTTTAACGGACAGATTAAATAATCATCGATCTGGTAAAAGCTCAAATGCAAAATTTCGGCTCCCCCAAATTTCTTAAGGGCCGGGACCGCGATTTCCGCTGGCGCAAAAAGCTCAAGCTGGTCTTGGGCTGACAGTTTTATAATCGAAAGGTCTGCCTTGGGTAAATCCAAAGCTTCTAAAACAAAAGGTGAAACTTTGCGCTGACGTTTTCCCCCGTAATCAAAAGCCGAGGTTAAATAAAGCTCTTCGCGCGCTCGGGTCATGGCCACATAAAAAAGCCGCCGCTCTTCGGCCAAATGCTGGTCGCTCTTAGGCAAGCCTTCAGCCACCAACTCTGCCGGCAGCTCGATGGGCTCGCTTCGCCGGCGCACAGGAAACTTTTCATCAACCAAAGAGACAACAAAAACAACTCTAAATTCTAAACCTTTGGCTTTATGAACTGTTAAGATATTAACCGCATCAAGATCTGCATCTGTATTAACTGTCTCCGGATTATCACCTGCCTCTTTTAAGATATTAATATATTTAACAAACTCAGCTACCCTATCTAGCTCAGCAATCTCGCGAAACTCCATGATCCGCTGAAAGAGCTTAGACAAGTTGCGGACCCGGCTCTCATTTTCCAAGCTCTCCTCCCTGGTCAATTTTGCCAAATAACCTGAACGTTTAAGAAATTGGTACAAGACCTCTCCAGTTGTTTTTTCCTTGGCAAAATCAAGGTAGTAATTAATATCAGCCATAATTTTATTGATCGTGGCTTTTGATTCTGCTTTTAAGTCTGTTAAAACCTCAAATTCCTCGCCGCCGTCGTCTAAATGGCTAAAAACATGGTGCAGGGTAAAATTTCTCCGCTGAGCAAAAGTTGTTAATTTTTGCAAATCTAGCGGGTCAAGCTGGTAGATTGGCGAAACAGCCAATTGAAAGAGCGAGCGCGAGTCAGCCAGGTCACCAATGGAGCGCAGAAACGACAAAAGGAGCTGAACCTCAAGAAAACTATAAAGGCCAAAATTACCGCTCGCCTGCTGCGGAATATTCAACATATTTAGAGCCTGCTTAAAGTTTTCCGTATCAGCATTAGTCCTAACCAAGATCGCGAAATCAGCATATTTATAGCCCTGCTCAACTTTCTTTTTAATTGTAGAGGCAACCCAGTCAGCCTCAGAGGACAACCTATCAAAATGCTTATGCTGAGGTTGGACAGCTCCCGACACTTTCAGTGTCGGTCCCAGATCATCCTTCTTTTTGGAATCGAGAATTTCATTCTCGGGTTCCAAAACAGCTTTCAGTCTCTTATCAATCCCAGACCTAACCTCAAGTCGATCAGGATTGTTATGTTTGATCAAACGGTAAGCCGTGTCCAGAATAATCTGCGTGGAGCGGTAATTGCGGGTTAAGACAACTTTTTTTGCCTTTTGGTACTTGTCCTCAAAACCAAGTATATTAGAAATCGCTGCTCCACGAAACTTGTAAATTGACTGGTCATCATCCCCCACAACTGTAATATTTGCTTTCTCGCCGACCAAGAGCTTAAGCAGTTCAAATTGGGCATAGTTGGTATCCTGGAACTCATCAACTAAGATATATTTATAGCGTTTTTGTAAAGTCCCTAAAACCTTAGGCCGTTCACGAAATAGTTTTAAGACTAATCCCACCTGGTCAGCAAAATCAACAAACCCTTTTTGCGCTTTTAGCTCCTGGTATTTCTGGTATATTTTCGCAATTTCAACCTGTCTTTCCCCTTCCTCCTTTTCTTCCTTTTCCGCCTCTCCTTCCTTGCCCAACTTGCCCATTGCCCACGCCAAATATTTTTCCGGCGAGACGTCCTCATCCTGCGCCCGACTTATTACCTTTAAAATAGCCTCAATGTGCCGCATCGGGTCACTAAGCGACTTATAATAGTGTAGTGGGAAATCAAAAATATGCTCGCGAAAAAAAACTAATTGTTCTGCGGCCGAAAGGACACGATAGTCAGGCGTTAATCCAAGATCGATCGCGTGATCACGCAAGATCCGGTCGCCAAAAGCATGAAAGGTTGAAATTGAAACATCAATGTAGCCGTAAGGAACCAATCGATCAACCCTGGCCTCCATCTCTTCAGCCGCTTTGTCAGTAAAGGTCAGGGCTAGAATCTCTTCTGGCTTGGCTTTTTTTGAGGCGATTAAGTACGCGATCCGTTTGATGAGGACCGAGGTTTTGCCAGTCCCTGCTCCAGCAATGACTAAAAGCGGGCCCAAGCCATGCTTAACTGCCTTTTTTTGTTCGGGGTTCAAACCTTCGAGAATTTCATCTGCCGAGGCTTTCATAAAGCCTAAATTACTTAATAATCACCCTGTCCACCCCGTCAACTTCATAGACCTCAACCTTAACTTGTTCTGTTTTAGCAGTTGGCAAGGTTTTGCCCACAAAATCAGGATGGATTGGCAGCTCACGATGACCGCGATCAATCAAAGCCGCTAGTTGCACTTTATTGGCCCGACCATAATCCTTGAGGCCGTCTAAAGCAGCCCTGGCCGTGCGGCCAGCAAAGATAACATCATCAACCAAAACAACAATTTTACCGGTCGTGGCAAAAGGCATCTCAGATTTTCTCACCTCAATGTACTCACCCTTTTGGGTCAGGTCGTCACGATAAAGGGAAACATCAAGCTGGCCCACTGGCACTGAGGTGGACTCGCTTTTAGCAATCAGCTCAGCTAGTCTTTTGGCCAGTGGCACCCCGCGCTGAATAATCCCCACCAAAACTAAATTTTCCGCCCCTTTGTTGGCCTCAACAATCTGCTGCGACAGCCGTTTCAAGGCCCGGGACATTTCCACATCGCTCATTACAATCTTAGCTCCCTCTTCTAACTGTTTCTTTTTTACCATATTAATCTCCTCCTTTATCTACTAAGAAAAGTCAAGGTCTTAAGGCCTCAAGAATAGACTTGAGTTTTTTTTCGCTATCAGCCTCAGCATAGACCCGCACGAGCGGTTCTGTGCCTGATGGTCGAGCCAATAGCCAACTTCCATCCTCAAAGATCAGCTTGACGCCATCAGTTTTTTTAACTTCTTTGACCATTAGCCCGCCTAATTGAACGAGGGTCTTTTCTCGTAAGCCAGTCATAAAGCTTGCTTTTTTTTCTGGGGTCATCTTTAGGTTGATCCTCTGGTTAATAACCTGACCATACTTTTGGGTTAGATCAGCCCAAATTTGTGAGAGTGGTTTTTTGTATCTAGCTATTAGCTCAACCACTAAAATATTAGCCAATAAGCCGTCTTTTTCAGGAATGTGCCCTTGCACCGACAAGCCCCCACTCTCCTCTCCGCCAATAATGACGTGATCTGCCATCGTGAGCTGGGCGATATATTTAAAGCCCACTGGCGTCTCGTGCAGCGCCACGTTATTTTTGGCAGCAATTTTATCAATTAAATGACTGGTAGCAATCGAGCGCACGACCGAGCCTTTTAGCCCTTTTGCCACAACTAAATATTCAAACACTAGCGGAATGATTTGATTGGCACTAAGAAAACTGCCTTTTTCATCAACCACACCAAAACGGTCAGCATCGCCATCATTGGCTAGGCCAACATCAGCTTGGCTGGCCACCACTTGACTTTTTAGTTCAGCTAATTCCTCTTCAGCTGGTTCTGGGTTCTGTCCGCCAAAGAGAACGTCCCGGTTGCCATGAATGACCTCTACCTGACAACCTAAATCCTGCAACAGCCTATCCATGTAACCGCGGCCAGAACCATGCATTGGGTCATAGATAACTTTAAGCTTGGCAGCCTTGATCAGATCAACATCAATAAAAGATTTTATGTAAGCTAGATATCTCTCTTTTGGCTCAAAGCGCTCAATCTGCCCTTTTATCTTAGCCTGGGGAATCCGCACTTCTTGGTTGGAATTCGCCTGCAGTTCAGCTGTAATTTTTTCATCAGCCGGACCACAGTAATCTGGAATAAATTTTATGCCACAATATTCCGGCGGGTTGTGAGAAGCAGTGATCATGATTGCGCCACCGGCTTTTTTATCCCGAACTGACCAGGCCACAATCGGGGTTGGCGTATCCCTTTCAGTTAAAAAACAATCAAGGCCAGCCTCAAGCATGACCTTGGCAATCTCCTCGGCAAATTTATCAGCTAAAAAACGCGGGTCATAGCCAATAATAATGGGTCTCTTAGCCAAACCATGGTTAATAAGATACAGCGCGATTGCCTTAGCTACTTTTTGAACGTTAGCAAAAGTAAATTCTTCTGAAATTACGGCCCGCCAGCCATCAGTGCCAAATTTGATCATCAATAATATTATATCATGATATCGAATCAAAACCGCGCTGACGCAGGCGACAACTATCACAAATCCCGCAAGGCTTCTGGCCGCCTTGATAGCAAGACCAAGTCAGCTCAAGGGGAACCTTAAGCTTGATCGCCAGTTTAATAATTTCCGCTTTACTCAAATCGATCAGTGGAGTTAATATCTTAATCTTTTGCGCTTTTGTCCCCTCTTTGATCACGCTATGAAAGGCTTGGTAAAATTTTGGTCGGCAATCAGGATAGCCGGAAAAATCAACTGCATTGGCCCCGATAAAGATCACTTGAGCCTCAATAGCTTCAGCGTATGACAAAGCAAAACTTAAAAAGATCGTATTTCTCGCCGGAACATACGTTGAAGGGATCCCTTTCATCTTCCTATTGGTTGGAACTTTAGTCTTTTTGTCTAAGAGAGAGCTCCCCTTCCACGGCAATTTTATTCGCATAACATGATACGCCACCGATTCAAGCAATGCCACCGCCACCGCACTACGCACTTCCTTTTTATGGCGCTGGCCATAGTCAAAAATTAAAGCGTGGCACTCATAACCGTGTTTCTTGGCGTAGTAAAGCGTAGTGGTTGAATCAAGTCCGCCAGAAAGCAGGATAATAGCTTTTTTCTTCATCATTTTAATAATAGCACACCCTGAAATTTTTACCAAAAGTTAACGCCTATGAAAGCAATAGTCAATCTCTTTTTTGTCGCGGCAGCCTTCAGGCTGCCAGCTCCCTAAACCTTAATAACAACGGCTTTATAAATACACGCCTATACGCCCTTATTTCAGAGCATGTTAAAGGTTCATCCCCGATCGCTTAAACGATATAAGATCTCTTTATGAGATAGC
>PEYM01000046.1 GCA_002774365.1 Candidatus Saganbacteria bacterium CG08_land_8_20_14_0_20_45_16 | reverse complement strand
CCTTAGCGCCAGGGGTAACTACAACTACCTCGACCACTACCATCACCACAACCACCAGCACGACCACAACTACAGTAACCTTAGCGCCAGGCATGACCACAACCACAACTACTGTTACCTTGCCGCCTGGGGTGACTAGTACAACCTTAGCTACTACCAGTACTACCACGACCACAACAACAAGTACCACCACCACAACAACAACTAGCACTACTACGACTACTGCGCCGTCGCTGGATTTATTAGTTCAAATTGATGGTGAGGATGCTGGGGATAATTTTGGTTGGTCTGTGGCTAGTGCTGGAGATGTGGATGGGGATGAAACGCCAGACTTAATTATTGGGGCGCCTAACACAAATCCTGACGGTAACTCTTACGCTGGCTCTGCTTATGTGTATTCAGGTGCTACTCATGATCTATTGTTTCAAGTAGATGGTGCTGCTGCTTTTGATGGTTTGGGCTCTTCTGTGGCTAGTGCTGGTGATTTGACTGGTGATGGTAGATCTGAAGTGATTGTGGGGGGGGATGGTGCTAGCGTTGAGGTTTGTTCATACGCGGGAGCTGTTCCAACAGTATTGTTTACTATTCCCATCCCTGTTGGTGCTGGCGCCTTTGGCCATTCAGTGGCTAGCGCGGGAGATATTAATGGAGATCATATTCCGGACTTAATTATTGGGGCGTATAATGCTTCTCCTGATGGTAGAGCTGGTGCGGGTTCAGTCTATGTTTATTCAGGGGCTACTCCCCATGAGCTATTATTTCAGCTTGATGGTGTGGCTGAACATGATAGTTTTGGCTATTCAGTAGCCAGTGCTGGAGATGTAGACGGTGTTGGCACGCCTGAAGTAATTGTTGGGGCATACTATGCTGACCCTGGTGGATTAGCAAGCGCAGGTTCAGCCTATGTTTATTCTGGGGCTACCCATGCTTTGTTATTTCAAGTTAATGGCGAGGCAGCTGATTATGACTTGGGCTGTTCAGTTGCAGGGGTTGGGGACCTAAATCACGATGGCTATGATGAGGTGATTATTGGGGCAGAGCGGGCTGACCCTGGTGGATTAGCAAACGCAGGTTCAGCCTATGTTTATTCTGGGGCTACTCATGAATTGTTATTTGAAATTGAGGGGTTTTATCGTAATGATTATTTAGGTTACTCTGTGTCTGGCGCTGGGGATGTCGATGGTGATGGGACACTGGACATAATTGTCGGGGCTAATACTGCTGATGTTAATGGCCTAGATAATTCAGGGGCAGTTTATATTTATTCAGGAGCCACTCATGAGCTATTATTTCAAATTAATGGCGCGGCTGATTCTGATTGGTTAGGCGCATCAGTTAGCAGTGCCGGAGATATTAATGGCGATGGCAAAGCCGAGGTAATTATTAGTGCGACTGGGGCGGATCCAGATGACAAAAGCAATGCTGGTTCAGCTTATATTTATTTAGGCCGGTGACCTGATTTTAATAGTGATGTGATAAGGAGGAATGATCTGGATGCGCATAAAAATATTGATAGGTGTTTTGTTTTTACTGGGCTTTATTAGCTTGGGTTTTGTTTTATTTGGCTGTGGCGGTCGCGCGGTTGAGGAAAGTAGCACCAGCACGACCTTGCCTCCTGGGGGGACAACAACGACCACAACAACGAGTACTACTGTAACCTTAGCGCCAGGGGTAACTACAACTACCTCGACCACTACCATCACCACAACCACCAGCACGACCACAACTACAGTAA
>PEYM01000011.1 GCA_002774365.1 Candidatus Saganbacteria bacterium CG08_land_8_20_14_0_20_45_16 | reverse complement strand
CCCATCCCCTCCTTCATCACGCAACTTTGAAACGACCTCCATTATTTCAATAGCTTCTTCAAATACTTCCCTGTATAACTCTTCGCCACTTTGGCGACTTCCTCCGGCGTCCCTTGAGCCACAATCTCTCCCCCAAGGTCCCCACCCTCTGGCCCTAAATCAATAATATGGTCAGCGGTTTTGATCACGTCAAGATTATGCTCGATCACGATCATGGAATTGCCGGATTCTACGAGCCGGTGCAAAACATGGAGCAAATTTTTGATATCAGCAAAGTGCAGGCCGGTGGTTGGCTCATCAAGCAGATACAGAGTGCGGCCAGTTGAGCGGGTTGAAAGTTCATTGGCCAGTTTAACCCTTTGCGCTTCGCCACCGGAAAGAGTTGTGGCCGGTTGGCCAAGCTTAATATACCCCAGGCCAACATCTTTTAACGTCTGCAGCTTGCGGCTGATCTGCGGAATATTCTCAAAAAGTGTATAAGCTTCATCAACCGGCATATCCAGGACATCATAGATGTTTTTGCCACGACAGTGGACCTCAAGGGTTTCGCGATTATATCGTGTGCCTTTACACACATCACAAGGCACATAGACATCAGGCAAAAAATGCATCTCAATTTTCACAAAACCATCGCCGCTACAAGACTCACACCGCCCCCCCTTCACATTAAAAGAGAAACGGCCAGGTTTGTAGCCGCGAATTTTAGCCTCTTGGGTCATCGTGAACAAATCACGAATGTGATTAAAAACCCCGGTGTAAGTCGCAGCGTTTGAGCGCGGGGTCCGGCCAATCGGGGTCTGGTCAATAATCACGACTTTATCAATGTGTTCAAGTCCCTCAATTGCCTTATGCTCCCCGGCTTTATCAATTGAGCGGTAAAAATATTTAGCTAAAGCACGATAAAGAATATCATTGATCAGCGAGCTTTTGCCAGAGCCGGAAACCCCAGTCACACAGACAAAAAGACCAAGCGGAAACTCGACATTAATTTTCTTAAGATTATTATGAGTTGCCCCTTTAATAATTAATTTGTTGCCATTCCCCTTTTTTCTCTCTTTAGGAAGCTCAATCATTTCTTTGCCAGATAAGTACCTACCAGTGACTGATTTGCTCTCTTTTAAAATATCAGCCAAAGAACCACTGGCTACAATTTTGCCACCATGCCGGCCAGCCCCTGGACCAATATCAACCAAATAGTCAGCCAGGCGCATGGTCTCTTCATCGTGCTCAACTACTATAATAGTATTGCCTAGGTCGCGCAGTCTTTCCAAAGTCTTGATCAATCGTTGGTTATCTCGCTGGTGCAGGCCAATTGAGGGCTCATCCAATATATAAAGGACGCCCACTAACCCAGAGCCAATTTGGGTAGCAAGACGAGTTCTCTGGGCTTCGCCACCAGATAAACTTGACGACTGACGGTCAATTGTCACGTAATCAAGGCCAACATCAACTAAAAACTGCAGCCTAGCTTTTAGCTCTTTAATAATCTGCTTGGCAATAAATGCCTCTTTTTCTGTGAGTTCTAAATTAGTCAAAAATCCGAGCGCGGCTTTGACCGATAAACTCGAAACATCAGCAATTGACCTGCGGTTAATCGTGACCGCCAAAGTCTCTGGCCGCAATCTTTTGCCGCCGCAAACGCGGCACGGAACCGAGCTCATAAAACGGTAAAGATGAAAACGGACATTTTCTGATTGGGTCTCAAAATAGCGGCGCCGCAGCGTGCCAATTACCCCTTCAAATTTCCCCTCATGCTCCCAATAACCCTTTTGCATAACATACTGGAACTTGACCGGCTTATTTGTACCATAGAGGATCACCCCGATCTGTTTCTTGTTCAATTTAGCAAGCGGAGTATTAAGATCAAAACCAAATTCGCGACCAACTGATTCAAGTTTTTGCAAATAGTAACTCTGAGCATCCCCCCACGGAGCAATTGCCCCCTCCCGCAAGGTTAACCCCTTGTCAGGCAAGACCAGATCAGGATCAAATTCCAGCTTGTCCCCCAAGCCTTTACACTCTGGACAAGCGCCATAAGGGCTGTTAAAAGAAAAGATCCTGGGGGTGATCTCATCCAAACTTATCCCACAATCAGGACAGGAAAACTTTTCAGAAAAAAGCCTTATTTTCCCTTTCTTTTTATCAGGCAAAATCGCCACCAAACCATTACCAAAACGCAAAGCGGTTTCAACTGATTCCGTCAAACGCTTCTGGTTGGTCTTGCTGGCAGAAAGCTTATCAACCACTATTTCGATATCATGTTTAAGCTGTTTATTAAGCTCCGGCGCCTCGGCAATTTCATAGATTTTTCCGTCAACCCGCGCCCTGACAAAACCGTCTTTTTCAATATCAGTAAAAACAGTTTTGTACTCCCCTTTGCGGCCGCGGATCACCGGGGCTAAGATAAAAATCTTTTCTCCTTCTGGCAGCTCAAAAATCTGGTCAACAATTTGCTGCGGGCTCTGCTTTTCAATCTTTTTGCCGCATTTTGGGCAGTGCGGCACCCCGATATTAGCAAAAAGGAGCCTTAGGTAATCGTAAATTTCAGTAACTGTCCCAACAGTTGAGCGCGGGTTTCTTGATGAAGCTTTCTGGTCGATCGAAATAGCCGGCGATAAGCCCTCAATGCTATCAACATCCGGTTTTTGCATCTGCTCAAGAAATTGGCGAGCATATGCTGAAAGCGATTCAACATAGCGACGCTGGCCTTCAGCGTAAATTGTGTCGAAAGCCAGCGAAGACTTGCCAGAGCCGGAGATACCCGTAAAAACAATTAATTTATTTCTAGGGAGTTCTAAATTAACATCTTTAAGATTATGCTCTCTGGCACCATTGATGATGAGTTTATTGTTTTCCATAGTATCACTCGATAACTCACCCCCATACTACCTAGTATTATCCCCCCCTCTCTTATTAAGAGAGGGGGTCGGGGGGTGAGTTTAAAACATCTTATTAAAAAAACAGCTCCGATTGCCAGTGTGACAAGCGATGTCGCCAACTTGTTCAATCTTGGCTAAAAGTGCATCAGCATCACAATCATAATAAAGCTCTTTCACCTTTTGAATGTGACCAGAGGTATCACCCTTGTGCCACAAGACCTGACGCGAGCGGCTAAAGTACCACATCTCTTTAGTTGCCAAGGTTTTTTGCAAAGACTCCTTGTTCATGTAAGCCAGCATCAAAACCGTCCCATCTTTATAGTCTTGCGCAATCACTGGAATTAAGCCATCGTTATTAAATTTAAATTGGACATTTGACATTATCTTTTGCCTCCTCTTTTACAACCGCCCGATACTCAACATTGACCGAGCCTGTACCCAATAATTTTTCAAGCTGGAGTACTAAATCAGGGTTAATATCAACGTGAAGCTCCCCGGCTAAAGCAATACTCTGACCATCCAACTTTATAATAACCGGGTCAGTGCCATTATACAACACAAATAACTGACGCATTTTGCTTAAGATATCAGGATCACTGACCGACACCAGCTCAATATACAAAGAACGTTTTTTTTCAATATCTGCCATGGGAAAAACCTCTTCAGCTACAACATTAAGTTCTTCCGTCCTCATATCGCGATTGACCTTGCCTTTGACTACAACAATTTGGTCGTTATTCAGCAAAGCCTCAGACTTTTTAAAAGTTTTAGGGAACACGACCAGCCCTATACTGCCAGAAGTATCTTCGATCTTACCAATCATCATCATGTCACCCTTTTTCGTGGTCAGGCGTCGGCCCTCAGACAAAAGCCCGCCAATTCTAACCATGTCCCCTTCTTTCATCTCAGCAATATCAATAATTTTAGTATTGACCTGGGCCTCTAGGGATTCACTGACATAATCCAAAGGATGGGAAGAGATATATAGACCAATCATCTCTTTTTCCATCTTGAGGAGCTGCTCTGGAGGAAATTCCTCTATTTGAATATCCTCAAAGCCATTGGACATTGGACCTTGTCCGGAAACATTGGACATTTCTCCAAACAGCGCTGCCTGGCCATTGGCTTGCTCACGCTGGACCGTAGCGACACGGCTCATGATCTTGCCTAATATCGCCAACTGATAGGCCCGGCCCAGGCCAAAAGAATCAAAAGCCCCAGCCTTGATCAAGCTCTCAATCACTTTTTTATTAACAGTGCGGGCATCTATCCGCTCACAAAAGTCTGCCAGCGAGCGGAAAGGCTCACCTTTGCCTTTCACTTCAATAATTGAGTCGATCGCAGCTAAACCAACATTTCTCACGGCTGAGAGTCCAAACCGGATCCCGCCTTTGGCTGGGGTAAAGTTACGCTCACTCTCATTTACATCCGGCGGCAAAATCTTCATCCCCATCCGCCGACACTCATTAACATAGCCGGTAACCTTGTCCGCGTTGCTGGAAACAGAGGTCAAAAGAGCAGCCATAAATTCTTTGGGATAGTTGGCTTTGAGATAAGCAGTTTGGTAAGAGATGACCCCGTAGGCCGCAGAGTGGGACTTATTAAAACCATAACCAGCAAATTTAGCGCACAGGTCAAAAAGCTCGGTCGCCTTGTGCTGGGAGACCCCTTTCTTAACTGCCCCATCAACAAAGAATTTCTTCTGCTGCTGCATCTCTTTGGCTTTTTTCTTGCCCATCGCCCGACGCAGCATATCAGCCTGTCCCAGAGTAAAGCCCCCGACCTCACTGGCAATCTTCATCACCTGCTCTTGATAAAGGATGACGCCATAAGTCTCCCGCAGGATCGGTTCAAGCTGCGGCAACATATATTTAACCTGGGTCCGCTTATGTTTGCGGTTGACATAATCAACAACCATGCCTGACTCCAGCGGCCCTGGCCGATAGAGGGCCAACAAGGCAATAATCTCTTCAAAGTGAGTCGGCTGTAGGTCCTTGATCAAGGTTTGCATACCCCGGCTTTCAAGCTGAAATATTCCCATGGTCTCGCCACCACACAAGATACCATATGTCTTATGGTCATCCAGCGGGATACTGTCAAGGTCAAGCTCTATCCCTTGCGTCTTTTTGATCAGCTCAAGGGTGTAAGCAATCATGGTCAGATTACGCAAGCCCAAAAAGTCCATCTTAAGTAAGCCGATTTTTTCCAAGTCGCCCATTGGAAATTGGGTAACAATCACGCTCTTATCAAGTTTTTGCAAAGGGGCATAATCAGTTAAGGGTTTTTCTGAAATAACCACGCCCGCTGCGTGGACTGAAGCGTGACGGGACAAGCCTTCCAAGCTTTTGGCAGTATCAATTAATTGTTTGACCCGAACCTCACTGTCATAAAGACTTTTGAGCTCTTTAACATTCTGCAAGGCAGATTCTAAAGTTACTCCTGGGCCAAAAGGGACCAACTTGGCAATTTTATCAACTTCAGGCAGAGGGACCTGCTGGACCCGACCAACATCCCTGATTGCGCCACGCGCCGCCATAGTGCCAAAGGTAACGATCTGGGCCACATGATCCTGGCCATATTTACTAGCCACATATTCGATGACTTCATTGCGACGCTCAATGCAAAAATCAACGTCAATATCAGGCATAGAAACCCGCTCATCATTTAGAAAACGCTCAAAGATCAAGCCGTATTTTAGCGGGTCAATATTAGTTATCCCCAAAGCATAAGAAACAATACTGCCGGCTGCTGAGCCACGACCTGGGCCAACCGGTATCCCTTTGGACTTAGCATGATTGATAAAATCTTGGACAATTAAGAAATAGGCAGCGTAGCCCATCTTTTCAATGACATAAAGCTCGTACTTAACCCTGTCAATTATTTCCGGAGGCAGCAAGCTCGCGTATCTTTGCTTGACCCCAGTCCAAACTAGCGCTTCCAAAAAGGTATCCGGGGTCTCGCCCTTAGGCACTAGATAATGCGGCAGATGGAGTTTGCCCATTTCCAGATCAAAATTACATTTCTCGGCAATTTCTAAAGTATTGCTTATGGCACTCGGCACTGAAGCAAACAAGTTCAACATCTCTTGGCCAGACTTTATGTAGAATTCCTGGCTCTCTAGCCGCATCCGCTTGGCATCAGCAAGAAAGGCCCCTGTCTGGATGCTTAAAAGGACATCTTGAGCATAGGCATCACTTTTTTTGACATAATGGGTATCATTGCTCGCCACAACTTTTAGGTCAAACTTATTTGCGATTTGTAACAGATTGGGAACATGATTTTCTAGCCCAGGCAAAGAGAGCTCCTGGAGTTCAAGATAAAAATCAGCGCCTAAAAGTTCCTTAAACCAACCAGCTACCTGGTTGGCTTTGGCGATGTCGCCGTGACTAAAGAGAAAAGGGATCTCTCCCTTGGGACAGCCGGAAAGGAAAATTAACCCCTCGTGATATTTTTCAATTAACTCATGATCAACCCTGGGGCGCGAGTAAAACCCTTCGATCGAAGCAATTGATACCAGGTTGGTCAAGTTGGTATAACCTTGGGCATTCTTGACCAAGGCGGTCAAATGATAGGGGGAACGATCCTCTTTAGTCTCTTTATCAAACCTAGTGCGAGGGGCAACATAAAGCTCACAGCCAATAATTGGTTTGATCCCAGCTTCTTGAGCAGCATTAATAAATTGGACTGTGCCATACATATTGCCGTGATCAGTCAAGGCAATAGCAGGCATCCCAAACTCTTTGGCCGCCTTGACCATTTCACTTATTCTGGCAGCACCGTCTAGAAGACTATATTCTGAGTGGCAATGTAAATGTACGAACTTATCCGCAGGCATAGAGACTTCATTCTAACAAAAAAGGCTGCAGACCGCAATCCCGCACTTTCTTGAGGTTTTTCATCTCTCTTAGAAAGTGCGGGATGCCCTCCAGCCTATTAACCCTCATTCCTCTGCCTCTACCTATCCCTAAAGTTACCCGCCAATCTTAAACATCTTAGTTCCACAAGTTGGGCATTCGCCTTTTTTAGCCTTGCGACCATTTTTCATGGTAACGTCTTTTTCATTCTTCATTTCCCGCTTATCTTTGCACTTAACACAATAACCTTGGGTCATCATCCACCTCCTTTTTCATCCTAAGAGATTCTAACTTTGCCTTTTATACTTTGTCAAGCTATTTATTCCTGACACTCAAGTTCTAGCGTCCAAAATCCGATAAAATATTTAGGTGGGCCAGCCAGCTTTTTTTCTTAGATGATCTTGGTGTATAATTAATTAAAGGGGATGATCAAGGTGGCTGAAATTCCGGTTGGCCCAATTGACCCGATCAACATAGGCAATCAAGAGGCAGCCATTGTCGGCTCGTCTGGGGCTATTTTCACAGCGGCTGACCGGCAAATCATCAAGCAACGCGTAGGTGAGATCAACCCTGAACACGACTTTATTGATGTGATGCGCGAAGGCACCTTAGCCCCTGACGTAGAAGATGTTGAGAACGAAGAAAGCAATGCCACCCCCCAGCACACCCCAGTAGAACTAAAAGGCCGCCGGCGCGACCACCGACATATGCTCAAGCACTCAACTATCTATGGGACCAGAGAAAGGGTTGAGATCACCAATGCTCTGCCCGACAACTATGAAGAAGGCCAAGCACCCCCACCCCAGCCTCCAGCAGAAATGACTGCCGCAGCAGAGCTCACAGCCGAAACCGTGCTAATGGCCAAGGAACTAAAATTCAATCCCACCGAACTTTTTAATAAACTGGCAATTGAACAAGACCAGCTTCACTATCTTATCTCCCGTATTAAAGAGCTTCATTTGCAGCGGCTTTTGGCAGAAACTAAAGATGACTTTTATAAGATTACAGAAAGGATCAGGCTGGAATCCCTGACCGGGATTAACAAAGAAGCTCGGCTTTGGCTAGAAGCCCAGCTAGACAAGTTAACCCTAGGTGCGGCTGAGTATAAACATAGTCTTCTCCAATCCTTGCAAAAGATGGAGTTTGATCAGGACCGGCACAAAGATTTGGAGTGGCTGGCGAAAACTATCGAGTTTTACTCGGCTAAGTAAGCCTTCTCCCTTATCCTAAAATTTTCGAGGTCGTTTCAAAGTTGCGTGATGAAGGAGGGGATGGGGCTAATGTAGGGACAGGGCTTGTCCCTGTCCGCTAGCAAAAAGAAAG